>NZ_JALPTB010000036.1 GCF_023218075.1 Rhodococcus sp. HM1 | reverse complement strand
GAGTGGCTCCGCAAGCCGGGCAGCGTCGGCCGGGCGGGCGGGCCGGGGACACTCGGCATCGCGCACATCTGCGACGAGGCGGGGAACGAACTTCCGTCGGGGGAGATCGGTGTCCTGTACTTCGAGCGACAGGACTATCGGCTCGAGTACCACAAGGATCCCGAGAAGACGGCGCGCACAAGGCATCCGGTCCACGAGGACTGGATGACGACCGGCGACCTCGGTTACCTCGACGCCGACGGCTTCCTCTTCCTGACCGGACGCGACAACTTCACGATCATCTCGGGTGGCGTGAACATCTACCCTCAAGAGATCGAGAACCTGCTCGCACTGCACCCGGCCGTCGCCGACGTCGCGGTGGTCGGGGTGCCGGACCGCGACTTCGGGGAACGGGTGGAGGCATTCGTCCACCTCGTCCCCGGTGTGGCCACCGGCGACGACACCGAACGCGACATCATCGACTACTGCCGCGACCGGCTGTCGTCGTTCAAGTGCCCTCGCCGGGTGCGGTTCGTCGGCGACCTGCCGCGCACCCCCACCGGCAAGATGGTCAAGGGCGCGTTGCGGGAGCTGATCGACACGTACGCGGATGCCGAGGCGCACTGATGGCACTGTCACCGCGGCAGCGGATGTTCGTCGAGGTGGGGCGAAAGGAGTTCGTCCGCAACGGATACGGCTCCTCGTCCATCCGCACCATCGCGCAGGAGGCGGGCGTGAGCCTGTCCGCCCTGTACTACCACTACAAGAACAAGCAGGATCTGCTGCTCGCCATCCTCATGGACGGCGTCGACACCTACGACTCGCTGTGGGAGAAGGCGCTGGAAGCCGCCGGTGACGATCCGGTCGAGCAGTTGCGCGCATTCGTCCGCGCGAACGTCGAATTCCGCACGCAGTTCCCCGAACACGGGCGCATGATCGCCACCGAGATCCGCAACCTCGAACCCGAGGGTGCGCGGCTCTACGACGAGCGGCGACGGGTGGGGCGGCAGCGGATCCGCACGATCATCGACGACGGTGTCGGGGCGGGGGTCTTCACGACGAAGTACCCGGACGACTGCCGCAAGTCGATTCTCGCGATGACGGCCGCGATCGCGAACTGGTACGACCCGAACGGACCCGACACTCCCGCCGAACTCGGCGAACGGTACGCGGAGATGGCATTGAACCTCCTGTGCCCCGGGGAAATACCGGAATCGTCGGCCGGGAAGAAAGGTTAGGACATGAGTACGAAACTGGTGCCGCCGGCCGGCGCCCCCGATCCCACGCTCGCGCAACTGCGGGCCGAGGTGCGGGAGTTCCTGCACGAGCAGATCGAGAAGGGGGTCTTCACCCCCGGCATCGACACCTGGCTGACGCGGTGGAATCCCGATTTCACGCGGTCGCTCGCCGCGAAGGGCTGGATCGGCATGACGATCCCCACCGAGTACGGCGGGCACGGGCGCACGTTCATGGAGCGGTTCGTCGTCACCGAGGAACTGCTGGCGGTCGGTGCCCCGGTCGCGGCCCAGTGGGTTGCGGACCGGCAGGCCGCGCCGTCGCTGCTGAAGTACGGCACCGAGGAGCAGAAGCGGCGGTTCCTCCCCGGCATCGCGGCCGGTGAAATCTGCTGGGCCATCGGCATGTCCGAACCCGACTCCGGTTCCGACCTCGCGAGCGTGAAGACCCGGGCGACGCAGGTGGACGGCGGCTGGCGCATCAGCGGCACCAAGCTGTGGACCTCCGGTGCGCATCACGCCGACGCGTTCTTCGCCCTGGCCCGGTCCGCGCCGCTGGACCCGGCGCACCGACACGACGGGCTCAGCCAGTTCATCGTGCTGCTGGACTCGCCCGGTGTGACGATCCGCCCCATCCTGTCGATGTCCGGTGAGCACCACTTCAACGAGGTGCTGCTCGACGACGTGTTCGTTCCCGACGACCTGGTGCTCGGCACCATCGGCTCCGGCTGGGAGCAGGTCACCAGCGAACTGGGCTTCGAGCGCAGCGGGCCGGAACGATTCCTGTCCACGTTCGGTCTCCTCGAGGAGCTCGTGCGCGGCGCGGGCGCCGGCAGCGTCGACCGCGATCCGCGGATCGGCGCGTCGATCGGCCGGATCGCGGGGCTGCGCCGCATGTCGCGTGCCGTCTCCGAATCGCTGCAGCGCGGTGAGGACGCGGCCCTGTCGGCGTCGGTCGTGAAGGTGCTCGGCACCGGGCTCGAAGGCGACATCGCCGACCTCGCCGACGAACTCGTCGGCTACGGCCCCGGCGACGACCAGCTCGCGCAGCTGGTCCGTGCGGGTGTGATGCAGCGACCCGGTTTCACGCTGCGCGGTGGTACGAGCGAGATCCTGCGCGGGGTCATCGCACGAGGATTGGGGTTGAGATGACGCAGTCGACCGAATTGCAGGACTTCGAAAAGATGCTCGGTGAGGTCCTCACCGCCGGCGACGACCACCGGATCGGGGAGGTCGTCGAGCTCGACCGTCCGCTGTGGACCACGCTCGCCGAGCTCGGCCTGACCCGGCTCACCGGTGACGAGGCCAGCGGTGGCAGCGGCGCCGGCTGGACCGAGGCCGCGCTGCTGCTCTCCGCGGCCGGGCGCGCCGCCGCAGCCGTCCCCGTCGCCGAACACGATCTGCTCGCCGGATGGCTGCTCGAACAGGCCGGCCTTCCCGTCGAGGAGGGGGTGCGCACCGCCGCGGTGCTCGACGCCGACGGGCAGGCCCGGTACGTGCCGTGGGCGCGCTACGCGGATGCCGTCGTCGTGCTGTGGCAGGGCACCGACGGATGGTCGGTGGCCGACGTGCCGCGCGATCGCATCGAGTTGACCGCAGCGGTCAACCTCGCGGCCGAACCCCGCGACCACGTGCGTGTCGATCTGTCCGAACTGTCCGGCACGCCGGTATCCGAGACCGTCGCCGGGCAGTTCCGGTACCGCGGCGCGCTGGCACGCGCGCTGATGTCGGCCGGCGCGATGGACCGCATCCTCGAACTGGTCGTCGAACACACCACCGCCCGCGTGCAGTTCGGACGCGCCCTGGGCAAGTTCCAGGCCGTCCAGGCGCTGGTGTCGGATCTGGCCGCCGAGGCGGCACTCGCACGGGCTGCCGCCGACGCCGCGGTCGATTCCGCCGTCGAACGCGGATTCGACGACGCGGCAACACGATTCGACATCGCCGCGGCGGTGTCCTGTGCCGGGCATGCGGCGGGGAAGATCGCGCGGAACGCACACCAGGCGCTCGGTGCGATCGGATTCACGATGGAACACGAACTACACCGGCACGCGAACCGGATCCTGTCGTGGCGCAGTGAATTCGGATCACTCGCGTCGTGGGACGCGGAACTGCTCGACACCGCGGTCGCGTCCGGCGACGTGTGGGCGTTGCTCACCGGAGGTTCCGCGTAGCTGCCCCGGCGGCCCGGGTGCGACTGGCAGAATGAAACGGCCGGTCGCATCCGGGCCGGTTTCGCTCGCCGGAAGGACCTCGACGATGGCGCACGTGAATCTCGGTAAGCAGCATCCGGCCCCGTACAAGAGCGTGCTGGCGCTGAACAAGGAGGTCGAGGAGGCCGTCGCGCGGGCCGGGCTCGATCCGAAGCTGGCCGAACTGGTGAAGATCCGGGTGTCGCAGCTCAACGGATGTGCGTTCTGCCTGCGCATGCACACCCGCGATGCGCTCGACAAGGGCGAGACCACGGACCGTCTTGCGGTCCTCGCGGCCTGGTGGGAGTCGCAGTACTTCACCGAACAGGAGCGGGCCGCGCTCGCGCTCGCGGAGGAGGTCACGCACCCCATGGAGCCCGGTCGTCACGAATGGGACGACGGCTCGCTCAACGACGAGCAGGTCTCCGCGATCACGTGGCTCGCGATCGTCATGAACGCGTGGAACCGCATCGCGGTCCGAAGCCATTACCCCGTGGCCCCCTGACCCGTGCGCGTTTTCGGTAGCAGCAACTACCGAAAACGCGCACGAGGGGCAGGGTCAGCGCAGGTAGAGACGCACCTTGTCGATCTCGTCGCGCAGCAGGTGGATCTCGTGGGCGGTGGGAGGTTCGGTCACGGTCAGGGTGTCCGAGACCTTCAGATCCCAGCCGGTCGCGGCGCGCACCTCGTCGACGGTGACGCCTTCGTGCACGCTGGTGAGTTCGAGTTCGTCGAACGGACCGCTGCGGGAGAGCACACCCAGGCTCGTGAACACCTTGGTGACGCCCCTGCCGCGCGGCATCATCCCGACACCGGCCTCGCGGGCGCGCACCGGGGACGGGGACGTGCAGAAGTCGAGCTCGGCGGGGAAGGAGCTCGGGTCGTGCCGGCGCATCACCACGAAGACCTCACCCGCATTCGGCATGATCTCGGCGGCGCCGCCTGCCCCCGGCAATCGCACGGTTGGCTTCTCCCAGTCGCCGATCATGCTGGTGTTCAGGCTGCCGTATCGGTCGATCTGCCCGGCGCCGAGGAACCCGACGTCGACGTTGCCGCCCTGCAGCACGTATCCGAACAGCGACGCCATCGAGACGACGGACTCGGCACCGGACACCACCACCGAGTCGGCGATCCCCTCGGCCATCGCTTCGGGATGTGCACCGCAGACACCGGATTCGTAGATCAGCTCCACGTCGGGGTTCGACGTGCGGGCCGCGAGATCCACCGCGAGTGTCGGAAGTCCCACGCCCGCGAAGACCCGGGTCTTACCGGCCAGGGCGCGTGCGGCGACCGAGACGATCAGCTCTGTCGTGGAGAAGGTTTCGGCAGCAGTCACTTTCGGCTCCCATAGTTGACGGTACCGGAATGGCGCGGTGCGACCTCGAGGTCGCTCCAGTAATCGTCGCCGAGCTTGGCGAGGTAGGCGCCGTGGTCGGGGAGTTCGAACACCCACTCCTTGAGCCACGTGCGCAGTGCCTGCGGGTCCTTGCTGATCGCCGTCCACCGGCGGTAGAACGCGCAGTCGCGGTCGTAGTAGCCCTGCGCATAGGACGGGTGCGCGCCGCGCGGGCACACGACGACGGCATCCACCGCGTGGGACGGGACGAGCGTGCGGCTCGGGTCGGAGCGGATCACGTCGTCGTCGACGATCTCCTCGACCACGACGATCGCGTGCTTCGCCGCATACACCGCTTCCTGCTGGACACCGGCGATGCCCCAGATCTGGACGTTGCCGGACCGGTCGGCGCGTTGCGCGTGGATGATCGTCACATCCGGATTCAGCGGTGGCACAACGTAGATGCTGCCCTCGCCGTACGGGTCGTCGACGAGGCGGATCTGCGGGTTGAGAGCGGGCAGGTCGCTGCCGGCATAGGAACGCAGCGGGAAGAACGGCAATCCGGCCGCGCCGGCCTGGTAGCGGCACACCATCCCGTAATGGCTGTACTCCTCGACCTCGAGCTTCACGGGGTCGTGCTTCTCGATGCGTCGACGAATTTCGTACAGCGATCCGGCGGAGCCGCTCGCGAAGAACGACGCGACCAGCTTCGAGACGCAGTCGGCGGCGATGAGCTGGTCGGAGATGATGTCGGGCGTCATCCGGCACAGCGTCAGGTCCCTGCGGCCCTGCCGGATGATCTCGTGGGCGGCCGCGAACGGGATGAGGTGCGAGAAGCCTTCGAGGGCGACCGTCATCCCGTCCTGCACGTACGTGGCGACGGCGTCGCGCATCGTCATGACTTTGTCTGCGGCCATTGCGAACTCCTGATCGTTCTCTGCTGTCCTATGACTGTGACATGCGCAATAGATGCAGTCCAATACAAAGTGTTGTCTGCTCTGATATCAGATGAGGAATAATCTGGAGTGGTGGAGATCCATGAGATCAGAGCCTTTCTTGCGGTCGCGGAGGAGCTGCACTTCGGGCGGGCCGCGCAGCGCCTGCACATGGCGCAGCCGCCGCTCAGCCGCACCATTCGGCAACTCGAGAAGGGGCTCGGGGCAACGCTGTTCGAGCGGAGCACGCGCAGCGTCCGGCTGACCGAGGCGGGACGTGCCCTCGTCGAACCGGCTCGTGCCATCCTCGACGCGGTACGCCTGGCCGAGATGGCGGTGACCGCCGCCGGGCGCGGCCGGACCGGACGAGTGCGGATCGGGTTCGCCGGTTCGTCGTCGCACCATCTGGTGGGCCGGTGGGCGAAGCTGGTGCGACGTACACATCCGGGCATCGAATTCGTGCTCGCCGGATCGAGTTACGCCAGCGAAGTCGTGAACCGGCTCGCGGAGGGCACCCTCGACATCGGCATCGTGCGACTGCTGTTCTTCCCGCCCGGGATCGCGTCGCGGGTCGTCGCCCGTGAGGACCTGGTGATCGGGCTGCCCCGCGAGCACCGGCTGACCGGGCGGACGAGCCTGCGTCTCGACGAACTCGCCGACGAACCGTGGGTGATGCTCCCCGCCGAGCCGGGGTCGATGCTGCGCGAGCTGCTGCTGCGTCTGGCGCACGACGCCGGGTTCACGCCGCGGATCGTGCAGAGCGCACCGGATTCCCTGTCCTTGGCCGCGCTGGTCTCCGCCGATGTCGGCTGCACTCTGACGGTCTCGTCGGTGGCTCAGCACGTCGTCAACCCGGAGGTGGTGTTCGTACCACTCGAGGGGCAGCCGCCGATCGATGTGCGGCTCGTGTGGCGGGAGGACGACACCAGTCCGGCGCTCGCGGAGGTCCTCCGGCTTTCGGAGGAGGCTTTGCCGACCCCGGGTGCTGCGGCTCTGCCGACTCCGAACGGTGGAGCCTGACGAAGTCGAGCGGTGCCGAACCCTTCGAAGGGTTCGGCACCGCTCGGTGTATCGGGTGGTCGGTCAGGCTCCGACGTGGACCCGTCGGGTCGATTCGGCTGCGGACTCGGTGTGGGTCGCAGGCTCGGCGCTCTCGGCCGCTTCCTGCGCCTCGAGCTCCAGCTCGGCCTCGTCGGCCTGCTCCGCGATCGACAGTGCCTTCGGGTTGTAACCGGTGCGCTTGAGCAGAAGCAAGGTGCACACCAGCGACACCGCGGCGTACGTTCCGGCGGCGATCGCGACGCCGGTGACGCTGCCGGAGCGGTTGAGCAGCCACTGTGCGAGGACCGGGGTGCCGCCGCCGACGACGAGCGAGCACAGCTGGTAGGCCGTGGACAGGCCCGAGTAGCGGATCTTCGCGGGGAAGGCACGGGCGAGGATTCCGCCGATCGCCCCGTAGAACATCGAGTGCGGAATCGTCGCGAGGCACATGCCGATCGCCGCGATCGCGAATGTCTCGGTGCGGATGGCGTAGAACATGGCCGGCATCAGGAACAGCTCGGGGACGATCATCAGGCACATCGCCACGCGCATGTCGATCTTCGACACGAGCACAGCACCGAACGGCTGCACGATGAACTGGACGACGAGTGCGATCGCGATGATGCCGAGGAACGTGCCGCGCTCGTATCCGAGTTCGCTTGTCGCCCAGGACAATGCGAACGTGTTCTTGAAGTAGGTGACCTGGGCGAGCGGCAGGGCGCCGGCGCCGAGCAGCACGAGCACCCAGTGCTTGCGCAGCACCTCGGCGATCGGCAGCTTGACGACCTTCTTCTTGGCGAGCACCGCCTTCATCGCGTCGGACTCTTCGAGCTTGAGCCGGATGACCATGCCGACGATCACGAGCAGGCCCGAGAAGAGGAACGGGATGCGCCATCCGTAGAGGAGGAATTCGGGCGTCGGCATCGACGAGAGCAGGAAGAACGCCATGGTCGCCAGCAGGTTGCCCGCGGGTGAGCCCTGCTGCGCGAACGCGGAGTACAGGATGCCCTTGCCCTTGGGCGCGTTCTCGCTGGCGATCAGGACGGCGCCGCCCCATTCGCCGCCGACCGCAACGCCCTGCAGAACTCTCAGGAGGACCAGCAGGATCGGTGCCCACATTCCGATCTGCGCGTGGGTGGGCAACAGGCCCACGCCGACCGTCGAGATACCCATCATGATCAGTGTGATCACCAGGGTGTTCTTGCGGCCGATGCGGTCGCCGAGGTGACCGAAGATGATGCCGCCGATGGGGCGGGCGAGGAAGCCGGCCCACAGCGTCACGAACGCCAGCAGTGTCGCGACCCCGGCCGGAAGGTCGTCGGAGAAGAAGATCTTGCCGAAGACGAGCGCTGCCGCCGTGCCGTAGATGTAGAAGTCGTACCACTCGATGGTGGTGCCGACGAAGGAGGCGATTCCGGCTTTGCGGGCCTTCTTCGTCGCTTCCCGGTCGGTGGGGGACGCACTCATACCTCGTCCTCTCTTCTCTGGGGATGGGGTTCTCGAATGCCGAGCAAGCTGTGTGCTCCGCATCACAAAGAATTCCAGCGCAAACTGTGGCTGTCCAATACTTGATGCCGCCGGGATTGTTAGTGAATGCGTATCAATCTGCGGTGCTGGCCGGGTGGCCTGCACAGAATGCGGTCGACACGGGTGCGGACGCGTCTGGTACTGCTGGAAGACATGACCGAACGCAGCGCGAACGACAGCGGGTCGTCGGACCTCCCCTTGGCCGGTTTCACCGTGGTGAGCCTCGAACAGGCGGTCGCGGCGCCGCTCGCGACCCGGCACCTCGCGGACCTGGGTGCCCGGGTGATCAAGGTGGAACGGGTCGGCGACGGCGATTTCGCCCGCGCCTACGACAGTGCCGTGCTGGGGCAGGCCGCCCACTTCGTGTGGCTCAACCGGGGCAAGGAGTCGTTCGCCGTCGATCTGAAGGCCGGCGACGGGATCACCGCCGTGAAATCCCTGATCGCCGGTGCCGACGTGTTCCTGCAGAACCTGGCGCCCGGCGCGGCCGAACGACTTGGGCTCGGCGCCGACGACCTGCGCGCCGACCATCCCGAACTGATCGTCGTGAACATGTCCGGTTACGGCACGGACGGCCCGATGCGCGACCGGAAGGCGTACGACCTGCTGGTGCAGTCGGAGACCGGGCTGTGCTCGATCACCGGGACTCCCGAGACGGCCGTGAAGACCGGCATCCCCACCGCGGACATCGCCGCCGGTATGTACGCGCTGACCTCGATCCAGGCCGCGCTGCTGCGTCGTTGCCGCACCGGTGTGGGCGCGACGATCGACGTCTCGATGTTCGACGCGACCGCCGAATGGCTCGGCTACCCGATGTACCTGCAGATGTATCAAGATCGACAGGTTCCGCGAATGGGACTGGCGCACACGTCGATCGCGCCGTACGACAAGTACCCGACCGCCGACGGCGAGATCCTCATCGGCGTCCAGAACGATCGCGGCTGGCGCACCCTGACCGATGTGCTGGGGCTGCCGGAACTGGCGGACGACCCGCGCTATGCGACGAACGTCGAGCGGGTACGGCGCCGCGAGGAGGTCGACGCGCTCGTCGGGGCGGCGACGAAGCAGTTCGCGAGCGCCGTGCTCGACGAGAAGCTGGCCGCCGCGGGCGTGCCCGCCGCGCAGTTGCGTGATCTGCGCGGGCTCATCGAGCATCCGCAGCTCGACACCCGCGACCGGTGGCGCGAGGTCGAGACCCCGGCCGGTCCCATTCGGGCGGTTCGTCCGCCGATGAACTTCCGGGACGTCGAACTGCCGATGGGGGCGGTGCCCGCGCTCGGCGAGCAGACCGACGCGTTGATGGCCGAGCTCGGGCTGACCGACGAGCAGATCGCGGGGCTGCGGGCCGCCGGCATCGTCGGCTAGAGAATGTACGGCCAATCGGGGCCGGATTTGCACCGTTTGTCGGTCGCGAATCCGGCCCCGATTGCGTGTTCGGGGAGATTCCGGGGCGTGCCCTGTTGACGTGGGCGGTCGCGTACCGAAAAATGGCCGTACAAATCTTGTTCCCGTTGAGGAGTTAATCCATGACCCGAGCGGCCCTCGTCGCCCCCGTCCGCACGCCCGTCGGCCGATTCGGTGGTGCACTCCGGGACGTGTCCGCCGTCTCCCTCGCGACCACCGTCGTCAAGGAGACCGTCGCGCGCTCCGGCGTCGACCCGGAACTGATCGAGGAGGTCGCGTTCGGGCAGTCCTACGCGAGCTCCGAGGCGCCGTGCATCGGTCGTTGGGCCGCCCTCGACGCGGGCCTGCCGATCTCGGTCGCCGGAATCCAGACCGACCGCCGCTGCGGCACCGGCCTGCAGGCGCTGGTCACCGCCGCGATGATGGTGCAGACCGGCGCCGCGAACGTCGTCGTCGCCGGTGGCGTCGAGTCGATGAGCAACATCGAGCACTACACGACCGGTGCCCGCTGGGGCACCCGCGCCGGCAGCCTGAACCTCTACGACCGCCTCGACCGCGGTCGCGAGCGGTCGCAGCCGGAATGGCGTTTCGGCAAGATCAGCGGAATGATCGAGACCGCGGAGAACGTCGCCAAGCAGTGCGGTATCACGCGTGAGGACTCCGACGCGCTCGCAGCGGAAAGTCACCGCCGCGCCCACGAAGCCTGGGAGACAGGGCGTTTCGATGACGAGGTCGTGCCGGTCGAGATCGTCGACCGCAAGGGGAACACCACAGTCGTCTCCCGCGACGAGGGCATCCGGCCCGACAGCACCGTCGAATCGCTCGCCAAGCTCCGTACCGTGACGCCGCACGGCGTCGTCACCGCCGGCAACGCAAGCCAGCAGAACGACGCTGCCGCAGCTCTTCTCGTCGTCGCCGAGGACAAGCTCGACGAGTACGGGCTCGAGCCGATCGGATTCCTGGAGGGCTGGACCGCCGCGGGCTGCGATCCCGCGACCATGGGTCTCGGCCCGGTCGCGGCGACCCGGAAGCTGTTCGACCGCACCGGACTCGGATTCGACGACTTCGATCTCGTCGAACTCAACGAGGCGTTCGCCTGTCAGGTTCTCGGTGTGCTGAAGGAATGGGGCTGGGACGACCGGGACCGCCTCAACGTCAACGGATCCGGTATCTCGCTGGGCCACCCGATCGGCGCGACCGGTGTGCGCATGACGGCGACCGCCCTGCACGAACTGAAGCGCCGTGGCGGCGGCCGAGCACTGGTGACCATGTGCATCGGCGGCGGCCAGGGCATGGCCGCCTCGATCACCACCGCATAGGACACGAGATGACGGACCGCGACTGGACCCTGTGGGCACGCTGCCGGGGCATGGACACCACGACGTTCTTCCCGCAGAAGGAGGACGGCCGGCTCGCGGCGGCGCGCGCCGAAGCCGCGGCCAAATCGATCTGCCGATCGTGCGCGGTGGTCGCCGAATGCCGCGAGACGGCGCTGCAGGCGGACGAGACGCACGGCATCTGGGGCGGCATGACGTACGCGGAGCGCCGCGCATACGCCCGCGCGCGGAAGCTGGGTCGCGTACTGTCCGCGTGACCGCTCGCCGTTACTGTGGGTTACCGGAGCGAACGTACCGTTCGGCTCCTTCGACCGACGGAACGGTACGTTCGCTCGAAAAACGCGACGAGTGCAGGCGAGCGCGGAGAGAGTGTGGAAGGCACGCGGGTGGCTGAGAACGGGACGGACGAGGTCGGTGCCGGCGGCGCGCACGGTGCCCTCGACCGGAACACGGTGCTCGGCAAGGTCATGATCGTGCTGCACGCCTTCACGATCGACGACCACGGCGTCAGCCTGGCCGAACTCGCCCGCCGCACCGGCATCCCGAAGGCTTCGCTGCACCGTATCGCCACCGATCTCGTCGGGGTGCGGCTGCTCGAACGCACCCCGGCCGGGTACCGGCTCGGCCGCCACCTCTTCGAACTGGGGATGCGCGCCTCGGTGGAGCGCAGTCTCGTCGAGGTCGCGATCCCGTTCATGGAGGACCTGTACGAACGCACCCACGAGACGGTGCATTTCGGGATCCGTGACGGCATGGAGGTCATCTACCTGACCAAGATCGGCGGCCACCGGCAGGTCGGCGCACCGTCTCGGGTCGGCGGCCGGATGCCTTTGTACTGCACCGCAATCGGGCGTGCCCTGCTGGCGTGGGCGGAACCCGAGGTGGTGACGCAGGTGCTCACCGGCCCGCTGCCGCGCCGCACTCCGCGCACCGTCGCGACCCCCGGCATGCTGCGGCAGCTGCTCGACCGGGTGATCGCCGAGGGCGTGTCCTACGAGTTCGAGGAGTCCGCGCCGGGCATCGTGTGCGTCGGCGCCCCGATCTTCGAATCGGAGGGACGTGCCGTCGCCGCGATCAGTGTCACCGGCCCGGTGACCGGGTTCCGGCCGCAGCAGCACGCCGCGTCGGTACGCGCGGCCGCGGCCGGTATCGGTGCGACCCTCGCGCGGCGCGCCCATCTGTCCGAACAGCCCGACTGAGCTCAGCCGAGGCTGGTCACCGGGATCAGTCCGCGCGTGATCGCCGAGCTCTCGTCGGACAACAGGAACGAAATGACCTTCGCGATGTCCTCCGGCTTCGACCAGTGCGTCGTGTCCGCGTCGGGCATCGCGGCCCGGTTGCCGGGGGTGTCGATGACCCCGGGCAACAGCGCATTGACGCGGATTCGGTCGGGCCGGTACTCGACGGCGAGGGACTGCACGAGCGACGCGACCGCTGCCTTCGACGCGATGTAGGCGGCTGCGCCGGTGAACGGATTGTTGGTCGTGGCCGCCGAGATGCACACCACGGAGCCGCCGCCACCGCGGATCAGATGCGGCAGCGCCGCCTGCGTCACCGCGTAGGTGGTGCGCAGATTGAGGTCGATCTGGGAGTCGAGCACCTCGACCGGAGCCTCGTGGACACGCTGACCGGACACGAAGCCGCCGACCAGGTTGACCACACCGAACAGCGGGGCATCGGGATCGGCGGCGAGGTCGACGGCTGCTTCGAGCTGCGCCTCGTCGGACAGGTCGGCCTCGATGAGGTGCAGGTTCGGGTGTTCGGGGACGCGGTCGAGCTCCTCCTTGACGAGCCACGGCACGACGACCCGCCAGCCCGCCGCCAGCAGATGCGCGGTCACGGCGGAGCCCAGGCCGCCGGTGCCACCGGTGATGAGTGTGGTGCGTGTCATAGTCGGCAGATTAGGGCATGGCAAGTCACAGTCGCGCGGCGGGTTCCGGCAGGTGGGCAGTGCAGTGCCCCAGCTGTGCGTGTAGATGCCCACAACGGGCGCACCTGTGACGTACGTTCGAGGTCATGAAGGATATCGAGGCCGAACGCATCACTGTCGGCGGATTGTCGGCGTTCTTCGCGCGCCCGCTCGGACGCAGCCGCGGCGGGATGCTGCTTCTCCCCATGATCACCGGCATCGGCGCGCAGGTCCGCGAATACGCCGAGGACATCGCCGGAGCAGGACTGACCGCGCTCGTGTGGGACCCGTTCCACGGGGTCAGCGACGACGACGCCCCGCGCGAACGCCTCGTCGAACTGATGAACGGCCTCGACGACGAGGCATGCGTCGCCGAGATGCGCACGTTGCTCGACCACATGTTCGGCGAACTGGAACTCGAGTCGGTCGGTGTGATCGGCTGGTGCCTCGGTGGACGCCTCGCCCTGATCCTCGGCAGCCGCGACGACCGGCTGGCGAACGTCGTCGCCTACCACCCGTCGATCCACGACGAGAGGCCCCCGAACCAGACCGTCGATGCCGTCGACAGCGCCGGGCGGATCGCCGCGCCGGTGATGGTGCTGCACGCGGGCGCCGACACCATCATGTCGCCGGACACGTTCACCCGGTTGCAGACGACCTTGCAGAACCGGGAGTCGGGCGCGACCGTAATGCACGTTTATCCGGGTGCCGAGCACGGTTTCAGCGTGCGTGCCCGGCACACGAACCCGGTCAACGCCGCAGCGTATGCGGTGTCCTGGCCGCAGGTTCTCGAGTTCGCGGCCGCGACGACGACGGGCGACGACCGGGGCAGGTTGCGTCCGTCCGGCTGAGGACGACGATGGAGAGTGCGCACGGCAGGGTTCGGTCACACAAGGAAGTGAGACTCGCCTATGAGTTCGGACGTACAGAGTTCAGCAGGACGCAGCGCGGTCGGGGAACCGGACCGTAGCGGCGAGGTGACCGCCCTCGAACAGGTGGTCATCCGCATCGCCGGCGACTCCGGCGACGGCATGCAGCTCGCCGGGGACCGGTTCACCGCCGAAGCCGCCGCGTTCGGCAACGACCTGGCCACCCAACCGAACTTCCCTGCGGAGATCCGCGCTCCGCAGGGCACGCTGCCCGGTGTCTCGAGCTTCCAGATCCAGATCGCCGAGTACGACATCCTCACCGCCGGCGACCGCCCCGACGTGCTCGTCGCGATGAACCCGGCCGCGCTGAAATCGAACATCGCGGACCTGCCGGCCGGCGGAATCCTCATCGTCGACATCGACGAGTTCACCAAGCGCAACCTCGCGAAGGTCGGCTACGACTCCGACCCGCTCGCGACCCAGGAATTCGAGCAGTACCAGGTGCATGCGATCCCGATGACGTCGCTGACCGTCGGTGCCGTGGAACCGGCCGGGCTCGGACGGAAGGACTCGCAGCGGTCGAAGAACATGTTCGCGCTCGGCGTGCTGTCGTGGATGTACGGACGGCCGATCGCCCCGGTCGAGGAATTCCTCGACCGGAAGTTCGCGGCCCGGCCCGAGGTCGCGCAGGCGAACATTCTGGCATTGCGCGCCGGCTGGAACTACGGGGAAACCACCGAATCGTTCGCCTCGCGATTCGAGATCGCAGCGGCGGCCCTGCCGTCCGGGACCTATCGGCAGATCACCGGCAACACCGCGCTCGCGTACGGGCTGGTCGCGGCCGGGCGGACGGCCGGGATGGACGTGTTCCTCGGCACCTACCCGATCACCCCGGCGTCGGACATCCTGCACGAACTGAGCAAACTCAAGCACTTCGGCGTGGTCACCTTCCAGGCGGAGGACGAGATCGCCGGGATCGGCGCCGCGCTCGGCGCGTCCTACGGCGGTGCGCTCGGCGTCACCAGCACGTCCGGTCCCGGTGTCGCCCTGAAATCCGAGGCGATCGGACTGGCGGTGATGACGGAACTGCCGCTGATCGTCGTCGACGTCCAGCGTGGTGGCCCGTCGACGGGCCTGCCCACCAAGACCGAACAGGCCGACCTGCTGCAGGCCATGTTCGGCCGCAACGGCGAATCCCCGGTCGCGATCGTCGCGCCGCAGTCCCCGGCCGACTGTTTCGACGCGGCGCTCGAGGCCGCGCGGATCGCCGTCACCTACCGCACCCCGGTGATGTTGCTGTCCGACGGCGCGATCGCCAACGGTTCCGAACCGTGGCGGATCCCCGACGTCGCGACGCTGCCCGCCATCGAACCGGACCTCGCGCGTGCGAACGGCGAGGGCGCCCACCTGCCGTATGCGCGGGACCCGGACACGCTGGCCCGGGACTGGGCCATCCCGGGGACGGCCGGTCTCGAACACCGCATCGGCGGACTCGAGAAGGCCAACGGCACCGGCGACATCTCGTACCACCACACCAACCACGAACTCATGACGCGGGTGCGCGCGGCCCGGATCGCCGGGATCACCGTGCCCGACCTCGACGTGGACGACCCGACCGGTGACGCGACCGTCCTCGTTCTCGGCTGGGGTTCGTCGTACGGTCCGATCGGTGAGGCGGTGCGCCGTATGCGGCGCGGTGGGCACGCGATCGCGCGGGCGCACCTGCGGCATCTGAATCCGATGCCCGCGAATCTCGGTGAGGTTCTCGGCGGGTACCGCCGGGTGCTGGTGCCCGAGATGAACCTCGGCCAGTTGTCGCTGCTGCTGCGCGCCCGGTTCGACGCGGACATCCAGCCCGTGACGAAGGTGTCCGGCATGGCCTTCCGGGCCGACGAACTGCACGACGCGCTGCTCGCGGAGGTCGCCGGCACCCTCGCCACCACGGAGGACGCGAAGACCCGGGCCGCGGTCGCGGCAGTTGTGAAGAAGGGGGAGCGGGCATGACCGGTGGGATGCGAGTCGGTGCCGACCTCGGGTTGACGGCGCACACGGGGTTGACGGCGCACGCGCACGTGCCGCACACCGACGAACCGCAGAAGCCCAAGGACTACACGTCTTCGCAGGAGGTGCGCTGGTGCCCGGGGTGTGGTGACTACGTCATCCTCGCGACTGTCCGGTCGGTGTTGCCGCAGCTCGGCATCAAGCGGGAGAACGTCGTCTTCGTCTCCGGTATCGGCTGCTCCTCGCGCTTCCCGTACTACCTCGACACGTACGGTGTGCACTCGATCCACGGGCGCGCCCCGACCCTGGCGACCGGCCTGGCGGTGAGCCGGCCGGACCTGTCGGTGTGGGTCGTCACCGGCGACGGCGACAGCCTGTCGATCGGCGGCAACCATCTCATCCACGCGCTGCGCCGCAACGTGAACATGCGAATTCTCATGTTCGACAACAGAATCTACGGTCTGACGAAGGGGCAGTACTCGCCGACCTCCGAGACGGGGAAGGTCACCAAGTCGACGCCGATGGGATCGCTCGACGCGCCGTTCAATCCGCTGTCGCTGGCCGTCGGCGCGGAGGGCACGTTCGTTGCGCGCGCCCTCGATTCAGACCGCGCGGGTCTGACCGAGGTGCTGCTGGCCGCGGCGCAGCACCGAGGCGCCGCGTTCGTCCAGATCCTCCAGGACTGCCCGATCTTCAACGACGGCTCGTTCGACGCCCTGCGCAAGGACGGCGCGGAGCACCGGCTCGTCCCCGTCGTGCACGGCAAGCCCATCGTCTTCGGTGTCGACGACCAATGGTGTGTGGTGCGAAGCGGATTCGGGCTGCGGGTGGTGCCGACCGCGGAGACCGCACCCGAGGACATCGTCGTCCACGACGCGCACACCGACGACCCCGAGTACGCCTACGCGCTGACGCGACTGTCGACGCACGATCTGACCTACACCGTCACCGGGGTTCTCCGCGCGGTCGCGCGGGACACGTACGACGACGGGGTGCGCGCACAGATCGCACAGGCGCGGCAGGAGAAGCCTGCGGATCTACAGGCGCTGCTCAACGGTTCCAATACCTGGAGCGTGTGAGCGGTGTGCCTTTGTGGCGGCTGGGGGCGCCACAAAGGCACACCGGCGCGTCAGCGCACTTCGCCGCGGATCACGGTGGCGCGCACGCGGTCCGCCTGCGGTGACGCCAACACCTCGGTGAGAGAGCGATCGAGCAGCACCAGGTCGGCTTCGGCGCCTACGCGGATCGTGCGTGCGGGGCCGCCGGGGTCGTCGAGCGGTGCCAGGTACCGGTCGAGTGCCTCGCTCGAATCGATACGTTCTGCGGGCCCGACGATCTCGCCGGTGGGACAGCGCCGGTCGACGGCGGCGGCGATCACCTCCCACGGGTCGAGCGGGCCGTACGGGGCGTCGCTGGACAACGCCGTGGGGACGTGCCCGTCGATGAGGCTCCGGCACCGATACAGGTCCGGTAGGTCGCGCGGTTCGACGTCGTGCAGATAGTCGTCGCCGCGGTGCGCCAGGAAACCCGGCTGGGTGACGACGGTCAGGCCCCGCCGGCGGAGCTGCTCGATCGTCTCGGCCGGGATCAACGCACCGTGCTCGATGCGGTCGCCGGGGCGGGTGCCGGCCTCGTCGAGCGCGACGAGCAGGATGAGCAGGGCCTCGCGGGTGACGCAGTGCGCGGCGATCGCCCGTCCGGCCTCGTGCACGCGGCGGATCGTCGCGACCAGGTCGTCGAGTTCGGGTAGCCCCGAGTCCGCGAGCACGATCTTGTAGGGACCGGAGCTCAGGGAGTATGTGCACCAGGATGATTCGTGGTGGAGCGGTACTCCGAGCAGGCGCATCCGCTGGGGCACGATCCCGCGGAGGTGGGCGTCGACCAATGCGTCCAGCGAACTCTCCGACAGATCCGGGGTGGCGTCGGTGATCCCCGTGATCCCGAATCTCGTCAGGTCGGCGCCGACGGCGTCCAAGGCTGGCGGCGCGGTCGCGGGCAGTCGGTCGCGCAGCCAGTCGTCCGCGCGCCACACCCGGCCGGTGGGCCGCCCCCGTTCGTCGCGTTCCACCCCCGGATGATCCGCATTGTCGAGCCGGACCCGCGCGGCGGCGGCCGTGTTCAGCACCCACATCGCGCCGCTGCGGTGCTGGATCCGCACCGGCCGGGTGGCGTGGATCCGGTCCAAGCCCGCCGAGTCCAGCAGTCCCGCCACCGACTCGATGTAGCCGACGCCGCGGATCCAGTCGTCGCCCGGCGCGGCGGCGAGAGCATCGGTGAGGTCGTCGGCCGAGCGCACGTGCGGCGGACCGCACTGCACCGACATTCGTTGTGCGGCAGCGGCGTGCAGGTGCAGGTGGTGGTCGTGCAGGCCGGGAATCAGGGCCCCGCCGCGACCGTCGAGCACCTCGGCAGTACCCGGCACGTCGAGCCCGGAACCGATCGCGACGATCACCCCGGCCCGGATCAGCACGTCGACGCCGGGCCGTCCCGCGACCTCGACGTCGCGGACCAGCAGCGTGTTCATCGCCGGATCTTCAACTCGGACAGCACCTTGTCGGTGTCGCGGCCCGATGCCGGCGCGAGGCCCGACGGTTCGCGCAGGGCCGGTTCGGCGACCGCGACGGCGCCGTTCGTGGTGTCCACCCACCACCGATCTCCGGACCGATATGTCTGCGGTACAACGGATTCGGAGTCGGTGAGCGTGGCGGCGACGACCGCGGACATCGCAACGTTCCACAGGTGCCCGCGATCCCCGTTCGGTGCCGACATCGCGAGCGCCGCCGCGGTCAGTCCGGTCAGGGGATCGGCGATCGCGTCGCCGACGAACACCGGTGTGTCACGGTCGTATCCGACCAGGCCTGCGGACGCGGCGACGTCGTCACCGAAACCGACGCGGTTGCTGCCGCGGCCGTGTGCGGTGATCGACATCCAGGTTCCCCCGTCGGCGACGAATGCGTCCGCGTCGAGGCCGAATCCGGCGAGCGCGCGCGGCCGGGACGCTTCGATCACGATGTCCGCCGCCGCGACCAGGCCGTGCAGCGCGTCGCGTTCGGCGGGCACGTTCGGATCGAGCACCACCGACTCGTGGCCGGCGTGCAGCAACCGGTAGAAGTCGGGATTGCCGCGCCGCGCACCGTCGGGCCGCCACGGTGTCTCCACCTTCACCACGCGGGCGCCGGCGAGCCCCAGCAGATGAGCGCACAGCGGTCCGGCCCACAGCGCACTGAAGTCGACGACGAGCAGGCCCTCGACCGATCGCGGCGCGGCCGGCACCGGCGGAACCGCGACCGGCGCGGCGACGGGCGCGGCGGCGACGCCCAGCAGTTCGGCGCGTTCGGCCAGTTCGGCGCCGGTGTGCTCGCGCAACCACCGGCCGACGACCGGCCACGGATCGTCGTCGATCTCGGCGCACACCAGCGCGCCGAGGAGTATCGGATCGTCGGGGCGGGCGCACGAGACAGCCGCCCACCCGTCGGCGGTCGGCAGCAGCCGGCACGATCCGCCCGCGGACACCGCCCCGGACCTGCGGTGACCGGTGAGCGCGGCGCGCTCGGAGAGCAATCGGGCGCCGTCGAGCCGGACCGCCCCGGAGGACGCGGCCGCGACGAAGTCGGACAGTTCCCGTGCCCGGGTCGCGGCACGCCCGGGTGGGATCAGCGGGGGACCGTCGAGAAAACCGGTCAGGGCGGCGATTCCGCTCTCGGCCCAGTCCTCGACGGGATCAAGGCTCGGACCGGTCGACACGTGGCCGATGTTACATTGCCCCGGGATGGGGCCGATGGGACCGCCTTCGGGCGGTGACGACCTCGAGGCGGAACGAATGGTGAACGGATGAACGTCGACGCGTCACTGGGCAAGACCGAGGTGCGCACGATCGGGGTGGCGGATCTCGCCGCCGGCGCGGCCCACACACCTCTGCTCACCGGCGGCGGGGTGCTCGACGCACCCGTGCTGGTCGTCGATCTGGACGGTGCGCCCGACGACCTGCTTCCCGTCGCCGCCGACCGTGCCCGCGACTGCGACCGCCTGCTCGTCGGCCGGTTCGGGGGAGGCGACATCGAGGACGCTCCGGAACTGGGCCTGCTGCTCGATGCCCTCGACCTCACCTACGTCGCGGGTCCCGACCCGCGCGAGCGGACGGTGGTGGGGTCCGGCGACCTCGACGACGCGATCGCCGGGTTCGTCGCGGCCGTCACCTGGAACCCCTATGCCGCGCTGACGGCCGGTCAGGTGTTGCGTGCCGCCGAGACGCTTCCGGTGCCCGCCGCGATCGACGTCGAGTCGCTCGGCTATTCGACACTGCAGGGCGGCCCCGAGTTCCACCGGTGGCTCGACGAGCGCGGCCCGCGTCCGCTGCCGCCACCGGCCCCGCAGGAACCGGTGCTGATCGCCCGCGACGACGACACGCTGCACATCACCCTGAACCGTCCCGAACGCCGCAATGCCTACGGCACGCAGTTGCGGGATGCCCTCGTCGAGGCGCTGGGCGTCGCGTTGCTCGACGACAGCATCGGCCGGGTCGTCCTCGACGGTGCCGGACCGTCGTTCTGCGCGGGTGGTGACCTCGACGAATTCGGCCGCACCCCGGACACCGCCGTCGCGCACCTGATCCGCACCCGCGGCGGTGCCGGTCGCCTGGTCGCGCGCCTGCGGGACCTCACCGAGGTACGGGTGCACGGTCACTGCGTCGGCGCGGGCATCGAGATTCCGGCGTTCGCCGGTCACATCGTCGCCGCGCCCGACACGGTGTTCCGGTTGCCCGAGGTCTCGATGGGTCTGATCCCGGGGGCGGGCGGGACCGTGAGCGTGCCGCGGCGGATCGGTCGCTGGCGCGCCTTGCACCTGTTCGTCACCGCCGTCGCGCTCGGTGCTGAGCGGGCGTTGTCGTGGGGATTGATCGACGAGATCGCGGGCGGATAGTAAACGAAACCGGCGTCGTGTGCGAAGCTCACGTGAGAATCGCGCACAACGCCGGTTTCGATTGAACGGAAACAGCACTCAGGCCATCAGGGCGGTGAACTTCCAGTCCAGCACCGGCGCCGGGTCCGCTTCGCCGCTGTTCCCATTCGCGGCACCGCCGCGGTGCGCGAACACCAGCGAACGCAGCTTCAGCACACCGCCGCCGCCGGGCAGGGGAGTCGCGGACTCGACGTGCAGGTCGCTGGTGAGCGTGTCGCCCTCGTGCACGGGACCGGTGTGGTCGCAGGACTGCCAGCCGAGCACCGTCACGAGATTCGGCAGCGCGCGGGTGGCCTGCGAGAGCGCGAGACCGATCGTGTGCCCGCCGTACACGAGGCGGCCGGCGGCGCCGACTCGCTCGTCGTGATGGGTCGCGGCGATGTTGAGCGTCAGCCGCGCGAGTTCCGGTGCGCTGGAAACCACGTCGCCGCTCGACCGCAGGACCGCGCCGGCGAGCGACGGGTCGAAATGCGTTCCGGGAACGCGATTGCGGTACTCGGCGAGGTTCCAGTCGGCCGGTGCGGCCCACTCGGGTTCGTCCTGCGGGCCGATCGACGACAGGTCGTCGGTGCGGGTCGCGGTCGCCGGGTCGGTCGCCGGGTTCAGCGGCAGCATCGCGCAGCGGTAGAAGTCGAGCACGGTGCGGCCCTGCTGGTCCACGGTGTTCATCCGCAGCGCCGCCAACCCGGTCGCGGCGCGTCCCGGCTTGACCGAATTGCTCTTGAGACCGACGACCTCGGTCGTCGTGTACAGGGTGTCGCCGATGCGCGGGAACCGGTGGAAGCGCAGGCCCCGGTAGAACAGGTTGGCCTTGACGTGGTGGGTGGCGAGCGTGGACTGGCCGATCGCGAGATCGGTGACCAGGCCGGCGTGCGCGATCGGGCCCGCGGCGACCGCGGTCGACAGGTGCGTGTCGAGCGCCAGGCGCAGGCGGTCGCCGAGGATCGCCTGGTGGGTCGCGGCGAGGCCGTCGGTGATGGTGACGGCGGGGGCGGTGTCGAACACCTGGCCGACCGTCAGGTCGTCGAAGTAGGGTCCGCCGACGTGGGTGGCTTCGGTTGCGGGAGTGGCCATCTCAGGCTCCGATCTTCGTCAGGGTGCGGCGGGCGGCGACGGCGACGGCTTCGTCGAGCATCTGTCCGTCGAGCTGGGCGGCTCCGGCGCCGCGCGCCTCGGCCTCCTCCAGTGCGGCCAGGACCTTGCGGGCCGCCTCGACCTGGTCGTCGGTGGGGGTGAATGCTGCTGCAGCGGAATCGATCTGGGCCGGATGGATGACCCACTTGCCGTCGAAACCGAGATCGGCGACCCAGCGTGCCGCGTGACGGAAGGCGTCGTCGTCGGCGATGCCGAGGAACGGTCCGTCGACGGCCTGCACACCCGCGGCGCGGGCGGCGTGCAGCACCCGATCCTGCACGTAGATCCAGTGCTCGGGGGCGGCGGTGCGGGAACGGCCCAGGGCGGCACCGAGATCGGCGTATCCGATGATGACACCCGCCACGCGGGCACCACCGACGATCTCGTCGATGCGCTGCACGCCCGCGGGTGTCTCGATGAGCGCCTGGACGACGGCGTTCGACGAGCCGAGGATGCGATCGGCCTCGGCGAGGTCCGCCGCGCTCTCCACTTTGGGGATCACGATCGAGGCGAGGGCATCGCCGAGTTCGGCGCAGGCCCGCAGGTCGTCCTCGAACCAGGGGGTGCCGCGTCCGTTGATGCGCACCGACACCGTGCGCCGGCTGCCGTGCTCGCGGACCAGGGGGGCGACGAGGTCGCGGGCGGCGTCCTTCTGCGCGGGGGTGACGGCGTCCTCGAGGTCGAGGACGACTTCGTCGGCGGCGGAGGCGAGAGCCTTGGACGCCTTGCGTTCGTCGGAGCCGGGGGCGACGAGCACCGCTCGCCTGCGGACGTGTTGCTCGGGAGTCACAGAGAACCTCATGGAGAGTCGGAGCGGCAGGAACGGCGCTAAATGTACGGCCATTGTGTGGGGTTGCGCCACCCCATAGGTAGGCGCAGCGGGTTCTATCACCGAAAACTCTCGAAACAAAGGGGGTGCTCGTCGAAGCCTCCATTGACAATGGCATGCCGTACTACACAAAATGGCCGTACAAAGTTTCGGGTCCGCGTGGCCCGCTCCGAAACCGAAGGGTCACTTGCGTGAGCTACAACCTGAACGACGAAGAAGCATTCCTGGTCAAGACCGTCCGCGACTTCATCGACCGCGAGGTCAAGCCGACGGTGCAGGAGGTCGAGCACGCCAACGAGTACCCCGAGAAGTGGATCGAGCAGATGAAGCAGATCGGGATCTACGGTCTGGCGGTCCCGGAGGAATACGGCGGCTCGCCGGTGTCGATGCCCTGCTACGTGCAGGTCACCGAGGAACTCGCCCGCGGCTGGATGTCCCTGTCGGGTGCCATGGGCGGCCACACGGTCGTCGCCAAGCTGCTGACCCTGTTCGGCACCGAGGAGCAGAAGCGCAAGTACCTGCCGAAGCTGGCCACCGGTGAGATCCGGGCGACGATGGCGCTGACCGAGCCCGGCGGTGGTTCCGACCTGCAGGCCATGACCACCACCGCCAAGCGCGACGGCGACGACCTGGTCATCAACGGCGCGAAGACGTGGATCACCAACGCCCGCCGCTCCGGCCTGATCGCGCTGCTGTGCAAGACCGACCCGACGGCCACGCCGCGTCACAAGGGCATCTCCGTGGTGCTCGTCGAGCACGGCCCGGGCCTGACCGTCTCGCGCGACCTGCCCAAGCTCGGCTACAAGGGTGTCGAGAGCTGCGAACTGAGCTTCGACAACTACCGCATCTCCGCCGACGCCATCCTCGGCGGCGAGCCCGGCAAGGGCTTCGCGCACATGATGAAGGGCCTCGAGACCGGTCGCCTGCAGGTCGCGTCGCGCGCCCTCGGTGTCGCGACCGCGGCGCTCGAGGATTCGCTGGCGTACGCGCAGCAGCGCGAGAGCTTCGGCCAGCCCATCTGGAAGCACCAGTCCATCGGCAACTACCTCGCCGAGATGGCCACCAAGCTCACCGCCGCGCGGCAGCTGGCCCGCTACGCCGCCGAGCGGTACGACAGCGGCGAGCGGTGCGACATGGAAGCGGGTATGGCGAAGCTGTACTGCTCGGAGGTCGCCATGGAGATCGCCCTGAACGCGGTCCGCATCCACGGCGGCTACGGCTACTCCACCGAGTACGACGTCGAACGCTACTTCCGCGACGCGCCGCTGATGATCGTCGGTGAAGGCACCAACGAGATCCAGCGCAACGTCATCGCGAGCCAGCTCGTGGCCCGCGGCGGAATCTGACACGATCCCGGATCGGTAGGATCCCCGCGTCATGAGCGGTAGGGAACGAGAATCGGAGCCGGCGTACGCGCAGCTGTCACGGCAGTTGCGCGAGGCCGTCGAGTCCGGTCGGTACCGGGACGGGGTCCGGCTGCCCACAGAGGCCGAACTCGCGCAGCAGCACGGCGTGAGCCGGCAGACGGTGCGCCGGGCCTTCCAGGACCTCGTGGCCGACGGCGTCGTGTACCGGGTTCCCGGACGCGGCACGTTCGCCAACGAACCCGGGCGCCGGTACGGGCGTCCGCACGGTTCGATCGAGGACCTGCTCGCGCTGTCCGCGGACACGACGATGGAGATCGTCACCCCGCTGCACCGCAAGGTCGACATCGAGGCGGCCAGCCGGTTGCGCCTCGACACGGACCTGCTCCATTCGGTGACGTTCCGCCGTCTGCACGACGGCGTGCCGTTCGTCCACACCACCATCTGGCTGCCGGGTCCGATCGCCGCGTACGTGCAGGACGCGCCGGAACTGGCGGCGGGTGCGTCGAGCAAGGTCACACTCATCGGTCTGCTCGAGCCGCACCTGCCGCATCCGATCGTCCGGGCCGCACAGTCGATCACCGTGGCCCCGGCGACCGCCGAGGTCGCTTCGGAGCTGGGCTGCGAGGTGGGCCATCCGATGTTGCGGGTGGATCGCCTCTACTCCGACACGGAGGGCACGCCGACCGAACTGTCGGTCAGCTACTTTCTGCCCGAGCACTACACCTATCGAGTCACCCTCACACGAGCCGAGCACTGACGACCGCCGGCCCCGACCACACAGGAGTCCAGAACATGCGCGTATTCCAGGGCATCGCCGAGATCGAAGCCGCTGTCGGCGAGCACCTCGGCTACAGTGATTGGCTCGAGATCACGCAGGAGCGCGTGAACACGTTCGCCGACGCCACCGGCGACCACCAGTGGATCCACGTCGATCCCGAGCGTGCCGCGTCCGGCCCGTACGGGACGACGATCGCCCACGGCTACCTCACGCTGTCGCTTCTGCCGGTCCTCGGCTCGCAGATCTTCACCGTCGAAGGCCTGAAGATGCGTGTCAACTACGGGTCCAACAAGGTGCGCTTCCCCGCGCCGGTGCCGGTGGGCTCGAAGGTCCGCGCCGGTGCCACGGTCAAGTCCGTCGACCGCACCCCCAAGGGCGCGAACCTGGTCTTGTCCTACACCGTCGAGGTCGAGGGTGGCGACAAGCCGGCGCTGATCGCCGAGACGGTCGCCGTTCTCGTCGAGTGAGCCCGATCAGACGGTGCAGCCGCGGGCGCTGACCGGCCAGCGGTCGACGACCTCGCGGCCGCGGGTGACGACGAGCTCGTCCGCCAGGTTCACGGCGTTGCACACGTGATTCGGGATCACCCGCAGCCGCGCCCCGAGATCGGGGCGCGGCACATCGGGGCCGGCCGGCCACTCGACCGTCGCATGGTGTTCCGACAGGGCGGTGATCCGTGCGTCCGGAACCCCGAGGATCCGGCCGTACCCGGTGGCCCACGGCGCCCGATCTGCGCCGAGCGACTTGCTCCCCGCGTCGAGCACGACGACACCGTCACGGGCGGAGACGACGGTCGCGAGGACGGTGAGCGCAACCTCTTCCTCGGTGACCGTGCCGAGCTCGAGCTGCTGGGCGTCGCCGAAGACGTACACGCCGGGCCGCAGTTCGGTTGCGGCCGTGTCCAGGTAGGCGGTGGGAGTCGAGCCGCCGCTGACGATTCCCGGTTCGATCCCGGCGCCGCGCAGCGAGTCTGCGGCTGTTCGCAGTGCCTCGGATTCCTCGGCCGCTGCGGCGCCGGGTCGGCCCGGTCCGTACGAGTGACCGGGGAAGGTGAAGACCCCGGCGACGGTCAGTCCCGCCGCGGTCGCCGCGGCCGCCACCGCACCGGCGTGCCCGGGTGCCACGCCGGTGCGGTGGTGGCCGCTGTCGACCTCCACGAGAACCTCGATCGCGGTGCCCGCGTGCGTGGCGAGCGCCCGCGCCCCCTCCACCGAATCGACTCCGACCGTGACACGCGTACGGTCCGCGAGCGCCGCGAGCCGCGCGCCGCGGGCGGCATCGACCCACAGCGGATACGCAACGAACAGGTCGCCGAAGCCGTGATCGGCGAACACCTCCGCCTCGGACACCGTCGCGACCGTCAATCCGGCCGCGCCGGCGGCGATCTGGAGTCGCGCGATGTCGGGGCTCTTGTGGGTCTTCGCGTGCGGGCGCAGCGTCACGCCCCGGGTCCGTGCGGATTCGGCCATCCGTTCGATGTTGCGGTCGAGTACGTCGCGGTCGACGAGGAGCGCCGGGGTGGCGGTGACGGCATCGAACAAGGTCATGCGCGCACCGTACACTCGGCCCGTGGAAAGCCGGCCCGTGTTCGATCCCGATGACGTCCGACGTGCGGAAGCGGCACTGCGGACCCCGGACATCGAGCGGTGGGCGCAACGGTTCGAACTGCTCTCCGACGTCAATCGTCTGCGGATGCTGCTGTGCCTGCACCACGCGCCCGGTATCCGCGTCACCGATCTCGCGACTGCGCTCGGTATGACCGGCACCGCCGTCTCGCACGCGCTGCGGTTGCTGCGCGACCGCGGATGGGTCTCGGCGACACGGGACGGCCGGGCCGTGCGGTATCGGCTCGTCGACGACACGGTGCACGAGATGCTGCATTCGATCGGTGCGACGCACCAGCACGCCGCGCACTCCCACGAGAACGACTGATTCCGCCATCGGGGTCGGCGAGCGCGGCTTATCGTGGATACGAGCCTGTGAAGCAGGCGGAGCGAGGTCGTATGCACGAACTGTCGATCGCGCAGGATGTGGTCGAGACGGTGTGCGAACGCGCCGGCGGGCGGCGCGTCCGTAGCGTGCGCATGGTCGTCGGGGCTTTGTGTGCGGTGGTTCCGGACTCGATGTACTTCTGCTTCGAATTGGCGGCGACCGGCACCGCCGCGGAGGGCGCGCGGCTGGATCTGGAGACGCCGGACGGCGTCGGACACTGCCGGGAGTGCGATGCGGATTTTGCATTGACGGACCCGATCCTGTTGTGTCCGTGCGGAAGTGCGGACGTCGAGGTCCGTTCGGGTCGGGAGTTGACGATCGTGTCGATGGAAGTGAGCTGATCGCATGTGCGCCACGTGTGGATGCGGTGACGATGCCGGCCCGCGTATCACGGTGCCCCACGAGCACGAGCACGAGCACGGACACGGTCACGGACACGGACACGGACACGGCGAGGACACCGCCGGGTCCGGCTCCACCGAAACCGTCACGCTCGAGCAACGGGTACTGGCGAAGAACGACGTTCTGGCCGAACGCAATCGGGGTTGGCTCGCCGGTCGTGGCGTCACCGCGTTCAACGTGATGAGTTCGCCCGGTGCCGGAAAGACCACGTTGCTCGAACGGACGATCAGGGACCTCTCCGGATCCGGTCCGATCGCGGTGATCGAAGGCGATCAGGAGACCCTGCTCGACGCGGAACGGATCCGCCGGACGGGTTGCTCTGCGGTGCAGGTCAATACCGGGGCGGGCTGCCACCTGGACGCGCAGATGATGCACGACGCGCTCACGGCACTCGACCCCGAGGCGGGGACCCTGCTGTTCGTCGAGAACGTCGGGAATCTGGTGTGCCCGGCCCTGTTCGACCTCGGAGAGCAGGGCCGGGTGGTCCTCATCTCCACCCCCGAAGGAACCGACAAACCGCTCAAATATCCGCACATCTTCGCCGTCGCAGACCTGGTTCTGGTCAACAAGATCGATCTGCTGCCCTACGTCGACTTCGACATCGAAACCTGTGTGCGGCATGCGAAATCGATCAACCCCGGAATCGAGGCGATCGCGGTGTCCGCGACGACGGGGGAGAACCTCGCCGCGTGGTACGACTGGATCGCCGATCATCGTCGGCCCGAACGTTATTCGAGATCGTAAACCGGACCTTCGTTGACAATCCGTCGCGATCGGGTCCCTAATAGGAGAAGCGCTGTGCAAGTGGGCCGACGGTCGACTCCGGCAGCGCAGGGGTGAACCGGCACTCCGGAAGGTGGCTCAGCATGCCTACACCACAAGCGCAGGCGGCCGAGGACACATTGATCCACGTCCTGTGGATCAATGCCGGTCTCAGCTGCGACGGCGATTCGGTTGCGCTCACCGCTGCGACGCAACCCACCATCGAGGAGATCGCGCTCGGAGCGCTGCCGGGTCTGCCGAAGGTCGCGGTGCACTGGCCGCTGATCGACTTCGAGTGCGGACCCGAGGGTGGCGCCGACGACTTCCTCGAATGGTTCCGCAAGGCCGACCGCGGCGAACTCGAACCGTTCGTGCTGGTCGTCGAGGGGTCGATTCCCAACGAGAAACTCCACGACGACGGCTACTGGTGCGGCTTCGGCAACAACGAGGAGACCGGGCAGCCGATCACCACCAGCGAGTGGCTCGACCGGCTGGCCCCCAAGGCCACGGCGATCGTCGCCGCCGGGACCTGCGCGACATACGGTGGCATCCACGCGATGGCGGGCAACCCCACCGGCGCGATGGGGGTCCCCGACTATCTGGGCTGGGACTGGAAGTCCAAGGCGGGCATCCCGATCGTCTGTGTGCCCGGATGCCCGATCCAGCCGGACAATCTGTCCGAGACGCTCACCTACCTGCTGTACATGGCGACGGATCAGGCGCCGATGATCCCGCTGGACGAGGCGCTGCGTCCCCAGTGGTTGTTCGGAAAGACCGTCCACGAGGGCTGCGACCGCGGCGGATACTACGAGCAGGGTGATTTCGCGACCGAATACGGCTCGCCGGAGTGCATCGTCAAGCTGGGCTGCTGGGGTCCGGTCGTCAGATGCAATGTCCCCAAACGCGGTTGGATCAACGGTATCGGCGGCTGCCCCAACGTCGGCGGTATCTGCATCGGATGCACGATGCCGGGATTCCCCGACAAGTTCATGCCGTTCATGGACGAACCTCCGGGTGGTCTGGTGTCGAGCACCGCAATCGGCATGTACGGCTCCGTCATCCGGAACCTGCGCAAGATCACGAGACGAACCCTGGACCACGAGCCGTCGTGGCGCACACCCGGCACGAAGTTGACGACCGGAGCCACCCGCACCTGGTAGGTGTGCAGCCGACGTTCCGAGAGAGGCCAGCTCGATGACAGCCACCACTCCCGATTCCAGCTCCACGAACTCGCTCGTCGAGATGGCCTGGGATCCCATCACCCGAATCGTCGGTAGCCTGGGCATCTACACGAAGATCGACTTCGCGAACAACACTGTCGCCGAATGCCACAGCACCTCGTCGATCTTCCGCGGGTACTCCCTGTTCATGAAGGGCAAGGACCCGCGCGACGCGCACTTCATCACCAGCCGCATCTGCGGGATCTGCGGCGACAACCACGCCACCTGCTCGTGCTACGCGCAGAACATGGCGTACGGCGTGCAGCCACCGCATCTCGGGGAGTGGATCGTCAATCTCGGCGAAGCGGCCGAATACATGTTCGACCACAACATCTTCCAGGAGAACCTCGTCGGCGTCGACTACTGCGAGAAGATGGTCTCCGAGACGAACCCGTCCGTCCTGGCACGGGCCGAGAAGACCCGCGCACCGCACGAGGACCAGCACGGCTACCGCACCATCGCCGACATCATGCGGTCCCTGAATCCGTTCAGCGGCGAGTTCTACCGAGAGGCACTGCACGTCAGCCGGTCCACCCGAGAGATGTTCTGTCTCATGGAAGGCCGTCACGTACATCCCTCGACGCTCTACCCCGGCGGCGTGGGCACCGTGGCCACGGTGCAGTTGATGACCGACTACATGAGCCGGCTCATGCGCTACGTCGAATTCATGAAGAAGGTCGTGCCGATGCACGACGACCTGTTCGACTTCTTCTACGAAGCGCTGCCGGGTTACGAGAAGGTCGGCCTGCGGCGCACCCTGCTGGGGTGCTGGGGCGCGTTCCAGGATCCGGAGGTCTGCAACTTCTCCTACCGGGACATGGAGAACTGGGGCCGGAAGATGTTCGTCACGCCGGGGGTGGTCGTCGACGGCAAACTCGTGACGACCTCGCTCGTCGACATCAACCTGGGTCTGCGGATCCTGCTCGGCTCGTCGTACTACGAGGACTGGACCGACCAGGAGATGTTCGTCAAGACGGACCCGCTGGGCAATCCGGTCGACCGCCGCCACCCGTGGAACCAGCACACCAATCCGCACCCGCAGAAGCGCGACCTCGAGGACAAGTACAGCTGGGTGATGTCGCCGCGCTGGTTCGACGGCACCGATCACCTGGCCCTCGACACCGGCGGCGGACCGCTGGCCCGGCTGTGGTCGACCGCGCTGGCCGGTCTCGTGAACATCGGCTACGTCGAGTCGACCGGGTCGAGTGTCAAGATCAACCTGCCGAAGACCGCGTTGAAGCCGCCGGTGACGCTCGAGTGGAAGATTCCGAAGCACGGCAGCAACACCCTCGAACGCAACCGCGCCCGCACCTATTTCCAGGCCTACGCGGCGGCGTGCGCGCTCCACTTCGCGGAGAAGGCGCTCGAGGAGATCCGTGCCGGCCGCACCAAGACGTGGGAGACGTTCGAGGTGCCGGACGAGGGCATCGGCTGCGGATTCACCGAGGCGGTGCGCGGCGTGCTCTCCCATCACCTGGTGATCCGGGACGGCAAGATCGCCAACTACCACCCGTATCCGCCGACGCCGTGGAATGCCAGCCCCCGCGACAGCTACGGGACACCCGGGCCCTACGAGGACGCGGTGCAGGGTCAGCCGATCTTCGAGGAGAACGACCGCGAGCATTTCAAGGGCATCGACATCATGCGCACCGTGCGCAGTTTCGATCCGTGCCTACCGTGCGGCGTGCACATGTACCTGGGCGATGGGAAGACGCTCGAGAAGGTGCATTCGCCGACCCAGTCGGTCACCGGAGAGTGACGGATGGAGCGGTGGCGAGAATCCGGTGACCGTATCGAAGCGCTGCTCGATGCCTGTTCCGTAGCCGGGCCGGCAGCCCGCGACCGCGCGGAGGACCTCGTGCGCGAGGTACTGGATCTGTACGGGGCCGGCCTGACCCGGATCCTCGACGCGATCGCCGTGCATCCCGGAGCCGTGGACGCGGTCGCACGCGACGACCTGGTCGCGAGCCTGCTGCTCGTCCACGGCCTCCACCCGCACGACGTGACGACGCGGGTGCGCACCGCGCTCGACTCGGTCCGCCCGTACCTGGAGTCGCACGGCGGCGACGTCGACCTGCTCGACATCCACGGATCGGTGGTGCGCCTGCGGCTGCTCGGCAACTGCCGGGGATGCCCGTCGTCGGCGGCCACGCTCGAACTGACAGTGCGCGACGCCGTGCGGGCGGCGGCGCCGGAGATCACCGAGCTCGACGTGGAAACCGAACCCGACGATCACGGCCTCATCCGTCCGGAAACCCTGTTCGCGCACGTCCGTTCCGATGTGAGCGGGACCTGGTGTGCGGTAACGGAGTTCGAAGGACTCGGGGAAGGGGAGCTCGGCGGGTTCACGATTGCCGAGGTGCCGGTGCTGGCATGCCGCCTCGACGGCCGATATCTCGCTTACCGCGACCACTGCCCCGCGTGCGGTGGATCGTTCGCCGGTGCGGTGCTGCACCGACGAGCGGGAGGTGACGCGGGGGCGGTACTGCGCTGCCCGGGATGCCGAGCACACTTCGACGTCCGCAGGGCCGGAGCCCGGGTGGACGACGGTGCCGCCGAACATCTCGAGCCCCTGCCGGTGCTGGTTCGCGACGGAATCCTGTCGCTCGCCGTGCCCGATGCGCGTCCTACCGAGGTGGCGTGATGGCCACCGTCTCCGAGGTTCTCGGCCGCATCGCCGCCGCGACACCGGTTCCCGCGGCGGAGCGGTGCCAGATGTGTGCGATCGGACTCGACGAGGCGCACCGGCACGTCGTCGATCTCGAATCCCGGCGTCTGATGTGCGTATGCCGGCCCTGCTACCTCCTTTTCACCGATCAGGGCGCGGACCTTCGGTTCCGCTCCGTTCCCGACCGGTACCTGTCGTTCCCGTCCTTCACGCTCGCGCCGGGCCGGTGGGAGGACCTCGAGATCCCGGTGGCGCTGGCGTTCTTCTTCCACAATTCGACGCTCGGCCGCACCGTCGCGTTCTATCCGGGACCTGCCGGTGCCACGGAATCGGAGCTGCCGCTGGGCATGTGGGACGCGGTCCTCGCCGATAACCCGGCGCTGACCACACCGCTGCCCGACGTGGAGGCGCTGATCGTACGGGTACCGGACCGCGGTGAACCCACGTGCCACCTCGTGCCGATCGACGCGTGTTACGAACTGGTGGGCAGGCTGCGGCGGGTGTGGCGGGGCTTCGACGGCGGACAGGATGCGCATGCCGCACTCGACGGATTCTTCGACACACTCGCCCGGCGGAGCCGACCGGTCGACGCGGGGGCACCGTCGTGACCGCGCTCGAGTTCGGCATCGTCGACATCGCGCCCGAACCGTACGCGGCCGCGCCGACCCTGCTGGCGAAACTCCGGATACGGGAAGACACGGGCGCGACCGTGCACGCACTGGCACTGCGGTGCCAGCTCCGCATCGAACCGCGCCGCCGGAACTACGGCCCCGACGAGGAAGCCGCGCTGACGGACCTGTTCGGCACGCGCGACCGATGGGGCACGACCCTTGCGCCCTTCCCGTGGCTGCACGCGTCGACGGTGGTGCCGGGATTCGAGGGCGCGTGCGAGACCACGCTGCCACTGGCCTGCACGTACGACTTCGAGGTCGCGGCCTCGCGCTACCTGCACGCGCTCTGCGGCGGTGCGGTGCCGTTGCTGGCCCTGTTCAGCGGTACCGTCTTCACCCGCGGCACCACGGGATTCGCGGTCGAGCAGGTGCCGTGGGACCGCGAGGCCCGATACGACCTTCCGGTACAGGTATGGCGTGACCTGATGCGGGCGCACTTCCCCGACAGCGGATACGCGCGCCTCACCCACGCGACGCTGGCCGCACTGGCACGGTTCAAGGCCGAACGGGGACTGACCGATCTGGACGCCACGATCACCGCACTGCTCGACGCAGCCGGTGCGGGAACGGATGCGGAGGCGTCGTGACGGTGGAACGGCAGAAGCAACACGACGACACGGACCGGGTGCGTGCGGTCGCCGACACGATCCTGTACGAGGGCTACCTGCTGTACCCGTACCGCGCGAACGCCCGGAAGAACCACTCGCGCTGGCAGTTCGGAGTTCTCGGGCCGCCCGGAGCCGCCGCGTCCGGGCTCGGCGAGCCGCCGGGACTGGCGGCACAGACCGTGCTGCGCACGCTGGGAACCGAGCCGGTGATCGAGGTGACCCTGCGGTTTCTCCAGCTTCAGCGTCGTACGGTGCAGCGCCGCACCGGCGAGGGGTTCGAGATCGTGCCCGAGCTGGTCGTCGTCGGACAGTCGTGGGTCGGGTGGGACGAGGCCGTCGAGTGCTCGTGCGCGTTTTCGGTAGCGGTGGCTACCGAAAACGCGCACGGGGCGACGGAGGTCGCGGTGCCCGCGGGGGAGGACACCGAACTGTTGACCGAACCGGACGGCACGGTCGCCGGACGTCTGCTGCGCACCCGGCGCGCCGTGCACGCGACCGTGACCGTCGAGGCCGGACCGATCGACGGCGATCTCGTCCGCGTGTCCGCCACCGTCACGAACACCGGTGACGCGCCCGTCGACGCGGACGACGCGATCGGGCGGTCGCTGATCGGAGCGCACCTGATCCTCGCTGCCACCGAGGCGCGTTTCGTATCGCTCCTCGAACCGCCCGCCGACGCGGCCGCACTGGTCGGCACCTGCACCCACGAGCGTTGTTTCCCGGTGCTCGCCGGGGACCCGGACCCGGCCGTGCCGGGGGAAGCACCCGTCGTGCTGGTGTCGCCGATCATCCTCTACGACCACCCGCGCGTCGCCGAGCAGAGCGGCGGAGACCTGTTCGACGCCACGGAGATCGACGAGATCCTCACCCTGCGGGTACTGACCCTCACGGACGAGGAGAAGGCGCAGGCCCGCGCCACCGACGCGCGGGCCGCGGAGATCGTGGACCGCTGCGAGGCGATGACCCCCGAGGAGCTCCAGGCACTGCACGGGGTCCTGCGCGACCCCGGCCGCGGCGCCGATCCGATGGGCGCCGGTCCGATACCCGAGGTGCCCGACGGTGTCGACTGGTGGACCGAGGAAGCGGACACCAGCGTGCGACCGGAACTCGACACCGTGCTCGTGCAGGGGATGCCCGTGGGACAGGGAAGCCTGGTCCGGCTGCACCCGTCCCGGCGGGCCGACGCGCAGGACCTGTTCTTCCGCGACCGGCTCGCGCGCGTCGCGACGGTCCACGCCGATGTGGACGGCGGGACCCACGTCGGGGTCGTCCTCACCGACGACCCCGCCGCCGACCTCCACGAATGGTTCGGCCGCTACCTCTATTTCGCGCCGGACGAGATCGAACCGGTGCCGGACGTCCCGGTGCAACCGTCGAGGAACGAGGAGTCATGAGAATCGTCGGAATGCTGACCACGGCGGTCGCCGCCGCCGTCGCGGTCGGTGCAGCATTGGTCGCAGTGAAGTCGTTGCCGGATCTCAAGCGCTACTTCCGAATCCGGAACATGTGAGGAGTGGGGTGCGGATTCTGGTCGCGGGCGTAGGCAACATCTTCCTCGGGGACGACGGGTTCGGACCCGAGGTCGTGCGCTACCTTGCCCGGAGCCCGAAACCGGAAGGAGTCCGGGTGGTGGACTACGGGATCCGCGGCATGCACCTGGCATACGACCTGCTCGACGGGTGGGACGGCCTGGTCCTGGTCGACGCGGTTCCCGACGCCGGGGAGCCCGGGGCGGTGCGGGTCTTCGAAGCCGGCGACACCGCACCCACCACGGTCGGGGTCGATGCGCACGGCATGGACCCGGCCTCGGTGTTCGCGACCCTCGCGGCGCTGGGCGGGAGCCGGCCCCGCACGATCGTGGTGGGATGTCAGGCGCAGTGCGTCGACGAGGGCATCGGGCTCTCACCCGCCGTCGCGGCCGCGGTCGAACCGGCCGCCGCGGCGGTGCGCCGAGCCGTGCAGAATCTCCGGCGACCCGATCGGGCCGCCCGGCCGAGGCCCGGAGGGTGACGTATGTGCCTGGGAATTCCCGGCCGGGTGATCCGGCTGCTCGAGGGCTACGGCGGCCAGCTGGCGCTCGTCGACGTCGTGGGTGAGAGCCGGCGAATCAACATCGGGTTGCTCGACGACGCAGGCGTCGAACCCGGCGACTGGGTGATCATCCACATGGGTTTCGCGATGGAACGGGTCGACGAAGCCGGCGCCGAACGTGCCCTGGCCGGACTGGAACTGATGGGCCGGGGCCCGGACCGGGAGGATCCACCGTGACGAGCGCCGTCGAGCGCCGCCGCGTGACCGTCCGGGGGGTGGTGCAGGGAGTCGGGTTCCGGCCGTTCGTGGCGGGCCTGGCCGCCGAACTACGCCTCGCCGGGCACTGCGGGAACGACGACACCGGCGTGTTCGTCGAGATCGAAGGGGTCACAAGCACACTCGACGAGTTCGAGCGACGGCTGCGGGCCGAAGCCCCACCGCTCGCCGACGTTCTCGATCTGACGTCGGTCCCGCGCACGCCCCGGGGCGACCGCGACTTCCGCATCGTGGACAGCCGCCGCACACCGGGACTGCGCACGCTGATCCCGCCCGACGTCGCCACGTGCGAGGACTGTCTGCGGGAACTGAACGATCCCGCCGACCGCCGGTACCGGCATCCGTTCGTCAACTGCACCCACTGCGGCCCCCGGTACACGGTGATCACCGACCTGCCCTACGACCGCCCCGCCACGACGATGGCGGCGTTCCCGATGTGCCCGCGCTGCGCCCGCGAATACGCAGATCCGGCCGACCGGCGGTACCACGCCCAGCCGATCTGCTGCCCGGACTGCGGACCGCGGATCCACACCGAACGCGGCGGCGACCGCATCGACGGGGACGACGCGGTGCTGGCAGCGGTGCAGCGTGCCCTCGCGGCCGGGCAGCTCGTGGCCGTCAAGGGGCTCGGCGGCTACCACCTGATGTGCGACGCCACCGACCCCGACGCGGTCCGGCGGTTGCGCGAACGCAAGCGGCGACCGGACAAGCCGTTCGCGGTGATGGCACCGGACGTCGCGACGGTCGCATCGCAGTGTGTCCTGTTCCGGCAGGAGATCGAGGCACTGACCCGGCCGGCGCGCCCGATCGTGCTGCTGGAGAAGCGGGCCGATACCGCGGTGGCGGACGAGGTCGCGCCGGGCCTCGGCGAGCTCGGGGTGATGCTCGCGTACACCCCGTTGCACCACCTGCTGTTCATGCCGGTGCCCGGGCACCCGAATCCGGTGCCGCGCCTGCTCGTGATGACCTCCGGGAACGTCTCGGGCGAACCGCTGTGCACCGACGACGACGACGCCCGCACCCGGCTCGGCGGCATCGCCGACCTGTTTCTCGTGCACGACCGGCCGATCGCGGTGCCTTGCGAGGATTCGGTGGTCGCGGTCGTCCACGGCGACCGGGAGTCGCCGATCCGGCGCTCGCGCGGCTACGCGCCGATGCCGGTCCTGCTCGACCGGCCGTCGCCGCCGGTCCTGGCGGTCGGCGCGGAACTGAAGAACACCTTCTGCCTGACCCGGCAGGAGTACGCATTCTGTTCGGCACACCTCGGGGACATGGGGTCGCTGGAAAGCAGGCGGGCGTTCGAAACGTCCGTGGAGCGGCTGACCGCGCTGCACCGGGTCACCCCGGAACTCGTGGTGGCCGACGCCCACCCCGGATACGCGACGCGGCAATGGGCCGAGCGCTACGCCGAGGAGCACGACATCGCGCTGCACACCGTCCAGCACCATCACGCCCACGTCGCGTCGCTGCTCACCGAACACGGCAGGATCGGTTCGCCGGCACTCGGCATCGCGTTCGACGGCACCGGCTACGGCTGCGACCGCACGGTGTGGGGTGGGGAACTGCTGCTCGTCGGACCGGACCTGCTGGACATGCGCCGGGCCGGGCACCTGCGGTCCTTCCTGCTGCCCGGCGGCGACGTCGCCGTGCGGACCCCGGCGCGGGTCGCGCTGGTGTTGCTGCGCGACGCCGGTCTCGGCGATCCCACGTCACCGCACCTGGACGACCTGCCGTGCGCCGGGGCCCTGACCGACGTGGAACGGGACCTGGTGTCCGGCCAGCTGACGTCCGGCATCGGCTGCGTATGCACCACGAGCGTCGGGCGGCTGTACGACGGAGTGGCGTCCCTGCTCGGGGTGCGTCATCGCATCACGTACGAGGGGCAGGCGGCCGTGGAACTCGAGGCGCTCGCGCGTACCGCCGCCGAGCCGGCGCCGGTGCGGATGACGGTGCACGGCACCGAACTGGACTGGACCGGGACGCTGCGCTGCCTGGTCGGGGGACTGCGGCTCGGGGTTCCGGCCGCGGATCTGGCGCTGGGATTCCACCAGGCGCTCGCGGTCGCGACCGCTCGGCTCGCCGCGCGGATCGCCACCGACGCCGGAATCACGACGATCGGGTTGACCGGAGGTGTCTTCCAGAATCGACTGCTCACCGAAGGTGTTCGAACTATCCTGCAAGACAGTGGGTTCGATGTCCTGACGCACAGTCGGGTGCCGTCGAACGACGGTGGGCTGTCGCTGGGACAGGCCGCGATCGGCGCCACCCTGGCACGGCGGCGAGCCGCGAGTTCTGCACGGCGGCGGGCCGCCACTTCGGAGCAGCGGCGGGCCGCCGGTTCGGAGCAGCGGCGGGCCGCCGGTTCGGAGCAGCGGCGAGCCGCCGATTCGATACGGCGGGAAGCGGATCCGGCGCAGACGGGACGTGGGCGATGACATCGACGAAACAGCAATCGAACCCGCCGATCGGTGAGAACCCGATCGGGGAGGACCTCGCCGCGGACCTGGCGACCGCGGCGCTCGGGCTGGCGCGACGATTCCACGCGGGCGCGACCCTGTGGGTGGTCTCGCCGCAATGGGAACCGCACGCCCACCACGTGGCCGTGGAATTCGTGCATCCGGTGATCATGGGCAAGCGGGCGCTGCCGGCGGTGTCGCTGGTCGAGCCGGACCCGGTGGCCCAGTGCCGGGTCGCGGTGCGGCCGGGCGACGTGATCCTCGCCGTCGTGTCCGCGGACGAACCCGACGTCCTCGACATCGTGCGTCGCGCCGCGGCGTGGGGAGCCGACACCATCTGGATCGGTGCCGGACCGCGCCCGCCCGCCGGGGCCGCCACGCACGTGCTGTGGGTGGATTCGAACGATCCGATGGTGTGGGCCACCGGCCGATTCGTGCTGATGTACCACCTGCTGTGGGAATTGACCCACGTCGTCTTCGAGCATCCCGGACTGCTCGAAGAAGACCACACCGACGCGGTGTGCGTGACGTGCAGCGACGAGGGCAGGCTCGCGGAGGTCGTCGCCCCACCCGGCGCCGACACCGCCACCGCTCTCGTGCGGACCGCGGACGGGGAGGAGCACGTCGACGTGTCGATCCTGGAATCCGTTGCCGTGCACGATCTTCTCGTCGTACACGGGGGCGTGGCGCTAACCCGGCTCGACGCTACTGCCGATCCGGGGGAGAGGTGACACCGTGAGCGAACCGGAACAGACGAGTTTCCTGTATCCGTTCATCGAGGCGGACGAACGCGACGCCGCGCCGCTGTTACGCGACCTCGCCGCGTCCGCCCGCAGCAAGGCAGCGGAGAGCGCACGGTTGCAGCAGGCGTCGATCGACGAATGGGGACCGGCACTCGAATCCGCGGGGGAGCGGATGGCCCGGTCCTTCGCACGCGGCGGCCGGCTCTACACGTTCGGCAACGGCGGCAGTTCCACCGACGCCGCGACCCTCGCGTCCCTGTTCAGCCGGCCCGCCCGCGGACGGCCGGTGCCCGCCTGGTCCCTGGCCGCGGACCAGGCCGTGGTCACCGCCCTCGGCAACGACGTCGGTTTCGACCTGATCTTCTCGCGGCAGATCATCGCCCACGCCCGGCCGATCGACATCGCGATCGCGCTGTCCACGTCCGGCAACTCGGACGATCTCATGACGGCCCTCGCCGAGGCGCGATTCCGCGGCCTGCTCACCATCGGATTCGCCGGCCACGACGGCGGGCGGATGGCCGTCTCCGACGACCTCGACTACTGCTTCACGATCCGCTCGCAGAGCATCCACCGCATCCAGGAGAGCCACGCGCTGCTCGGATACCGCCTGTGGGAGATCGCGCAGGACCATCTCGCGCACGACACGTCGACGGCCGGAGGCGGAACGTGAGCACCGACGCGGATCGCGAGGACCGGGTACTGGAACGGATCGAGGCGTTCCGGCGCCGCCGCCCGCGTCTGCTCGACACGGTCGTCACCCTCTCCCACGGGGCCGGGGGCAAGGCGTCCGCGGCGCTGGTCGATGCGGTGTTCGTGGATGCGTTCCGCAACGCCGAACTCGAACAGCTCGGCGACGCTGCCGTCGGGTCGATCGGCGTGGGGGAGCGCCTGGCGTTCTCCACCGATTCGTACGTCGTCAAGCCACTGCAGTTCCCGGGCGGATCGATCGGGCACCTCGCGGTGCACGGCACCGTCAACGACCTCGCCGTATCCGGCGCGCGGCCGCGCTGGTTGTCGGCGGCGTTCGTGATCGAGGAGGGCTTCGAGATCGCCCGGCTGCGGGAGATCGTCGCCGACATGGCGACCGCGGCGTCCGGCGCGGGAGTCGACATCGTCACCGGGGACACCAAGGTCGTCGGCAAGGGTTCCGCCGACGGGCTCTACATCAGCACCGCGGGCGTGGGCGTGGTGCCCGACGGCCGTCGTCTGGGTGCGGACCTGGTTCGGCCCGGCGACCGGGTCGTCGTCTCCGGCACGATCGGCGACCACGGCATGGCGGTGCTGCTCGCGCGCGGCGAACTCGCGCTCGAGGCGGACATCGCGTCCGACACCGCTCCCGTGCACCGGATGGTGGAGGCGCTGCTCGCGGCGGCCCCGTCGACCCGGTGGATGCGCGACGCGACCCGCGGCGGCGTCGGCACCGTGTGCAACGAACTCGCGCAGGCCACCGGATTCGCAGTGGTGCTCGACGAGGAGGCACTGCCGGTCCGGCCGCAGGTTCTCGGTGCGTGCGACCTGCTCGGCATCGACCCGCTGTACGTGGCGAACGAGGGCAAGTTCGTGGCGGTGGTCGCCGAGGACGAGACCGACGCGGCGCTCGCCGCGCTGCGCGGGCAGGCCGGGGGCGAAGCCGCGGCGGTCGTCGGCGAGATCCTCGCGGAACCGGAGGGCATCGTCGCGCTGCGCACCGCATTCGGGGGCAGCCGGATCGTCGACATGCTCGTCGGTGATCCGCTGCCACGCATCTGTTGACCGTGAGGAGAACTGTTGTGTGTCTGGGAATTCCGGGACGGATCGTGGACATCCTCGACGCCGATCAGGATCTCGCGAAGGTCGACGTCAACGGGGTGCAGCGGGCCATCAGCATCCGGTTGCTCGCCGGCACCGGCCTGCAGGTCGGCGACTGGGTGCTGGTGCACGTCGGATTCGCGATGTCCCGCATCGACGAGGCGGAAGCACGGATGACGCTCGACCAGGTGCGCCGAATGGGGGCCGACTACGTCAACGAGATCGAGGCGTTCACCAATTCGGAGATCGACACGACGCCGAGATGACGGCGACGAGGGAAAGCGGGTTGGCACCATGAAATTCGTCGACGAGTTCCGGGACCCGGCTGCGGCCCGGGCCCTGGTCGCTGCGATCACCGATCTCGCCGCCGAGGACGAGTTCAAGTTCATGGAAGTGTGCGGTGGGCACACCCACACCATCTACCGGCACGGCATCGAACATCTGCTGCCGCCGTCGGTGGAGCTGGTGCACGGACCGGGCTGTCCCGTCTGTGTCATCCCGATGGGCCGCATCGACGACGCGATGTGGCTGGCCGAGCAGGACGGCGTGGTGTTCACGACGTTCGGGGACATGATGCGGGTGCCCGGATCGCGCGGCAACCTGCTCGAAGCGAAGGCGCGCGGCGCCGATGTGCGGTTCGTGTATTCGCCGCTCGACGCGCTCAAGATCGCGGTCGACGACCCGGACAAGCAGGTGGTGTTCTTCGCGGTCGGGTTCGAGACCACGGCACCGTCCACCGCGGTGACCCTCGTGCGTGCGAAACAGCTGGGGCTGACGAACTTTTCGGTGTTCTGCAATCACGTCACCATCGTTCCCCCGATCAAGGCGATCCTCGAATCGCCGGATCTGCGCCTGTCCGGGTTCCTCGGGCCGGGCCACGTGTCGACCGTGGTGGGCCTGCGCCCGTACCGGTTCGTGCCGGAGAAGTACGGAAAACCGATCGTGGTGGCGGGTTTCGAGCCCCTCGACATTCTCGCGTCGGTGCACATGCTGCTGCGGCAGATCCGGGACGGGCGGTGCGAGGTGGAGAACCAGTACAGCCGGGTCGTGCGCAGCGAGGGAAACGGGCAGGCCCTGGCGCTGCTCGCGCAGACGTTCGCGCTGCGACCCCACTTCGAGTGGCGCGGGCTCGGATTCATCTCGCAGAGCGCACTGGGAATTCACCCCGACTACGCCGAGTTCGACGCCGAGCAGCGCTTCTCGATGCCGGGTGTGCGGGTGGCAGATCCGAAGGCATGCCAGTGCGGTGAGGTGCTCAAAGGCGTGATCAAACCGTGGGAGTGCAAGGTGTTCGGGACCGCATGCACACCCGAGACGCCGATCGGCACCTGCATGGTCTCACCCGAAGGGGCATGCGCCGCTTACTACAACTTCGGTCGTCTCCATCGCGAGACGGCGGCACTGGTGGGGCAGCGCGGGAAGGGGTGACCGTGGCGGAAAGCGCGGTGGCCCAGGGATATCGGTTGTTCGCGCGGTATGCGCACGCGCCCAACGAACTCGGTTACTGCGGCCCGGCGAGTGCCGCCGCGCTCGAGACTGCTGCCTGCGGTGGCGGGGATCCGGCGGTGGTGGCCGCCGCGGCCCGGCAGTTCAGCGGGGCCTGGCCGTATCAGCAACTGATCGCCGAACAGTGCGGGATCGCCGATCCGCTCGACGAGCGGGTGGTGCGGTCCTATTGGACCGGAAACGTCCTCACCGATCGCATTGACACGGAGCGGTTCGGTGGTGAACTGCTGAGCCGGTTCGGCGCGCGAGCCGGTCACTACTGGTCGCACCTGACGGAGGACCTGCTGCCCGAGGTGACCGCGACCCACGCGTTCCACGTGTTCGGGGTGTATCCGTGGTCGCGGCTGCTGGGAACCGGGATGCCCGAGCCGCTCCGGATCCTCGATTCGTGCCGGATCGGGTGGGGGACCGTGCTGGAGGTGTCCGACGACGACGCCCTCGTGAACGTACGGCGACTCGAATTCGGCGGTGGCCGGCTGACTCTCGGAGCCGAGACGGCTCGGCGCGTCGGCCGGCGGACCGACTCCGGCGTGTTCGTGCCCGACCTGCGCGTGGGGGACCGGGTGGCGCTGCACTGGGATTTCGTGTGCGACAGGCTCACTGCGGAGGAGACCGACCGGCTGGAGTCGTGGACCGTCCGGCAGCTCGGGCACACCAACCGCCGGCTCGCCGCATGATGCTCAGCCGCGGCGCTGCGGCACGGAGAAGCCCCACGGCAGTTCGAGCCGGTGCGCCGCGAGCAGCGTGTCGTCGGTGAGGATCTCGTCGATCGGTCCGTCCGCGACGAGCCGGCCGCCGTCCAGAATCACCGCGCGGGTACACAATTGCGCGGCATACGGAAGGTCGTGCGTGACCAGCAGCAGCGTCGCGTCGAGCCGGGTGAGGACCTCCGCGAGTTCGCGACGGGCCACCGGATCGAGATTTGCGGACGGTTCGTCGAGCACCAGAACCTCGGGCCTGCAGGACAGCACGGTCGCCAGGGCGACACGCCGCCGCTGCCCGCCCGACAGGTGCGCGGTGTCGCGGTCCGCGTGCTCGGTCATGTCGACCGCGGCGAGAGCCTCCCGGACCCGCTCGTCGAGCTCCGGCGGGCGGACCCCGAAATTCGCCGGGCCGAACGCGACGTCCTGGGCGACGGTGGGCATGAACAGCTGGTCGTCGGGATCCTGGAACACCAGGCCGACGGCGCGCCGCACGTCGCGGAGGGTGTCGCGGCCGATCGTCCGCCCGCCGATCGCGACCGTTCCCTCGGTGGGGGTGAGCACGCCGTTGAGATGAAGCATGAGCGTCGTCTTGCCCGCCCCGTTGGGGCCGAGCACCGCGACGCGCTCGCCCGCCGCGACGGTCAGGTCGATGCCGTGCAGGGCACGCCGGCCGTCGGGATAGGCGTAGCCGACGCCGGCCAGGTGGACCGCGGGTGTGCCGGTCACGTCGTGACCCACGCCGTCGCGCACACGAGCACGGCACCTGCGGTCGGCGCCAGTGCCGAGATCCAGTCCGCGGGACGTGCGGGCTCACCGAAAGCCGGGACGGTACCCGTGAATCCACGCGAGAGCATGGCCAGGTGCACCCGTTCGCCGCGCTCGTAGGCGCGCAGGAACAGGCCCCCGATCCCGCGCGCGGTCGCACCGATCCGACGCAGCGTGCGCGGGTCGTCGCCGCGGGACAGCCGTGCGATGTGCATCCGGTGCGCCTCGTCGGCGAGCAGGTCCGCGTACCGGATCATCAGCACGACGATGGTGGTGATCGATCCCGGTACGTGAAGGCGTGCAAGGGCTCCCGGTAGCTCCCGCACCGCCGTGGTGGCGGCGAGGGTCAGCGACACGAGCACGCCGAGGGTCCCCTTGGCGAGGATCCCCCACGCGGCATACAGGCCGGGAACCGACAGCGAAACCCCGGCCACCACGACACGTTCACCGGCCTCGGCGAACGGCAGCAGCACCGCCAGCACCACGAACGGAAGTTCGATGAGCATCCGCGGAGCCAGCCACGAGAGCCGGATCCCCGCGACCGTCCACACGGCGGCGAGCACCGCCAGGTACGCACCGAACGCCCACATCGCCTCGCGTGGGGTGGCGACGACGACGAACACGAACGTCACCGCCGCGACGATCTTCACCTCCGCGGGCAGCCGGTGCACCGGCGAGGTGCCCGGCAGGTGGAGCCGCGTCGCCGCGGTCTCGCCGCTCACGGTTTCGCCGATTCCCCGGGTGCGCGGCGGCGACCGAGGAATCGGAACAGGCCGCCGGCGGCGACCGCGACGACGACCACGCCGGCGATGCCCGCGAGCCCGGTCGAGAACTCCCGGCCGCCGACCGCGTAGTCGGCCAGCGGGCTGCCGGACAGCCTGTGATCGGTGGCGGTGGTTGCCATGCACTCGCCGGTCACGCGTTCGGTCCCGTCGACCTCGACGACCTCGCACCCGCGCAGGGTCGTCGAGTCGAGGCCGTCGGGGCTGGAACTGGCGAGGTAGGAGAGCGCCCCGGCGATCAGCAGGGTGACCGCGGCGAGGGTGAGCAGTACCCGGCGCCGGCTCATGCCGTCACGTCCGACGCGGGTGCGGGTGCGGGTCGGGGTGCGGTGCGCAGGAGATACACCAGATCGGGCCGGGCCCTGGCGACCGCGGCCACCGTCGCGGCGGTGACGATTCCCTCCCCGGCGCCGATCAATACGTGGGTGCCGAGCAGGTAGGCGGCCACGGTCCCGAGCGAGGTGGTGGAGGCGCCGCCGATCGCGTACTCGAGCAGGAATCCGGCGGACGCCGCGACCACGGCGGCCAGTGCCGCCGTGAACGACACGACCGCCAGGCCCCGACCACGGGTGCGACCGCGGAGGAGGGACCGCAGCGCGACCGCGATGCCGTAGCCGGTCGCGACGCCGATCAGCGCCATGTTGGTGATGTTCGCGCCGAGGGCGCTCAGGCCACCGTCCGCGAACAACAGGGCCTGGACGATCAGCACGATCGCGAGGCACAGCGCGCCGGTGTACGGGCCGACGAGGATCGCGGCGAGCGCGCCACCGAGGACGTGTCCGCTCACGCCGGGAAGGATCGGGAAGTTCACCATCTGCAGGGCGAACACGAACGCGGCCACCAAACCCGCCATGGGAGCGGTCCGCTCGTCGAGTTCGGTCCGTGCCCGCCACAGTGCGATCGCGAGTCCGGCGACTGCCACGGCACCGAACAGGAGGGACGTCGGGGCGTTGATGAGGCCGTCGCTCATGTGCATTGCTACGACATCCATCGTCGAATCATAACTTCTCATATGAACAAGTGCTCAGGTATCTGCGTGACCTGTCGGTGCACGGTTCCATCGGTCGAATCCCGTTTTCGGGATTTAGAGAGTGTGCGACCTCTTTTCTGGCTATCGTGAGCGAACTCGAGGAGGAGGGGACTCATGAGTGAACCGTTCGACGTGATCGTGCGCGGCGGCCTGTGGTTCGACGGGACCGGCGCTCCCGGCGTCGTCCGCGACCTCGGCATCCGCGGTGGAGTCGTGGTGACGGAGAGCGTCGAGCCGCTGCCGGCCGGCCCGGACACCGAGGTCGTCGATGCGCGCGGCCGGTGGGTGATGCCCGGATTCGTCGACGCGCACACGCACTACGACGCCGAGGTGCTCGTCGCGCCGGGCCTGTCCGAATCGGTGCGGCACGGCGTCACGACCGTCCTGATGGGCAACTGCTCGCTGTCGACGGTGTTCGTGCCGCCGGTCGACGCCGCCGACCTGTTCAGCCGCGTCGAGGCGCTGCCCCGCGATCACGTGCTCAGCGCGCTCGAGACCGCGAAGAATTGGACGTCGCCGAAGGAGTACATCGCGGCGATCGACGCGCTGCCCCTCGGACCGAACGTCGCCGCGTTCATCGGCCATTCGGACGTGCGCGCCGCCGTGATGGGACTGGGCCGCTCCACCGACTCGGTCAACAAGCCCACCCGCGAAGAACTCGTCGCCATCGACACCGCCGTCGGCAAAGCGCTCGACGCGGGTTTCCTCGGGGTCTCCACCATGACGAACCCGTGGGACAAGATCGACGGAGACCGCTACCGGTCCCGGACACTGCCGTCCACCCACGCCTCGTGGTCGGAATTCCGCAGGCTGCACCGGATCCTGCGCCGTCGTGGCCGGGTGCTGCAGGCCGTGCCCAACCTCAACACCAAGTACGACGTGGCGTTCTTCGCGCTCGCGAGCACCGGCATCGGCCGTCGCCCCATGAAGGCCTCGATCCTCGCAGCCGCGGACACCAAGGCAGAACGGTGGGTGCACCGCATCTTCGGTCCGATCGCGAAGGCCGCCAACAAGTTCGGACGCGGCGCATTCCGCTGGCAGCACCTGCCCACCACCTTCGAGGTGCACTCGGACGGAATCGACCTCGTCGTCTTCGAGGAATTCGGATCCGGCCGCGCCGCACTGCATCTCGAGGAGGAGATGGGTCGCAACGACCTGCTGCGCGACGAGGCCTACCGCCGGTGGTTCCGGCAGGACTTCGAGAAGAAGTTCTCGCCGCGGGTGTGGCACCGCGACTTCGACGACACCGACATCGTGGCCTGCCCCGACGAGTCCCTCGTGGGCCGCTCGATCGGCGACGTCGCGCGCGAACGCAAGCTGCATCCGGTCGACGTGTTCCTCGATCTCGTCGTCGAATACGGCCGGGAATTCCGCTGGCACACCGTCATTGCCAACGACCGGCCCGAGGTGCTGAACCGCCTGATCAACACCCCTGGCGTCACGGTCGGGTTCTCCGACGCCGGTGCGCACCTGCGCAACATGGCGTTCTACAACTACGGGATCCGCATGCTGCGCCGCATCCACGACTTCGCCGAACGCGGCAAGCCGGTGATGCCCCTCGAGACGGCCGTCCACAAACTCACCGGGGAACTCGGCGACTTCTACGGAATCGACGCCGGGCACCTGCGCGTCGGCGACCGCGCCGATCTCGTCGTCGTCGATCCCGCCGGTCTCGACGAGGCGACCGAGCGCTACCACGAGGAACCCATGCCCGAGTTCGGTGGCCTGCGCCGGATGGTGAACCGTAACGACGCCGCCGTCACCGCGACGGTCGTCGCCGGACGGGTCGTCTTCCGCGACGGCGAGTTCGTTCCCGGCTACGGCACCACCGTCGGCACCGGCCGTTTCCTGCGTGCCGGCGTCGCCGAACGCGGGCCCGCCCCGGCGCGCGGGGACGTCCCCGAGCGCGTCGAGGTCGGATGACCTCGATTTCCCGTCCACGCACCCAGCAGGAACGCCGGGAAGCGACGATCGGGCGCATCCTCGATGCGACGGTCGCCGCGCTGGGGGAGGTCGGCTACACCGCGACCACCATCGCCGAGGTGTGCAGCCGGTCCGGGGTGTCCTCCGGTGGGGTCTTCCGGCACTTCCCGACTCGGCTGGACCTGATGGTCGCGGCCGCCGACGAGGTGCGCAAACGGCAGTTCGAGAAGTACCGGGAGGGCCTCGCGCGGCTCGGCGTGATCGACCGGAGCTACGAATCGGTCCTCGCGAGCCTGCAATTGGTGCGTGCCGCGTGCCGTGCCCCGATCAACGCGGCCTGGTACGAACTGCTCGGCGCGGCCCGCACCGATGCGGCGCTGCGCGAACGGCTCGAACCGCTGGCCGCGCGCTACCACGCCGAGATCGCGGAATTCGCTGCCGCGCTGCCGGTTGCAGCCCGATTCGACCCGCAGGTGTTCACCACGATCGTGTTCTCGATCGTGCACATGCTCGACGGAGAGGCGATGTCCGCAGTCGTGCATCCGCAACCGGAACAGGAGGATCTGCGGCTCCAGCAGATCGCGCGCGCTCTGACCGGAGGCGCGTCGCGCCGGGACGTAGAGAACGAATCACGAAACTGACCGCGTTTCAAAGGTTTCGTGCTCCTGGGAATGCCCTGATTCAGGCTCGGTCGAACCACGTCACCTGCGCGCCGTTGCCGAACTCCCGGCGCCGGGTGGCCGTGAACTGCGTCGGCGCAAAGGACCCGGACAGTGCCGGCAGACCGGCTCCCGCGAGGACGGGATAGCTCTTGAATATCAGCCGATCGATCTCGCCGATGAGCTGCCCCGCGAGATTGCTGCCGCCGCAGAGCCAGATGTCCAGGCCCTCTTGCGCTTTCAGATTCCGAATCAGTTCCACCGGATCGGTGTCGACGATGTCGACTCGTGGATGGTCCACCGGTGCGAGAGTGCGTGAGAAGACGTACTGCTTCAGGTGGTCGTACGGGCTGACCACCCCCTCCGCGAGTGCCGGTTCGTAGGCGCCGCGACCCATCACCACGGTGTCCCACGTCCGGTTCGGTGTATCGGTCGGCATGCCCACGAGTTCGCGAACGTGGGTCGGGACGGATTCCGGATACGTCTCGCCGATCCAGGACGACATGTCGTCGCACATCGGATAGAAGTCGAATTCGCCGTCGGGGCCGGCAATGTAGCCGTCGAGGGAGACGGCCACGTAGTAGACGAGCTTTCGCACAGAAACCACCTCGTCCGTAGTACTATGATTGAAGTGGTTTGAACGTAGTACTACGGATGGAGTGGTGTCAAGTGGTTCGCGCGAATCCCGAACGTCGCCAGGCCCTGCTGGACGCATCGATCGAGGTGCTCGCCCGAGACGGGGCACGCGGGCTGACGTTCCGCGCGGTGGACAAGGAAGCGGGAGTGCCGGCGGGAACCGCCTCGAACTACTTCTCCAGTCGCGACGAGTTGCTCGTCCAGGTGGGACATCGCTACTACGAGCGGCTGATTCCCGGGGAGGACGTCGTAGCGCAGTCGCGGCAGAGACAGACCCGCGAGTCCATGATCGACTTGATGACCGAAGTGGTCGAACGGGTCAGCGGCTTCCGAAGCGGATATCTCGCCGTCCTCGAACTCCGGCTCGAGGCGACACGGCGACCCGAACTCCAGGCCCTGCTCACCGAGCGGGTGCGAGCCGATCTCGACTTCAACGTGGCCAACTACCGGGAGTCCGGATTGCCCGGAGGCGAGGACGCCGTCGTGCTGCTGTACCTCGCCTTGAACTGGCTGATCCTGGAGCGCCTCACGCTTCCGGGAATCTTCGACGAGAAGCGCGCCGCCGAGCTGGTGCGGACCGCCGTCGAGCGCGCAATTCCCGCTGACGCGTGAGTTGAAAGCGGCCCGGATGTTGGTGGACGTCACACTTCGCTTAAGTTCGAGTGATGAGCAATGAGAACGGTGCTGCTCCCCAGTGGTTCGTCGACGCCCTCGCCGCTCCCGTGGAAACGGGCAAATGCACGGTGTCGGGCGCGACGATCTTCTACCGAGCGTGGGGTGATCCGGGGCAGGCCGGGATCGTCCTCGTCCACGGCGGTATGGCCCATTCGGGCTGGTGGGACCACATCGGACCGCAGCTCGCCGAGTCCCGGCGCGTCGTCGCGCTGGACATGAGCGGACACGGCGACAGCGACCACCGCGACCACTACGGTCTCGAAACCTGGACGGACGAGGTGCTCGCCGCCGCGGAAGCCGGCGGGATCGTCGGACCGCCCGTCCTGGTCGGGCACAGCATGGGCGGCATCGTGTCGTTCGCGGCGTCGCACCGGATGGGGGAGCGTCTCGCCGGCGTCGTCATCCTCGACTCGCCGATCCGCGATCTCACGCCCGAGGAACTCGAGATGCGCATGAAGGCGGCGCGGCCGGCGGGTCCACCGAAGGTGTACCCGACCGTCGAGGATGCGGTCGCGCGCTTCCGTCTCGTTCCGCCGCAGGAGCATGCCGAGCCGTACGTGTTCGATCACATCGCCCGCGGCTCGCTGAAGCCCGTCGACGGCGGGTACACCTGGAAATTCGACGCCATGCGGATCGGTCGGGAGACGCGGAGCAGTCTCGAGGAGATGACCCCGCGTTGCCCGGTCGTGTACTTCCGCAGCGAGCACGGCATCGTCGACGACGCCCTGTACGCCCAGTTGCGGGAGCTGTTCGGCCCCGACGCGGTGATGACCGTACTGCCCGCGGCCGGTCACCATCCGATGTTCGACCAGCCGCTGTCCGTCGTCACGGCGGTGCGCACGGTGCTCGCAGCCTGGCGGCGCTAGGCACCGTATCGACGCCCCCCAGGGGTGAATGTTCCGACTTGTATCGGCTGAGCACCCACCGCTGAATGGGTCGACCTGTGATGGGTGTGCCCATCGACGCCCCTGCCGCAGCGTAGGTGGCCGCCGCATATGGCCATAGCCGACCGGTCGACATCGACGAGCCGGTGATGGTCCTGGCGATTCTCGACGAACAACGGCGGCACCGCTCTCGCTCGTGGAAGAGCGTCCCTTCGCTGGGTGACAACAGGGGCACCCATCACCGGGTCATGCCGAATGGTGAATCCCTCCGCCCGGGATCCGCCCACAAGGATTCGTTGTACCCCCTCTCCGGCTGTTGTTGGCGGCAAGCCCGGCGATGACTGTTGACTGGATCACACAGCGCACCGGATCGAATCGCCCGTCACGGCGAACCTCGATCCGCGCTTATGGGCAACGTCAGCCGGAGCAAAGGGCCGGAGCAAAGGGAATGAGTGGGCATCCGATGAATGCTGCAAACTTTTCGGTCGGGGATTTCGTCGACCTCGACCAGGGCCTCGTGCGGAAGTCGGCGTACTACGATCCGGAGGTCTACGCCGCCGAGATTCAGCGCATCTTCGAACGTACGTGGCTCTACGTCGCGCACGCCTCGGAGATCCCCGAGACGGGCGACTACAAGACGACCGAGGTCGCCGGCCGTCCGGTGATCGTGGTGCGCGGTGCGGACGGTGCCATCCGAGCACTGCAGAACCGGTGCCGCCATCGCGCCGCCACCGTGTGCCAGGCCCCGAAGGGCAACGCGCGGTTCTTCCGCTGCGAGTATCACGGCTGGACCTACAAGAACAGCGGGGAACTGGTGGGCGTCACCTACGCCGACGCGTACCAGGGGCTCGACAAGTCCCAGCTCGGCCTGCAGGAAATCCCCCGGGTCGAGATCTACCAGGACTTCGTGTTCGCGTCCCTGAACCCCGACGTCGAACCGCTCCTCGACCACCTCGGTGAGGCGGCGAAGTACATCGACCTGTTCGTCGCACAGGGTGCCGGACGCCCGCTCAAGGCCGCGTACGGAACCCAGAAGATCCGGTACGGCGGAAACTGGAAGTACCAGCTCGAAAACGGTTGCGACGGATATCATCCGAACTTCGCGCACCGCTCGTTCTTCCGTGTGATGTCGGAGCGGACCGGTGAGGAAGGCCTCGGCTCCTACATGGACGGCTCGGCTGCCGCCGAGTCGGTCAGCCTCGGCAACGGGCACACACTGCTCGACCAGCGGAACACGGCGACCGAGCACTACGCCGAACGGTACAAGGCGTCGCCCGATGTCGACACGATCGTCGCGAGCCTGCGCGAGGAACTTTCCGAGGACGAGATCACGGAGCTGCTCGCCCAGTCGACGAGTCCCGGATTCAACCTGACCGTCTTCCCGAACCTACAGCTGATCGGCCTGCACATCCGCGAGATTCGGCCGGTGTCGGTGAACGAGACGGTCGTTCACTACACGCCGCTCGCTGTCGACGGAGTGCCGGACGGAATCAATCAGCTCCGCATGCGGAATCATGAGTTGTTCTACTCTGCAGCAGGATTCGGAGTGCCCGACGACGGGGAGATGTTCCGCCGGGTGTCCCAGGGGGTCGGCGCCGACGCCGAGTGGCTGCTGCTGAATCGTGGGCAGCACCGCGAGAAGGAACAGGGCGGTGTCGTGTCCGCCCAGATCACCGACGAACTGCCGCAGCGCGCCGAATGGGCGCGCTGGGCCGAGCTGATGGATGTCGAGTCGTGAACGGAAACACCATGACCACCCAGGACCTGATCCACCACGAGAACCTGCTGCTCGACGAGCGCCGGTACGACGAATGGCTCCAACTGTTCACCCCGGATGCCCGCTACTGGGCTCCCTACCGGTGGGACGCGCCGGAACCGCTGAACGAGATGAACCTGCTGTACGACGATTTCCCGCGTCTGCGGGAACGGATCTCTCGCCTGACCGGCGGCGACCTGCACTCGCAGGACCCGGCGTCGCAGACCGTGCGGTTGCTGGGCCAGGCCTGCGCACCGATCCCCGGCGGTTGGGAACCGCCGGCGCCGTTCGACCAGGTCGTGACCGCCCCGTTCAAGTTGGCCGAATACCGCGCCGAACGCACCACCGAGTACACCGGCCGGTACACCTACTGGCTCGCCGAGACCGCCGACGGCCTGCGGATCGCCGCGAAGAAGGTGCAGCTCCTCGGCGCCGAGGGGCCCCTCGGGAACGTCACCTTCCTGCTGTGATGCCCTCCGACGTGCCCACCGTCCCCGATGTTCCGAGTACGAGGAGACAGGGATGACACAGCCCCACATCGACTTCCGCAACGAGTTCGCCAACATCCGGCTCACGCTCGAGCACACGCGGTGCGGTGCACGGCTTCTCGTCGAGGACCGGGAGACCGGTGGTCGCACCTATCTGGATCCGATCGAACTCGCCAGCCTGTGCACATGGCCCGAGGATCGGCGTGCCGAACTCATCCGCGTGGGCATCTACGAGTACGACGAGACGAATGGAGCGAGCATCGATGTCCGACACTGACATCGCGGCACGGGTGCTGACGGCACCGCGCCGTTTCGAGACCCGTCGCTTCGACAGGCCCGTGCTCGGCGCGGACGACGGACTGCTCGGGGTTCTCGCCTGCGGATTGTGCGGCAGCGATGTGGCGAGCTGGCGCGGTGAGAAGAAGCACGACGGGCCGGTGGTTCTCGGGCACGAGGTGATCGGTCGGATCGCCGATCTCGGTCCCGCGGCCGCCGCGCTGTGGGACGTGCGACCGGGCGATCGGGTCGCGATCGAAGAGGCCGTCCCCTGCATGTTCTGTGCTTTGTGCCGGTCCGGCCATCAGCGGCTGTGCACACGCTCGGGGATCCGGTACGGATACACGTCGACCGATACGGCGCCGAGCCTGTGGGGCGGATTCGCCCCGCTGATGTATCTGCACCCGCGGACCCAGCTCCATCGCGTCCCCGACAGTGTCTCGGACGAGCTTGCAACCCTGTATATTCCGCTGTCCAACGGTTTGGCGTGGATGGGGGACAGCGGCGAACTCCGGCCCGGGGAACGGGTCGCGATCTTCGGCGCCGGTCAGCACGGCATTGCGTCCGCGGCCGCGGCCCTGCGTCTGGGAGCCTCCGAGGTCGTCGTCGTCGGCACCGACCGCGACGGCGACCGGCTCGCGGTGGCCCGCGAACTCGGCAGCCAGGTGGTCGTCGCTCCGGCCGAGGACGTCGAGGAGGCCGTGGTCGAAGTGCTCGGCGGCAGCCCCGACATCGTGATGGACATGACGCCATCCGTCGCGCATCCCGTCGAGGCGAGTATCCGGCTCGCAGCGGTGCGCGGACGCGTGCTGTGGGGCGGTATGAAGCGCGGTGCGTCCCGGCCGCTCATCGACACCGACCTCGTCGCACAGAAGGAGCTGACCGTCCGGGGCCTGTGGGCGCGGCCGAGCTGGGCGATCACCGCTGCACTGCGCTGGCTGGCTTCCGAGCCTGCGCTGGGACGGCTGTGCGAACGCACCTACCGCATCGACGAACTCGACAATGCCTTCGTCGATGCTGCCGGCGAGGGAAGCGCACCGGCACCCCTGCATACCGCAGTCCTGATGAATTGAGATTGGAACTCGCATGGAAATTATCGTCGACCGCAGCAAGTGTGCCGGTCACGCCATCTGCACCATCCTTGCTCCCGACGTCTTCGAGATGGACGACGCGGGCAAGGCGGTGGTGCTGCCGACGGCAGCCCACGCATCGGCCACCGAGATCCGTGATGCTGCCGACGCATGTCCGGCACTCGCGATCAAGATGACAGCGGGAGCAGGAAATGGCTAGCGGGACAGTCATCGTCGGGGCATCGCTGGCCGGGATCCGCACCGCTCAGGATCTGCGTCGCGAGGGTTACGACGGGCCGATCACCCTTGTCGGTGAGGAGCCGGAACGGCCCTACGATCGGCCGCCGCTGTCGAAGGGCTTCCTCTCCGGCGCCGTCGCACCCCAGGAACTGTCGTTGTGCTCGGACGACGAGATCGGTTCCGCTGCTGTGGAACTCGTCCTCGGTGCGCGTGCCGTCGGCGTCGACGTCGACCGGCGGATCGTCGGTCTCGCCGACGGAGAGACGATCGGCTACGACAATCTGGTGATCGCCACCGGTGCCGCCTGCATTCGCCCGCCCTGGTATCGGGAGATCGCCGGTGTTCACGAACTCCGCACGCTCGCCGATGCGCGAGCACTGCGCAGCACCCTGACTGCGGTGAACTCTCTGGTCGTGGTCGGCGGCGGATTCGTCGGAACCGAGGTCGCCGCGACCGCTCGGTCGATGGGAATCGACGTCACCATGGTGCTGCGGGAGGCCGCGCCGCTTGCGCCCGCGCTGGGCGATGCGGTCGCGCAGGCTGTGTCGGATCTACACCGTGGTCGCGGTGTGGCCGTGCATCATTCCAGTGACGTTGCGGCGCTGCTGGGTGACCAGGCTGTCGAAGGTGTCCGCCTCGCCGACGGCACTGTCGTCGCGGCGGAGGCGGTGCTGGTCGCGGTCGGGGTCCGGCCGTCGGTGCAGTGGCTCGCCGGGACTCCGTTCTACGACCCGAGAGGCGTCGGGGTCACCGGATCCGGTCGCGCCGGGGAGCGGGTGTGGGCCGCCGGTGATGTCGTGCGTTCGTCCAAAGGGCACTGGGCAGCGGCGATCGCGGATGCGAAATCCGTTGCCGCCGATATCGCCGGCCGATCCGGCAGGTCGCCGTCGATCGAGATGCCGGACTACTTCTGGTCGGATCAGTACTCCCACAAGGTCCAGGTGCTCGGCCGGGTCGGCGAGAACGCCACGCTGACACCGATCGTCGGCTCGCTCGAATCGATGAGCTTCGTCGGTGTGTACGGAACCGACAGTGCGATCACGGGTGCTCTCCTGATCGATCAGCCGCGGCACCTCGGCCGGATGCGGCAGTTGGTGAGCGTCGGGGCGTCGGTCGCGACCTGCCGCGCGAAGGTGGCCTGAGGGGCCGCGCTACGCGCCGAACATGTCGAAGCCGGAGAACTCGTGACGCAACGACGCATCCTCGACCAATTCGGACGGGAGCCATTGTGGAACCTCCGGGCGAATCGGCCTGAGCCAACCCTTTTGGGTCCGGACCGCCAGCGCAGTCTCGAAGAAGGCCAGCACATCCGGTCGCCGCTCGTCCCGCCGGATCGAAATCGCCCACGGGTAGTACGGCTGGATATCGGCAAAGTAGTGGAAATTGAAGTGGTCCGCCTCTGCGTACTGCTCCATGCCCTCGAGAACCAGAACGGGAGGCACGTCGCCTTGGATCATCTGCTGCCCGATGGCCTCGAGCATCGTGATGTCGTGTGGAACGAGTTCGAGCTTCGCGCCGACATCCGGTGCCATCCGCAGGCAGAATCGCTGCCAGCTCGAGAAGCGGGACTCCACGCCCGTGTACCCGATCCGCTGACCACGCAGCAGCGGCGCGCCGAGGTCGTGGATGTGGAAACACTTGACCGGATCGAGGCGCAACAGTGCCTGGGTAAACGCCGCTTCGACGCGTGTGGCGGAGTGCATCGCCACGTCGATGCGGCCGCTCGTCAGCGCATTGATCTGTTCGTCACCGGTCAGGTCGGTGAAGCTGACACTGTCGCCGGGAGAGCGCCGACGGTGCTCCCGCCAGATCTCCTGCATTATCTTCCGATTCCGGATCTCGGCCAGTCGGATCGGCCGATCCACACCTGCCGCCGCTTCGAACAGCGCATCGGTGGCCGCAAGAGCCTGCTCGGCGTACGCGATGACCCTGCTGCCCGCCGCGGTGAGCCTCGCACCCGTGCTGTGACGCGAGAACAGGCTCGTCCCGAGGATGCTCTCGAGCGACTTGATGTGTCCGCTGATCGCCTGCTGGGATACCTGCAGTCGCGCGGCCGCCCGGGTGAAACTCTCTTCCTGCGCCACGACCACGAACGTGCGCAGCAGTCTGGAGTCGACCTCCCTGCGTCCGGGTTCGGACCCCATGTCACGCACCGCCTTCTATCTCGAACCAACCCCCGAGCTGTCCGTGCTCGCCACAGCCGAAGGATCGAAACACAATGACCACCGAAGTGACACAACATGTTTCGTTGGACCGCGAACGTGAGTACCGGCGGGTGCTCGCGTCGAGCTTCCTCGGGTCTGCCATCGAATACTACGACTTTCTCTTGTACGGCACGGCGGCCAGCCTCGTCTTCGGTCCGTTGTTCTTCAGTAATCAGGGGCCCGCAGTCGCCTTGGCCGCCTCGTTCGCGACGTTCGCCGTCGGCTATCTCGCACGGCCGGTCGGAGGCATCGTGTTCGGCCAACTCGGTGACCGGATCGGGCGCAAGGCCACCTTGGTCACCACGATGCTGATGATGGGCGCCGCCTCCTGCGCGATCGGATTACTTCCGACCAGTGCGCAGATCGGCGCCGCCGCACCGATCCTGCTGGTGTGCCTGAGAATCGTGCAGGGGCTCGCGGTCGGCGGCGAGTGGGGCGGAGCGGCCCTGATGGCGCTCGAGCATTCACCGTCGAACAAGCGCGGCTTCTCTGCCTCGTTCGCGAACATGGGCGGGCCCGCCGGCGCCCTGATCGCAACATTGGTGTTCGCAGCCTTCAGCACCTTGCCGCGCGAACAGTTCCTCGACTGGGGCTGGCGGATCCCCTTCCTGCTGTCCGCTGCGCTCGTGCTGGTCGGCATGTTCATCCGCTTGAAGATCTCCGAGTCCCCGCTGTTCGTAGAGGCGCAGAGGCGCTCGGACACGACGCGCACGAAGCGGGAGGTGGCGATCGTCACCGTCTTCACCAGGTACCGCACCCCGCTGCTGCTCGCGTCGGCTGCGGCAGTGGCGGCGCTGGCCTTCCAGACCTTCATGGCGACCTTCGCGATCTCGATGGCAACCAACACCGGCGTCGGTGCCACCGCAGTGCTGCTGTGCAAGGCCGGGGCCGCCCTGATCCACGTGTTCACGATCGGCTATTTCGCGCACTTGTCCGACCGCCTCGGCCGGCGCCGTGTGCTGATCTACGGGGCCGTCGTCTCGATCGTGCTGACCCTGCCGTTGTTGATGCTGCTCGGCAGCGGAAGCGTCGCGCTGGTGTTCGCGGGCTTCGTCCTCGGCAACTCGATCCTGCAGGCCTCCATGTACGGACCGCTCGCGGCGTACGTCTCCGAAATGTTCGGAACCTCGTCCCGCTACACCGGAGCCGGTCTCGCGTACCAGCTCGGAGCAACCGTCGGTGGCTTCACCCCGTTCATCGCCGCGGCGCTGTGGAGCCTCGGACAGAACCACATCGCGGACACCGGCTGGCAGCAGTACTCGATGGTGGCCGTCTACCTGATCGGTGCCTGCCTCGTCACGATCGTCGCGGTCGTGTTCGGCAAGGAGACCAAGGACCGCGACCTCGGCGACGACACCGCAACAGCCTGACCCACCGGACCCGACTTCCTGGAGGAACGATCTTGTCGACCAGCATGATTCCGAACTACACCACCGACGGCTTCTTCGGTCTCGAGGACCGGTGGCTGCAGACCGCCGACGGCGAGCTGACGCACTACCACGAGCTCGGCGAGGGCACGCCGATCCTGTTCCTGCACGGATCCGGCACGGGCGTGACCGCGGCCGCGAACTGGTGGCTGAACCTTCCCGAGCTGGCCAGGCACGGCCGGTGTATCGCCATCGACTCCATCGGCTACGGGCAGAGCGTGGTCGCGGACGGCACCGAATACGGCATCCGGGAATGGGTCCGCCACGCCGTCCGGGTCCTCGACGCTCTCGGCATCGACAAGACCTGGATCGTCGGAAACTCGCTCGGCGGATGGCTGGCGTTCCAGTTCGCGATCGACTTTCCCGAGCGACTGCTGGGCATCGTGTCGATGGGCACCGGGGGTGCCAAGCTCACCGGCGCCCTGGCCGCGCACTCGAATCCGACCCTCACCGAGGACGGAATCCGGAAGACCCTCGAGATGTTCGTCGTCGACAAGAGCCTGATCACCGACGAACTGGTGTCACTTCGGTACCGCGCGGCCCTCAACGACACCGCTTCCGACCGGCTCGCGGCGGTTGTCGCCGCACGCGACCGGGACCGCTACGAACTGCCGCTCGATTTCGACGTACTTGCCGAACTCGACATTCCGGTTCTGCTCATCCACGGCACGCAGGACGTCGTCATCCCGGTCTCGCGCACGTGGGAGCTGCTGAACGTGATCCCGCGCGCCGACGCGCACATCTTCAGCCGGTGCGGGCACTGGTCGCAGGTCGAACGGGCCGAGGAGTTCAACGAGGTCGTCGGCAACTATCTGGCCCGCCACCACTCCACGCGGGCGGGCCGATGAGCACCCGGCGGCAGGCGCTGCTGTGCATGTCGCACAGTCCGCTGCTCGACCACGTCGACCCGCCCGCCGAGGTCCGCGCTGCTGTCGACGCCTCCTTCGAGCAGGCCAGGGCGTTCGTCCGCGACTTCGATCCCGAGCTCGTCGTGAACTTCGGCCCGGATCATTTCAACGGGTTCTTCTACGATCTGATGCCGCCGTTCTGTCTCGGCTTCGCGGCGCACGGCACCGGGGACTACGACTCGTTCGACGGCGCACTCGACGTTCCCGCGCCGATCGCCGAGGAGCTGGCGCAGTTCGTGATCGACCGCAACATCGATCTGGCGATCTCGCGGCGCATGGAACTCGACCACGGCGCCGTGCAGCCGCTGGAGATTCTCTACGACGGTGATCCCGCTGCCACGCCGGTACTGCCGGTGTTCGTCAACTCCGTTGCGCGACCGTTTGTTCCGATGTCGCGGGTGCGAGCACTGGGGCAGGCGATCGGGGAGTACTTCGCGAGCGTCGACAAACGGGTGCTGTTCCTCGGGTCCGGGGGACTCTCGCACGATCCGCCGGTTCCGCAGTTCGCGACCGCCGACGGGGCGCAGCGTGAATTCCTCACTGCCGGTCGCCATCCCACCGCCGAGGCTCGTGCCGCCCGGCAGGCCCGCACCATCGACACTGCGCGGCGTTTCGCAGCCGGTGAAGCCGACATCATGGACCTCAATCCCGAGTGGGACCGCGGGTTCCTCGAGGTGTGCGCGTCGGGGCGGGTGGAGGATTTCGATCGATACACCGCGGACGAGATGGACGCGGTCGCCGGGCATTCCTCGCACGAGGTCCGCACGTGGGTTGCGGCGTACTCGGCGTTGCGGGCCTGTGGGCCTTTCGAGGTGACGTACGAGTTCTACCAGCCGATCAAGGAATACATCGCCGGTTTCGCGGTCACTACCGCCGCATTGGTCTGACCCCCGCTCCTCCGCCCCTCCCGGTGACCGGAACATTCACCCGGCCGGACCGAACAACGGATCCCATCACTCGGGGGATGCAGGAGTGCGTGGGTTGTCGGCGTCCTCGACGCGCACGGGCCGCCGGCGCTCGCGCAGCACGTGACGGGCCGCCCAGTCCAGGCAGAAGCCGAGCGCACCGATCACGACGATCACGGCCATCACCTGGTCGTAGGCGAGCTGATCGCGGGCGTTGAGGATCTGATAGCCGAGTCCGGATCGGACGCCGAGCATCTCGGCCGGCACGAGCACCACCCACGCGATGCCGAGGGCGACGCGCAGACCGGTCTGCACCTGTCCCCGGATCGCGGGCAGCACCACCGATCTCAGCTGTTCGAGGCGGGTGGCTCCGAACGACCGGGCGACGAGCAGATGCCCCGGATCGATGCCGTGGACGCCGGCGGCGGTATTGATGACGATCGGCCACACCGCCGCAGCGGCGATCAGGAAGAACACCGGTTGGTGTCCGATTCCGAACAGCGCCACCGCGATCGGAGCCCACGACAGCGGTGAGATCATCCGCAGGAACTGCACCACCGGCATCGACGCCCGCTCGACGACCGGGTTCAGTCCGATGAGCAGCCCGAGCGGGATCCCGACCACCGCGGCGATCAGCAGCCCCACCAGCAGCCGCCACATGCTCGCCGTGATATCCGGCAGCAGCACTCCGCGGGAGAGCAGATCCCCGAGGGCGGGCACCACGTGCTGCGGTGCGAATTCCCGGACCAGCGAATCGGATCCGGCGACCACGGTGGTGAGCAGCCACCACACGAACACGGCGACGGCGATCGCGGCGAACGGGGGCCACCACGCGTCCTGGCGCGGACGGACGGGGGCACGGGAAGCGAGCGCGGTGGTGCTCACGATGGATCGACCTCCTCGATACGGGTGAGATCTGCGGGCAGACCGAACGCGGCGGTGCCGTCCACCCGGACCAGGGAGGTCCGCACGAAGCGGTCGTCGACCAGGTCGGCGTGCACGGTCGCGGGATCGAGACGCGACAGGAAACGGGTGTCGCCGTCGACGACCGTGTCGTGCATGGCCAGCGCCAGCGCCTCGGTGAAGCTCGGGAACGGGAACGGCTGATAGCCGATCCGCTGAGGATGCCACTGGGGGTGCCGGATGGTTCCCGGCGGCTCGGGGTAGGTGAGCGCGCGGGTCACCGCGGGCAGTGGCTGCGGCAGATAGCCGGCGGTCAGGGCTTCCGCGGCGGCGCGGCGGTCGGTGCCGATCCGCAGCTGCGCGGTCACAAGGGAATCCGAGACCTGCTGCACCACCGTCGGATTGCGTTCGATGAGGTCCTCGTGCACGAGCAGCGCGCAGCACGCGTGCTCGCGCCACACGTCGCCGAGGAACCGATGGATGCGGCCGATGCCGCGCAGGTCGGCGGCGGCGTTGAACGGGTCCGCGACGGTGAACGCAGCGATCGAGCCGTTCGCGAGCGCCGGAATCATGTCGGACGGGCTCATCACCACCAGCTCCACGGTGCCGGCCGAGCGCGACGCGGACTGCCGGATCACCGGGTGCAGGCCGTGGGCGCGCAGCATCTGCTGGACCGTGATGTTGTGGATGGACCACCAGAACGGGATCGCCACCTGTCGGCCCGCGAGCTGCCCCAGTTCGGTGATGTGCGGGGCGACGGTGAGCGCGGACCCGTTGGTGTGGTTCCAGCCCAGGACCCGCACCGCGCTACCCAGCGAATACCGCAGCTGCAACGCCATGGGCATGAGCAGATGGACCACGTCGACCTGGCGGGTGACGAACGCTTCCGCGAGCGAGGCCCAGCTGCGGAACAGCACGGGGCGGACGTCGTCGACGACGCCCGGGGCGAACAGCCCGGCGTGATGTGCCACGAGCAGGGGAGCGGCGTCGGTGATCGGCAGGTAGCCGATGCGCAGTCGGCCGCTGGTGTTCGTACGGTCCGTGCTCGCGGCCCGGCCCAGGTCGAGAAGGCCTGCGACGCCACCCGCGGCGGCGAGACCGACGGCGCCGCGCAGCAGCGTCCGTCGGCCGATGTTCGTGCTCATGCGATTTCGAGTGCGGTGTCGCGGTAGCGGGCGAGGATCTCGGTGCGCAGCCGCTGCCGTTCGGATTCGGTGATTCCGTCATGGTCCAGGTGCCACTGCTGTTGCACCCGGCCGCCGGACCCCAGCAGGGCGATGCGATCGGCGAGACTCAGCGCCTCGTCGATGTCGTGGGTGACCAGCACCGTGGTGAAGCCCAGGTCGCGGGCGAGCCCGCTCAGCCAGTCCTGCAGATCCGCGCGGATCGCCGGGTCGAGCGCGCTGAACGGCTCGTCGAGCAGCAGCAGCCGCGGCCGCACCGCGACGGCCCGGACCACCGCGACCCGTTGTGCCTGACCGCCGGAGAGTTGGTCCGGGTAGTAGCCGGCGAGACCCGCGAGACCGAACGTGTCGAGCAGTTCGTCGGCGTACGCGGGGTCGAAACGGTCGCGATGGGCGGCGAAACGTCCACCGAATGCGACGTTCTCGCGAACGGTGAGCCACGGCATCAGGAGCGGCTGCTGGAACACCACACCGGTGTGCGGGCGGGCCGCGTCGTCGGATTCGGGCCAGGTGACCGCGCCTCGGTCGAGACGGTCGAGACCGGCGACGATGCGCAGCAACGTGGACTTGCCGCTACCGCTGCTGCCGAGCACCACCAGGAACTCGCCGGTGTCGATGTCGAGGTCGACCCCGTCGAGAACGGGTTCGGTCCGGCCGGGAAAACTCTTGTAGCCCTGTACTACTCGTACTGCGAGAGTTCCCACCGAAGCTGTCCTTCCGACGGCGATTGAATGGGCAGGAAGGCCGCTTCGCGGAAGCGGCGATTGGTTGCGCTCGCGGACGCGTAGCCGGCGCCGCCGCGCAACGTCGACTCGAGCCGCGTCGCCTCGACCGCGACGAAGGAACCGTCGAGGCGCAGCCGCAGCAGATCGGCCGGGGCCACGGACGCCGGAGCGCCGGCGTACTCGTAGAGACGGTCGCGGAGGTTGTCGAAGCGGTCCCGCAGCGCGTGGTACTCGTCGACGAACAGTGCGCCGAGTCCGGTGGTACGAGAACAGGATTCGTCGAGCGCGGTGCGAGAGATCCCGACGCAGAAGGAGGTCTGCAACAGTAGGAAGGTGGGGCGGACGGCGCCGCAGAACGAGCGGAGCTCGTCGGTGACGATCTGGTCGTGCGGAACGTGCACCCGGTCGAACGTCAGGGAGGTCGATGCGGTCGCGCCGAGGGCGAGCAGGTCCGGCCGCGGATCGATGCGGATGCCGGGGCTGTCCGCGCGGACCGCGGCGACGACTCCGCTGCCGTCGGCGGTGCGCGCCGGGAAGACGATGAGTGCATCGTCGAATACGTTGGATGCCCAGTGGATCGGACCGGACACCACCAGACCGTCGTCGGTACGTTCCGCAGCGAGCGTGAGATCACCCAGGCCGGCAAGATGTTTCATTGCCGCAGCCATGGCGGTGACGCCGACCCGCCGGCCTGCGCCCAGGTCGTCGCGGAACTTCCCGCGCAGCGTCGCCGGCGCGCGGTCGATGTACTCGAGGGCCATGCGCTGTGCCCACAGGGAGAAGCCGACCGCGAGAGATTCGGCTGCGACGTCCTCGATGACCGCGACCATGTCCCGTAGTTCGCCGCCGTCGAGTCCGCCGGTGAGAAGACCTGATTCGCCGATCCGGGCGAGATCGATCCGGGTGTCGGTTTCCCCGCGATCCAGCGCGGCAGCGCGATCGCGCACGAATTCTGCGATCGCCCGGCGCTGTTGCTCGTCGGTTCGTTCCATGGCCGCGGTCATCGGGTTCCTACCCTTCGAGCGAGTGGATGCGGTCGATCGGAGTGCTGACGGCCTCGCGGGCGCGAACGACCGCGGCTTCGTCCGGAGCGTTGTAGAAGCACAAGCACTTGTCCATGTCCTCGCGGACGTAGGTACGCAGGAAGCTCACCTCGGGAACGTTCGCGTACTTGGGGGAGTTGGCCTTCTTGCGGGCCAGGTAGGTGTCCATGTCGATCGTGTCCGGGATGTCCCACTCGACGAGATAGCCGGCCTCGGGACGCGCTGCCTTGATTTCGTCGAGATCCGCGCCGACCAGACGAACTTCGTTGGGGCCCAAGATCTCCGCGACGTCGAGCTGGGCGGCTTCGAGCTGGGCTGCGCGGCAGGCGTCGAACTCGGCGATCGCGAAGACGCGGGCGCCACCGGTGGTGACCTGCGATTCGATGAGTTCGCCGCCGGCCGCGGCGACCTCGGCGTCGAACGCCTTGATCGCGGCGTCGGCCTGGCCGTCTGCGGGCACGAGTTCGTACAGGTACAGGGACATGAGGGCACCTTCCGGTGAAACGGGGATGGGGTGTGTCGCTGCGCCGGCACCCGGGCACGGTCGACGTGCGTCAGGGCCCGAGAACGGGCGGGGCTTCGCCGGTCAGCGGTGAATGTGACAACACGCGGCGCCGGCCACGCGCACGAGGTCCACGTGCAGGCGGCGGGTCAGCTGGCGGTGGGTCACGAAGCTCACCGTACATGTAGACAGACCGATCTGTCTATTGCGAGGGTCGGTTAGGCTCGACGGCGTGACAGTCTCCACCCACACCGAGTCGAACACCGGCCGGAACACCCGCACCGGCAAGCCCGGTCCTGCCGAAAGACTCCTGGAGACGGCGACGGCGCTCTTCTCGGAACACGGCATCCGGGCCGTCGGCATCGACCGCATCCTCGCCGAATCGGGGGTCGCACGCGCCAGCCTGTACTCGTCCTACGGATCGAAGGACGCGCTGGTGCTCGCCTATCTGGATCGGCTCGACGGCCGGGACCGTGCCCGGTGGGAAGGTGCGGTCGCCGGTGTGCAGGATCCGATCGTCAAGATCCTCACCTTCTTCGACCTGGCACTCGCGTCGGCGCCCTCGAAGGGTTTTCGAGGATGTCAATACTCCAATGCCGCAACGGAATTCCCGGAGGAATCGTTTCCGCCGGTGGTCGCGCACCGGGAGTGGCTGCGGCGCACGCTGGTCGAACTCCTCACGGCGGCCGGCGTCACCGAACCGGATGCCCTCGCCCTGCGGATCCGATTGATCTACGACGGCGCGCTCGCCGGGTCGAAGCTCGAGCACAGCGACGCGCCGCTGCGACTGGGGCGCGAGATGGTCGCGGAGTTGGTCGGTGCTGCCCCCGCTACTGGTGCCGCCCCCGCTACTGCGGGGTGAGAGTGCTGCGCCACTTCTCGTAGGCGGCGTGCTCGGCCGCGCGCCGCTGCTTGACCCGGTCGTTCTCGAGGTCGCCGGGCAGTCCGTTCTTCTCGAGCCGGCGCGTGCGGTTGTGGGCCATGTAGGCGACGGAGAAGAACAGCGACAGCATCATGCCGAGTCCCGCCGTGCTCAGGCGGAGCCAGATCGGCCCGGGGAGCAGTAGGAAGGCCGCGTAGACCGGGAGGAACGGGACCTGGCTGCGGATCATGTGGCGGAGGACGGCGTGGTCGCCGACCAGGTCGTTGCGGACCCATTCGCGCATCGAGGCGGGTAGGGGGCGTCCGAAGGCGTAGGCGGTCCACTGGACGGGGCCGGGGCGAGTGCGCATGTGCCGTTTCGCTTCCTCGTGTGTCGTCACGATCGGTCGAGATCGAGTGTACACATATAAGTAGCGCACTAACTAATCGTGCGGTCCAAATCTCTCCGATCGCGGGGAAGGCGGGAGTGGGACGAGTCCTGTACGGCCCCAGGAACCTGTTCTATATTGCGACCATGTACGAGTGGTCCGACACCGACCTCATGTTCCGCGACGCTCTTCGCGGCTTCATCGAGAAGGAAATCCGCCCCCACGTCGATGAACTCGAGAGCGGTGCGCTGCCGCCGTACGACATCATCCGCAAGATGTTCGCGGCGTTCGGCATCGACGAGATGGCCCGGGAATCGCTGGCGAAAGCCCTGGCCCGCGAGGAAGCGGGGGAGAGCGCGCCCGCCAAGTCCGGCGGGATGGGCGGCTCGCCCGGAATGGCGGCGCTGCTCAACATCGAGATCGCCGGTGTCAGCCTCGGTCTCGTCGCGTCGATGGGCGTGAGCCTCGGCCTGACCGCCGGCACCATCCGCAGCCGCGGCACCCTCGCCCAGAAGAAGCGCTGGCTGCCGGAACTGGTCACCATGGAGAAGGTCGGCGCGTGGGCGATCACCGAACCGGACTCCGGCTCCGACGCATTCGGCGGGATGAAGTCGACCGTGCGCCGCGACGGCGAGGACTACATCCTCAACGGCCAGAAGACGTTCATCACCAACGGCCCCTACGCCGACGTCATCATCGTCTACGCGAAGCTCGACGAGGGGGACGCGACCGTCGATCGGCGGGATCGCAAGGTCCTCGCGTTCGTGCTCGACAAGGGCATGGAGGGGCTGACGCAGAGCGCCCCGTTCAAGAAGATGGGCATGAACTCCTCGCCCACCGGCGAACTGTTCTTCGACAACGTCCGCATCACCCGCGACCGGCTGCTCGGCGAAACCGAGGAGGGCGGCAAGAGCGACGGCAAGGACAGCGCGAAGGAATCGTTCGCGGCCGAACGGATCGGCATCGCCTATCTCTCGCTCGGCATCATCGAGCAGTGCCTGAAGCTGTGCACCGCGTACGCCAAGTCCCGGAAGCTGTGGGGCAGGGAGATCGCGCAGTTCCAGCTCATCCAGCTCAAGCTGGCCGAGATGGAGGTCGCGCGCATCAACGTGCAGAACATGGTGTTCAGCGCGATCGAACGCGCCGCGGCCGGCAAGCCGGTGAGCCTGTCGGAGGCGTCGGCGATGAAGCTGTACTCCTCGCGTGCCGCGACCGAGGTGGCGATGGAAGCGGTGCAGTTGTTCGGGGGCAACGGCTACATGGCCGAGTACCGCGTCGAGCAGCTCGCGCGCGATGCCAAGTCGTTGATGATCTACGCGGGAAGCAACGAGATCCAGGTGACCCACATCGCGAAGGGCCTGCTCGCCGAATAGTTCTGCCCCGGAGAAAATCTGCACTGCGACTGCCGAATCGGTTAGTGTCATCCGGCATGAGTGAGATTATGCCGTTCGCGGCGACGGTCGATCCCGATCTCGCCGCGGCCCTGGCGCAGCTACCCGACCTGCGCCTCGAGAATCTGGAGGAGGCTCGCCGCACCTTCGACGAGTTGATGTCCGGGCTCGGTCCCGCGGACACCTCGGGCGTCGCCGTCGAGGAGTGGCTGGTCCCCGGTGCGCCCGGTGGTCCGGAGATTCCGGTCCGGTTGTTCGTGCCGGACGCCTGTCCGGACGGGAACTTCGGATCCCGGGCGGTCGTGCTCGAAATCCACGGCGGCGGCTTCGTGCTCGGCTCGGCCGCGCAGAGCGACGCACTGAACTCGGTGATCGCGCGGCGCACCGGGGCAGTCGTCGTCTCCGTCGACTACCGGCTCGCCCCCGAGCATCCGTACCCGGCCGCGGTCGACGACTGCTACGCCGCCCTGACCTGGATCGCTTCGAGTGCAACGCATCTCGACATCGACCCGGACCGGATCGTCCTGGTCGGCGATTCCGCGGGCGCCGGCCTGGCCGCCAGCGTCGCTCTGCGCGCCCGGGACCTCGACGGCCCGCCGATCGCGCTGCAGGTTCTGCTCGAGCCCGAACTCGACGACCGGCTCCAGACCGCCTCGATGCGCAGCGGCACCGACACGCCCGTGTGGGACAACACCAAGGCAGCGCTGAGCTGGCGTCACTATCTGGGCGAGCAGCCGCCGACCGGGGAGGCGGTGCCGGCGCGGCAACAGGATCTGTCGGGACTGCCGGCCACCTACATCACCGTCAACGAACTCGATCCGCTGCGCGACGAAGGGCTCGAATACGCCCAGCGCCTTCTGCAGGCCGGCGTGCGCGTGGAACTGCACCTCTGGCCCGGCACTTTCCACGGATTTTCTCTGGTTCGCGGAGCAGCGGTAACCCGTCGCGCAACCGCGTCCTTGTGTGATTCGATCATTCGCGCCACTGCGCGTACTGCGGTGCTCGAGACCGGCTAGAACGAAGACTTTTGGGGGGATTCGATGGGGGTTGTCAGTGGAAGTACGCCGCCCGTGCGCGTGATTCCGGCGCGCGAAATCGGAGCACCGGTCGACGGTGCCGCCAGGCAGGACGACGCGCCGCCCGCCGTGGACGGGCGCCAGGCACGGGCCGAGCGGACCCGCCGCGCGATCGTCGAGGCGCACATCTCCCTGATCGGCGCGGGTGAACTCTCGCCGACGGGGGCGCAGATCGCGGACCGGGCCGGGGTGTCGCTGCGATCGCTGTGGGGGAATTTCAACGACCTCGAGACCCTGTTCGCAGCGACGGGAGCCGAGGTGCTGCGTCGCCAGAACACGATGATCGAGCCGATCGACGCGGACCTGTCGCTGGAGGAACGGATCGAGACGTATTGTCGGCAGCGTGCCCGGGTTCTGGAATTCGTCGCCCCCTTCGCCCGGTCGTCGGAGCTCCGGGCGCCGTTCTCCCGCGAACTGCAGCGCAACCGGGTGCGGTACCTGCGTGGCGTGAGTTCGGAGATCGAGGCGTTGTTCGCCCGTGAACTCGCCGGAGGCGATGTCCCCCGCCGCGGGGAGGTGCTGCAGGCGCTGGGCATCGCCGTCACCTGGCCGACCTGGGTGTCGCTGCGTGACGTGTCGCGACTGTCGATTCACGAGGCGACGTCGGTGATGACGCGGATGGTTACCGCGCTGCTGACATCGGACTGATCACACCGCGTCCGCCCCCGCCGGGAACGCCGTCGCCGGCCCCGCCCCCGAGATGGATCGGGGCGGGGCCGGTTCGGTGTGGTGGGTCGAGCAGTCTTGCAGGGGATCCCGCCACCCCGAGCGGATGGTTTCCGAATCTGCTGCACAACAGTCGGATTCGTGCCGCCCGACCAGGGGACTACCGAGGATGCGGTCGCCGGGCGCACTCCCGGAACGGCGGCCTATTGACACTTCGAGTGTTGTCGCTCACAATCGGAATCAATGAAGTTGACATGACTGTCACGTCACGAACAGACCCCTGGAGGAAGACCATGCCCGTTCCTGCGATGCGTGAACTCGGCGAGAAGGTGCGCAACTGGGGGCGGTGGGGCTCCGACGACGAGCGCGGTACGACGAACCTCATCACCCCGGAACGCCTGGTCGCGGCGGCAAAGCTGATTCGCACGGGTGAGATCTTCGAGCTGGGGATCCCCCTCGACGGCGACGGGCCTCAGCCCGGCGGCGCCCGCATCAACCCGATCCGCCTCATGTCCGAGAACGGCCAGGAGCAGGTCCTGCCCGGCGGATTCAAGTGGGCCGACGACTACGTGTTCATGCCGCTGCAGGCCGGATCGCAGTACGACGCGCTCTCGCACGTCCAGTACGACGAGCAGATCTACAACGGTCATCCCGGCACCGGCATCACCGTCAAGGGCGCCGACAAGTGCGGCATCCATACGCAGTCCAAGGGTATCGCCGGCCGCGGCGTCCTCCTCGACATCGCCCGCCACCGCGGCGTCGACTGGCTGGAGGCGGGAACCGCGATCGGACCGGACGAACTCGACGCGGTCGCCCGATCCCAGCAGGTGGAGGTCGGGCCGGGCGACATCCTGCTCATCCGAACCGGTTGGCATGCAAAGTTTCTCGCCGAGCGCGACCCGGCGTCGTACATGGCGGGGGAACCCGGCCTGTCGCTCGCCTGCGCGCAGTGGCTCCGCGACCGCGACGTCGCCGTGGTCGGCGCGGACAACTGGGCCGTCGAGGTCATGCCGGGGGAGAACCCGGGTGCGTTGTTCGAACTGCACATGGTGCTCATCCGCGACATGGGCATGACGCTCGCCGAAATGCTCAACTTCGAGGAACTCGCCGCGGCATGCGCGGCCGACGGTGTCTACGACTTCTTCTACGCGGGACCGCCCCTGCAGTTCACCCGTGGCGTCGGGTCGCCGATCAATCCGCTCGCCATCCGCTGAGCGCCACGGTCGCTCGCACAATCCCCTCGACCTCAGGAGAACCCCCGACATGCTGCTCAGCGACATCGTCGAGTACGGCGCACGCAAACATCCCGACCGGATCGCCCTCCGATTCGAGAACGACGTGGTCGACTTCGGCGAACTGCGCGACCGAACCCGGAGACTCGCGAATGCGCTTCTTGCCGTAGCGAATCCGGGTGACCGGGTCGCGATCCTCTCGACGAACTGCACCGAGTACTTCGACTGCTACTACGGCGTCCCGATGGCCGGAATGGCGCTGACCATCCTCAACTTCCGGCTCCATCCCGAACAGATCGTCGCGCTCGTCGAGCACTCCGGGGCGTCGGTGCTCGTCGTCTCCGAGGAATTCGCCGAGGTCGCCGCAACGGTCCGGGAGCGCGTCCCCTCCGTCCACACGATCGTCGTCATCGACGGTTCCGACGAGGACACCTCCTGGGAGTCGTTCGTCCGCAACGCATCGACGGAGCCGCCGGTGACCCGGCCGTCCCCGGACGACATCGCGTGGCTGGTCTACACCAGCGGCACCACGGGAATGCCCAAGGGCGTGGCGATCAGCCACCGGAACCTGCTCAGCGGCATCACGTCGTCGGCGCTCCACTGGAACCTGCCCGAGGGTACCGTGTTTCTGTTCTGCTTCCCGCTCTGTCACGTGGGCGGCTACGTGACGCTGCTCAACCACCTGAACGGCAACACGGTCGGGATTCTGCGTGCCTACGACAACGCGACCTTCCTCCGGACGGTCGAGGAGTGGAAGGTCACGCAGACCGGACTCGCTCCCACCATGATCAACTTCCTGCTGCAGGATCCCGCGCTCGACGAGCACGATCTCGGCACGCTCGAAGCGATCGGGTACGGCTCGTCCGCCATCCCCGCAGCGGTGCTCCGCGAAGGCCTGGACCGGCTCGGCTGCGATTTCTACCAGGGAATGGGCATGACCGAGCTGGCCGGCAACGTCCTCCATTTCGACGAGGCGTCGCATCGCCGGGCCGCGAACGGCGAGCCCGAACTGCTGGCGGCCGCAGGAAAACCGATGCGACTGGCGGACATCCGCATCGTCGACGACGCGATGAACGATGTTCCCCGCGGCGAGATCGGTGAGATGATCGTGCGCGCGGACCAGGTCATGTCGGGATACTGGAACGATCCCGAGGCAACCGAGGCCGCCTTCACCGACGGCTGGTTCCACACCGGTGATCTGGTGCGGCAGGACGCCGAAGGCTTCGTGTACATCGTCGACCGCAAGAAGGACCTCATCATCAGCGGCGGCGAGAACGTGGCGTCCCTCGCGGTCGAGCAGGCCCTCTACCGCCACCCCGCCGTCGCCGAAGCCGCCGCGATCGGCGTTCCGAACGAAACCTGGGGCGAAATCGTCTGTGCCGTCGTAGTTCTCCGCGAAGGAGCCGACGCGAGCGCCGACGACATCATCGCGAGCTGCCGCGAGCATCTCGGCGGATTCCAGGTGCCGCGCCGCGTCGAGTTCGTCGACACACTCCCCAAGAACGTGACCGGCAAGATCCTCAAGCGCGACCTACGGGATCGCTTCGCACCTTCCCCGGCCTGATCGGCCCCCACCGGATCGGCGGCAGCTTCGCGCTGCCGCCGATCCCGTCATGCACAGAAACTCCCTCCCCACC
>NZ_JALPTB010000035.1 GCF_023218075.1 Rhodococcus sp. HM1 | reverse complement strand
CCCGCGTACTTCACGCCCCGCCCACCTGTCCGTGGGCCGGGTGGTCTACTGGAACCTATGTCCACGCCCTCAGTCGAAGAGTCCGCCGTCTCCGTCGCACAGGCCGGGATCTGGGACACCGAAACGCTCGCCGACGTCGCCGCCACCACGTTTCCGCTCGCGTGCCCTCCCGGATCGAACCGGGACGACATCGACGAGTTCATCGCCGAGACCCTCTCGGCGGAACGGTTCGGCGAGTATCTGACCGATCCGACGCGGATCGTGCTGAAGGCGAGCATGGGCGGCGAGATCGTCGGTTACCTGATGGCGATCGACGCACCGCCGGCCGACCCCGACATCGCGGCGATGATCACGGCGACCCCGGCAGTGGAGATCAGCAAGCTGTACGTGCTGCCGGGCCGTCACGGCACCGGCGTGTCAGCGGCGCTCATGGCCGCGATCGTGGAGCGCGCCGCGGCGGCCGGGCGTGCGGGACTGTGGCTCGGGGTGAACCAGGAGAACGAACGCGCCCAGGCCTTCTACCGCAAGCAGGGCTTCCGGACGGTGGGCACGCGCACGTTCCTGGTGGGTTCACAGACCCACCAGGACTACGTCATGCAGCGCGAACTGTGAGGCGCCCAAGGCATACCCCTCAGCTGGCGGCGACCTCGAAGCGCGACAGCGCCAGCAGACGCGAGGTCGCGCGAAGGTACTTCTTGCGGTAGCCGCCGGCCAGCATCTCCGGCGTGAAGATCTCGTCGAGCTTGGCACCGGCCACGGTCACCGGAATGCTCGCGTCGTACAGCCGGTCGGCGAGCACCACCAGACGCAGTGCGACGGACTGGTCCTCGGCCGGGTGCACCCCGTTGAGGAAGACGGCCGACACGCCCTCGATGAGCTTGCCGTAACGCGACGGATGCAGCGTGCTCAGGTGCGCGCACAGCTCGTCGAAGTCGTCGAGCGTGGAGCCGGGGATCTGCTCGGCGCGTTCGATCAGTTCCTCCGCCGAGATCGGGTCCGGCGCCGGCGGCAGGTCGCGGTGCCGGTAGTCCGGGCCGTCGACGCGCAGCGTCTCGAAGATCGAGGCGAGCTTCTTGATCTCGCGGAGGAAGTCCTGTGCCGCGAACCGGCCCTCACCGAGCTGGCCGGGAAGCGTGTTGGAGGTCGCCACGATCGACACTCCACGCGCGGACAGCTCGGTCAGCAGACGCGACACCAGCATCGTGTCGCCCGGATCGTCGAGCTCGAACTCGTCGATGCAGAGCACGCTGTGGGTGGAGAGCTCCTCGACCGCCTTGTTGAAACCGAGCGCGCCGACCACGTGCGTGAGCTCGACGAACGTGCCGAACGCCTTGGGCGAGGGCGCGCTGTGGAAGATCGACGCGAGCAGGTGGGTCTTGCCGACACCGAACCCGCCGTCGAGGTACAGCCCGGCGCCGGTGGACGGCGCCTTGCGACCGAACAGACCGCGCTTGCCGCCGCGGATCTTGCCGATCTTGCCGACGAACGCCTCGGCAGCGCGGACCGCGGCGGCCTGGCTCGGCTGGTTCGGATCGGGGATGTACGACGCGAAGCTCACCTCGTCGAACATCGCGGGCGGCACGAGCTGTGCAACCAGTTGTTCGGCCGGCACCACGGGACTGCGATCGACGAGACGTTCCTGCATTCCTCCAGGGTAGAGGCGTGTGATGAGGCCATACCTACACCAGCGGCGGATTGCGACCTACTTCACATCGGCGTCACCCGATCTTCACCTCGCATGAGTGCACGCGTCACACGCCCGCGTACGCTGCGCGCGTGGACCGGTGCACACCCGGATCCCGGCGACCTGGCAGGCTGTCGGCATGCGCAGAACCGGTGTGTTCGCGGTCTCCCTCGTCGCGCTCGCGGCGACGGTCACCGCCTGCGGGACGGGGCCCTCGGCCAGGCCCGACGTCGCGGTGGTTCGGGACGTCGGTGACGGGGCCGTCCCCGCCCCCGAACAGGACGAGCCCACCGAGCCCGGGCTGCCCGTGCCCGAGGAGGACATGGCGTGGCGCGACTGCACCGCCGACACCGTCGCGGCGCAGAAACTGCCCACCGGTCCGACCGGGTTGGTCCTCGAATGCTCGGAGATCACCGCGCCCATCGACGAGGCCGGGACGGTGCCGGGAACGTTCCCGCTCGGGGTATCGCGGGCACGCCTGCCGCAGACCCCGACCGACGTCGCGCCGCTCGTGCTCACCACGGGAACGGACATGCCGTCCGGCACCGCACTCGCCGCCCTCGCCACCGGACCGATGTCCGGTCTGCTCGCCACACGACCGATCGTCGCGGTCGACCGGCGCGGGATCGGGCCGTCACAGCCCATCGACTGCATTTATCCCGCCGACCTCCGTGCACTCGGCGATCTCGGCCAGTTCGGCCGCAGCGGCGACGGACCGAGCCGCGTCGCGGAGCTGAGCCGCGAGATCACCATCACGTGCACCGACTACCTGCAACCGCAGGAGCTGATGTTCGGGGCCGCACATGCCGCCGACGACCTGGACCAGCTGCGCCTGGCCTGGAACGTGGAGCGGATCGGACTGCTCGGTATCGGGAACGGCGCCTCCGTCGCGCTGGCGTACGCCGCCGAGTACCCGACGCACGTGGGTCGGCTGATCCTCGACTCCCCCGCCGCCGCAACCGCCGACGCCGAGCTTCTCGCGGAGAGCCGAGCGCGCGGCGCCGAAGCCGCGGTCGACGCGTTCGCCCGCCAGTGCGTGGCGCTGAAGTGTTCGCTCGGCACCACGCCGCGGGCGGTCCTCGAGGACCTGCACGCGAAGGCCGCGAACGGGGAACTGGCACCGCTGTCGTCGAACGCGATGCTCACCGCCGTGACCGGGTTCCTCGGCAGCCCCCGCGGCGACCAGCAGGCCCGCGTCCGCGAACTGTCCGATGCGCTGGCCGCCGCGCGCGACGGTGATGTGATGCCGCTGCTCGAACTCGTCGACCCCGCCGAGGCGCAGCTGAGCTCGGCCGGCCAGTTCGTGTCCCGGTGCAGCGACAAGCAGCGGCAGCCCACGCCCACCCGCGCCCTGGAGCTGCAGCGCACATGGGGAGCGAGCTACCCGCTGTTCGGCGCGGACACCGCGACCGGACTGACGGCCTGTTCCGCATGGCCGAGCATGCCGGCGCCGCCGCTGCCGGATGCGGTGGATGTGCCCGTGCTCGTCCTCGGGTCCGCCGCCGACCCCATCGTCGGCAACGGCGGGCTCGAATCCGTCACCGGCGCACTGACCGCAGTGGGCGCCCGATGGGCGGTGGTGTCGTGGCAGGGCGCCGGCTATGCGGCGGCCCTGCACTCGACGTGCGCGCAGGCCCGGGTCGCGGCGTATCTCGAGACCGGAGAACTACCGCCGAACGGCAGCCTGTGTCCCGCCTGAGCGCACCGTCATGCCGGGGCGGGTGGATCACCGATCTGCGGCTCCGGTGTACCGTGCCGTAGTGTTCCTCAGTCGTCTCGAGCCCCGCACCGCACGCACCACCGTGGAGGTGGTCAAGTGCGTTGTGTGGCCGTTGGCCCTGCTCACGGTGCTGCACCGTGTGGTGATCAAAGCCGTCAACGGCTTCCGGACCGACGACTTCACACCCGTGTACAACGCGGCGCTGGCGTTCCTCAATCGGCAGCCCGTCTACACCGCGAACTTCCGGTGGGTCGATCCGCACTACCTGTATCCGCCGTCGGGCACTCTGCTGATCTCACCGATCGCAGTGATCGACCCCGAACGCTCCCGCTGGTTGTTCATTCTCGCCAACGCGATCGCGATCCTGATCGCGCTGTACCTGCTGCTGCGCATGTTCGGCTACGGTCTCGATTCCGTGATCGCGCCGATCCTCGTGCTCGGGGCGTTCACCTCCGAAACGGTGACGAACACGCTGGTGTTCACCAACATCAACGGGCTCGTGCTGCTCGGGGAGATCGCGTTCCTGACGTTGCTGCTCGAGCGTCGCGACCTGTGGGCCGGCGTCGCGATCGGTCTGACGTTCGCGGTCAAACCGATCCTCGCTCCCCTGCTGTTCCTGCCCCTGGTCCGTGGCCAGTGGAAGGTGTTCGTCACGGCGGTGGCGGTGCCGGTCGCGCTGATGGCGGTCGCCTGGCCGCTCTCCGTCGACCCGTGGCAGTTCGTCGAACACACGACGCCCTACCTGCTCGAGGCGCGTGACTACTTCAACAGCGCGATCGTCGGAAACGGCATGTACTACGGCCTGCCGAGCTGGCTGATCCTGGGGCTCCGCGTCGTGCTCATGGCGATGGTGCTGGTGGCGCTGTGGTTGCTGTACCGCTACTGCCGCCACGACGAGCTGTTCTTCGTCGGCACCGCGACCGGCCTGCTGCTCACCGCCTCGTTCCTGCTCGGCTCGCTGGGCCAGATGTACTACTCGATGATGCTGTTCCCGCTGCTGATGACGGTGGTCCTGCCGAACTCGGTGATGCGCAACTGGCCGGCGTGGCTGGCCGTCTACGGCTTCCTCAGCTACGACAGCTGGCTGTCGAGCCGCTGGCCGGAGATGGGCCGGGCCGCCGAGTACATGAAGACGACGTTCGGGTGGTCGCTGCTGATCATCGTCGTGTTCGCGGTGCTGCTCGACCGGTACCTCGCCGCGCGCCGTGAGGGACGCCTGGATTCGGGCATCGAACCGGCATTCCTGTTGCCGAAGAAACCCGCCGCCGCCGTCCCCGACGAACCGGAGGAACCCGAGGAACGCATGGCCGCACAGGCCGTCCGCGACTAGCCTCGGCATCATGACTTCCACGCCCCGCCCGGATCCCGCACCGAAGGTCGAACGCAGCGACGAGGAATGGCGGGAGCTGTTGACTCCCGAGGAGTTCGCGGTGTTGCGCCGGGCGGGCACGGAACGCCCGTTCGTCGGCGAGTACACCGACACCGAGACCGAGGGTGTCTACGAGTGCCGCGCCTGCGGCGCGGAGTTGTTCCGCAGCAGCGAGAAGTTCCATTCGCACTGCGGGTGGCCGTCGTTCTACGATCCGGCCGATTCGGACGCGGTGATCCTGCGGCCCGACGATTCGCTGGGGATGCGCCGGGTGGAGGTGCTCTGCGCGTCGTGCCACAGCCATCTCGGGCACGTGTTCGAGGGCGAGGGTTATCCGACACCGACCGATCAGCGGTACTGCATCAACTCGATCAGCCTGCGCCTGGTCCCGGCGAACTGAGCCGCTCCGGCTGCGGGACGGGTCCGCAGCCGGGAGGATGTCGAGGCATGAGTGAGCACATCCTCGGCAGGCCGAAGGTCAAGGTGACGATCGTCGGGGCGGGCACCGTGGGGACCGCGATCGCGTATGCGTGCCTCATCCGGGGTTCGGCCGAGGCGCTGGCGTTGTACGACACCAATGCCGACAAGGTCCGGGCCGAGGTCCTCGATCTCAATCACGGAACCCAGTTTGCGCCGCCGTGCCGGATCGAGGGCGGTGACGATCTCGCCGTCACCGCCGGATCGGACATGATCGTGGTGACCGCCGGTGCCAAGCAGAAGCCCGGACAGTCGCGGCTCGAACTCGCCGCGGCGAACGTCGCGCTGGTGCAGACCCTGACGCCCGCGTTGCTCGAGCGGTCGCCGGATGCGGTTGTGCTCTTCGTCAGCAATCCCGTCGACATCGTCACCCACGCCGCGATCGTCGCGACCGACGCCGCACCCGGCCGCATATTCGGGTCGGGCACCGTGCTCGATTCGGGGCGCCTGCGTTTCCTGATCGCCGAGCGCGCCGGGGTCGCCGTGGAGAACGTGCACGCCGTAGTGGTCGGTGAACACGGCGACTCGGAGATCACGCTGTGGTCGGGGGCAACGATCGGCGGCGTCGCAGCAGCGAAGTTCGTGACCGGCGACGGCACCTCCGCGCCCCTGTTCGACGCGGCGGCGCGCGCCGACATCTCCGCCCGGGTGGTGCACAGCGCGTACGAGATCATCCGGGGCAAGGGCGCGACCAATCTGGCGATCGGGTTGTCCACGGCCCGGATCGTCGAGGCGGTGCTGCGCGACCAGCACCGGGTGCTGCCGGTGTCGACCCTCCAGAGCGGTCCCGAGGATCTGTCCGGGGTGTGCCTGTCGCTGCCGACCGTCGTCGACAGCCGCGGGGCGGCCCAGGTGCTCGACGTGGCGATGTCCGACGAAGAGCGCGAGGGCCTGCGCGCCTCTGCCCGCACCCTGCGGGAGGTGCAGGCGACCCTCGAACGCTGAGAGCTCCGACGGGTCAGCGGGCGCGGACCACGGGCGGGTCGTACGCGCGGATCGGCGGCAGTTCGCCGTCGAATCGTTCGATCTCGACCAGCACGTGCTGTCCCGTGCAGCCGCGCGCCAGCGACGACGTGCCGACGTCGGGGGTCAGCACGTTCGGGTTGCCGTGCACGCACATCGAGTTCGGGTCCGACGGGTCGAGCGGGTCGTACCAGGCGCCCGTGGACAACTGCACGACGTCCGGCCGCAGCCCGTCGTCGAGCACCACACCGGCCAGGCACGCGCCGCGGTCGTTGAACACCCGCACGATGTCCCCGGCGTCGAGGCCGCGGGTCGCGGCCGCCTCGGGGTGCATGCGTAGAGGTTCGCGTCCGTGGATCTTCGAAGCCTGGCTGGTGGCGCCGTGGTCGAGCTGACTGTGCAACCGGGTGCGCGGCTGGTTCGCGATCAGATGCAGCGGGAACTGCTGCGCGCGGGCGCCGCCGAGCCATTCCTCCGGCTCGTACCAGGTGGGGTGGCCGGCGCAGTCGTCGTAGCCGAATCCGTCGATGTCGGCCGAGAAGATCTCGATGCGCCCGCTGGGTGTGCGGAGGGGATACGTGTCCGGGTCCTCACGGAAGTCCTGGAACAACGTCAGGTCGTCCTCCGTGCGCATCCGCACGTGACCGCGATGCCAGAACTCCTCGAACGCGGGTGCCCCTCCCCCGTCGGCGAGGACGAATCCGCGCCACTGCTCGTAGAGGTGCTCGATCCACTGCCGTGCGGTGCGGTTCTCCGTGAACTGCGGACCGAATCCCAGCCGATGCGCGAGCGCGGCGAACGTGTCGTAGTCGTCGCGGGCCTGCGCGTAGCGGGGCGTCGCGGCGTGCATCGCCACCAGCAGCGGATCGTTGCGGGTGCACGAGAGGTCCTCGCGTTCGAACGACGTCGTGGACGGCACGACGATGTCGGCGTGCTTGGCCATCGGCGTCCAGTACGGATCGTGCACGACGATCGTGTCGGGCCGTGCCAGCGCCCGCTTCAGCCGGCCGAGGTCCTGGTGGTGGTGGAACGGGTTGCCGCCGGCCCAGTACACGAGCCGGATGTCGGGGAAGGTGCGGCGCTGTCCGTCGAAGTCGTACTGCTCCCCCGGCCTCAGCAGCAGGTCGGAGATCGCGGCGACCGGGATCGCCTCGTCGATCGGATTCTGTCCCTGGAACAGCGTCGGCAGCGGATACGGCACCGGCGCCAGACCGGGTTCGTTCATCGATCCGTATCCGTGCCCGAATCCACCGCCCGGCACGCCGATCTGGCCGAGCATCGCGGCGAGCGTCACCCCGGCCCAGGGGGCCTGCTCGCCGTGGCGGACCCGCTGCAGCGACCACGTGACGGTGACCAGGGTGCGCCCGGCGGCCATGCGGCGGGCGAGGTCGGTGAGGGTTGCGGCGGGCAGGCCGGACAGGTCCGCCGCCCACTGCGGTGTCTTCGGGATGCCGTCGGTGCGCCCGAGCAGGTAGTCCTCGAACTTGTCGTAGCCGGTGCAGTAGCGGTCGAGGAACGCGCGGTCGGCGAGGTCCTCGGTGGCGAGCACGTACGCGAGGGCCAGCATGATCGCGACGTCGGTGCCGGGGCGCGGGGCCAGTCGTTCGGCGTCGCCGTGCAGGTCGTCGCGCAGCGGGCTGATCGACACGATGCGCCCGCCCCGGGCGCGCAACCGGTCGAGGGCGTCGCGGGTCGGATGGTTGCTGGTGCCCCCGTCGTTGACCGCGGTGTTCTTCAGCGGCACCCCGCCGAAACACACCATCAGGTCCGTCTCGCGGGCAATGACGTCCCAGTTGGTGGAGCGTGCGAACAGCTTCCAGTGCGTGCCCACGACCCGCGGCATGATCACGCCGGTGGCGCCGAGCGAATAACTGTGCACGGACCGCGTGTAGCCGCCGAGCATCTTCAGGAACCGGTGGACCTGGCTCTGCGCGTGATGGAACCGGCCGGGCGACGACCACCCGTAGGAACCGCCGAAGATCGCACGGTTGCCGTGGGTGTCGACGACGCGGCGCAGTTCCCCGGCGAGCAGTTCGGTCAGTTCGTCCCACGACACGGCGACGAATTCGTCGCTGCCGCGGGCGCTGCTCGGCCCCGGTCCGTTCTCGAGCCAGCCGCGCCGCACGGCGGGACCGGTGATGCGGGACCGGTGATGCACCGAGCCGGGCAGGTTGCCGAGAATCGCCGACGGGTCGGCGTCACCCGGGTAGGGGTGCACGGCGGTGACCTCACCGTTCGCGGCTTCGGCCTCGTACATGCCCCAGTGGGACATGTGCGAGTACCGCCGCGGGGGCCTGCTGTGATTCGATTCGGCTTCCTGCTCCGGCATCCGCATCAGGGCAGCGCGTTGATCAGCCGGTCCGCGTCGACGCGGGGGCCGCTGAAGAACGGGGTCTCGAGACGCACGTGGTAGCGGGCCTCGGTCGCGCGCAGATCGCGCATGAGGTCGACGATGCGGTCGAGTTCCGGAGCCTCGAAGGCGAGGATCCACTCGTAGTCACCGAGCGCGAACGCCGGGACCGTGTTCGCGCGCACGTCCGGGTAGCCGCGGCCGGCCTTGCCGTGCTCGGCGAGGATGCGGCGACGGTCCTCGTCGGGCAGCAGGTACCAGTCGTACGACCGCACGAACGGGTACACGCAGATGTAGTTGCCCGGATCCTCGCCCGCGATGAACGACGGAACGTGGCTCTTGTTGAACTCCGCGGGGCGGTGCAACGCCGTGTTCGACCACACCGGGTTGCTGGCGCGGCCGAGGATCGTGGTGCGCCGGAAGTCCGCGTAGAACTTCTGCAGATCCTCGATGCGCTCGGCGTGCGTCCAGAACATGAAGTCCGCGTCGGCGCGCATGCCGGCGATGTCGTAGATGCCACGGACGACGACATCGGTGTTCTCGTACGAGGCGAGGAACTTCTGCAGATCCTCGAGCGCTTCGGCGCGGTCGTCGCCGAGGACCCCGGGACGCACCTGGAACACCGACCACATCGCGTAGCGGAGGGTCGAATTGAGCTTGTCGAAATCGAGACGTGCCATGTTTCTCATCCTGCCACTCGTGTCGTCAGCCGCGCTGCGGCCGTTGTACCCGATGCGACGCACGCCGGCACACCGACGCCGTGCAGCATCGCTCCGGCCACTTCGATGCCGTCGACGTCGGCGACCGCGGCCTCGAGTGCCGCGACGATCTCGTCGTGTCCTGCGCGGTACTGCGGCAGCCCGCCGTGCCAGCGCTGCACGAACGCGGCGACCGGTTCCGCGGTCACCCCGGTGACGGTCGCGAGGTCCTTGCGGGCCAGTGCGATCAGCAGATCGTCGTCGGCGTCGACGAGCCCGGCGTCGCCGAACCGCCCGAACGACGCGCGCGCCAGTTCCACATCACGCTCGGCCAGGTGCGGCCACTTGCGGCTCGACAGCGTGAACGCCTTCGCCGACAGATCCTCGCCGGTCGCGACGAGGATCCCGGAGTTGCGGGGCAGCCCCGAATCCCGGGGCAGCGCGAGCGCGACGACCACCGACGACGCGAGCGGAATCCGGGCCGCCTGCTCGGCCCCGGCGGGAACCGCGTCGGCAAGCAGCGCGGCGGCCTGCGGCGCGGGCACCGCGAGGACGAGGCCGTCGACCTCCCCGATCGGGTCGATCGACCATCTGCGGCCGGCGCGACGCAGCGCCGATGCCGCCGTGCCGCGGTGGATCTCGGCGTCGGCGGCCCGCTCGAGCGCATCGAGCAACACGCCGTAGCCGTCGCGGAGTGTCCCGAAGACCGGGGAGGTCGACGGCGACGGCAACGCCCGGCGCACGGCCTCGATCAGGCTCGGCGCACCGTCGTCGAGTGCCGCGGCGAGTGTGGGGAGGGTCGCGCGCACACCGGCGGTGTCGGACAGGCCGGAGTACACCCCGCCGAGCAGCGGATCGACGCTGCGCCGCACCACCTGCTCCCCGAATCGTGTCCCGACAAGTTCGGCGACCGAGACGTCTCCCCCGCGTTCCCAGTGCAACGGCAGGTCCGGTTCGGCGGCGATCCGGTCGAGGGTGGCGGTGTCGACGAGCCCGGCCAGTGCCTGCGCATCGGCGGGGATGCCCATCAGGGTGCCGCCAGGCATAGGATGCAGCTCGGCGCCCGCGTAGATCAGCGGCCGGGCACCGGCCGGGTACACGAGCTGATCGGTCAGGCCCAGTTCGTCGAGCAGCGCGGGCATCTCGGGGCGGCGGCCGATGAAGGCCTCGGCACCGACGTCGACGGGGTCGCCCGCGAGCGGCACGGTGCGCAGCTTCCCGCCGAGCCGATCGGACTGTTCCAGGATCACGATCCGGGCGCCGGCACCGAGGCTCGTCCGCAGCCGGTAGGCGGTCACGAGTCCGGTGACACCACCGCCGACGACTACGACGGTCGGCGTGCTCACAGCGAATGCACCAGTTCGACGACGCGGGTCAACACTGTCGGATCGGTGTCGGGCAGCACGCCGTGGCCCAGGTTGAAGATGTGGCCGGTGGCGCCGGCGGCGCGGGCACGATCGGCTTCGGCGGCGATCCGGCGCACCTCGCGTTCGATCACGTCCCACCCGGCGAACAGGATCGCCGGATCGAGGTTGCCCTGCAGGCCCTTGCCCGGGCCGATGCGACCGGCGGCGACGTCGAGCGGAATGCGCCAGTCGACGCCCACCACGTCGGCGCCGGCTTCGCCCATCGCGCCGAGCAGCTCACCGGTCCCGACCCCGAAGTGGATGCGCGGCACCCGGGCCGCCTCGATCTCGGCGAACACCCGCTGCGAGTGCGGCAGCACGTACTCGCGGTAATCGGCGAGCGAGAGCGCCCCGGCCCACGAATCGAACAACTGGATCGCGTCGACGCCCGCGTGCAGCTGTGCCTGCAGGAACGCGATGGTGATGTCCGCCAGCCGGCCGAGCAGCGCGTGCCAGGTCGCGGGATCGGAGTGCATGAGCGCCTTGGTGCGCTCGTGGTTGCGGCTCGGTCCGCCCTCGACGAGATAGGAGGCGAGAGTGAACGGCGCGCCGGCGAACCCGATCAGCGGGGTGTCACCGAGCTCGCGGGTGAGCAATCCCACAGCGCGCGCGACCGCCCCGACCTCCTCGGCTTCGAGGGTCGGCAGGGCGGCGACGTCCGCGGCGGACCGCACCGGGTTCGCGACGACCGGACCGGTGCCGGCAACGATGTCGAGGTCGATCCCGGCGGCCTTGAGGGGCACCACGATGTCGGAGAAGAGGATGGCGGCGTCGACCTTGTGGCGACGGACCGGCTGCAGGGTGATCTCGCACACCAGTTCGGGCCGGAAGCAGGATTCGAGCATGCCGATTCCTGCCCGGATCTCCCGGTATTCGGGCAGCGATCTGCCTGCCTGGCGCATGAACCACACCGGTCGGTGGGTCGGCTCGGTGCCGCGCGCTGCGGCCAGCAACGGGGCCGTGTCGAGCCGGCGTCGGCTCGGGTACTCCGCGGGGGTGGTGGAGCCGACGTTCGTGTCTTCCAGGCCGGTCATCGATCCTCGTCTTCCAGGAGCATGGTTCGGTACCCGTCACGGCGGGCACGGGATGCTGCCCATGCTGCCACGCCGCCGTAGGCCTCCGGAATCGGCGCGCCTCCCGCGTGCTGTGCATCACCGGCACTAACGTCCGCTGTCGTGACCACCTCGCCCGCAGAACCCGCTCAGTTCCGCGCCGCGATCGAAGCGATGAACGCGGCGACGGTGCGCCCGGAGATCGAGGTCGGTCCGATCCGGCCGCCCCAACGACTGGCCCCGTTCAGCTACGCGCTGGGCGCCGAGGTGCTGCACGACGAATCCGGGCCGGTTCCCGAGGAATCCGAAGGCGACGCGTTCGGACGGTTGATCCTGTTGCACGATCCGTCCGGTGACGACGCCTGGGACGGCACGATGCGGCTGGTGGCCTACATCCAGGCGGACGTCGACGCGACGCTGGCGTCGGATCCGCTGCTCCCGGAGGTCGCGTGGAGCTGGCTCGTCGACGCGCTCAAGGCGCACGGACAACCGCTGACGGCGCTCGGCGGCACGGTCACGTCCACGAGTTCGGTGCGGTTCGGGGACATCGCCGGACCCGCGCGGGCCCACCAACTGGAATTGCGGGCGTCGTGGACGCCGCTGTCCGGCGAGCTGGGTCCGCACGTGGAGGCGTTCTGCGAGGTCCTCGCGTATGCGGCGGGTCTTCCCCCGGTCGGTGTGGTGCGCCTCCAGCGCTGACGCGGGGGCACCGGTCCCGACAGTCCGCGCTCGACCGCTCCGAATCGGTCTAGAGTCCATTTCATGTCGGTAGCAGAAGAAAACGAGTCCCTGCGGACACCCGTTCCCCTGCTCACCCCGCGCGACGGTGTCCCGGATGTGATCACCACCGCGGCGGGTGTCGACGCCGCCGCGGCTGCGCTGACGGCGGGAAGCGGGCCGCTCGCCGTGGACGCCGAACGCGCCTCCGGCTACCGCTATTCATCACGTGCCTACCTGATCCAGCTGCGGCGCGCCGGGGCCGGAACGGTGCTGATCGACCCGATTCCCACCGCAGGTGCGCTCGCACCGCTCGCCGAGGCGATCAACGGACTGGAGTGGGTGCTGCACTCCGCCGACCAGGACCTTCCGTGCCTGGCGGAGCTGGGCTTGCACCCGGATTCGGTGTACGACACCGAACTGGCCGGACGGCTCGCCGGGTTCGAGCGGGTCGGGCTCGCCGCGATCGTCGAGCGCATGCTCGGTTTCGAGTTGCGCAAGGGCCACGGTGCCGCGGACTGGTCCACCCGGCCGCTGCCCGAATCGTGGCTCAACTACGCGGCTCTGGACGTCGAGATCCTCGTCGACCTGCGGGACGCGATGGCCGAGGAACTCGATCGCCAGGGGAAGTCGCGATGGGCTGCCGAGGAGTTCGAGCACGTCCGGTCGGCGGGGCCGCCGGCACCGAAGCCGGACCGGTGGCGGCGCACGTCGAAGATCCACACCCTGAAGGATCCGCGGCGCCTCGCGATCGTGCGGGAACTGTGGACGACCCGCGACGAGATGGCGGCCCGCCGCGACATCGCGCCGGGTCGGGTGCTTCCCGATTCCGCCATCATCGCGGCCGCGGAGGCCGATCCGCGCAGCCCCGAGGAACTGCGCGCGCTGCCGGTCTTCGGTGGGCCGCGGCAACGCCGCTTGTCCCGGGTGTGGCTGGCCGCGATCGAACGTGCCCGCGCGCTGCCCCAGTCGCAGTTGCCGCCACTCGCGCAGCCGTTCGTCGGTCCCCCGCCGGCGAACCGGTGGTCGCGTCATCACCCGGAGGCGGCGGCGCGCCTGGCCGCTGCCCGTACGGAACTCACCGCGATCAGCGAGTCCGTGCAGGTTCCGGTCGAGAACCTGATCAGTCCGGAACTCGTGCGGCGGTTGTGCTGGGACTGGGACCCGGTCCCCGGTGTCGACGTCACCGAGTACATCGCGATGCGATTCGTCGAGGGCGGTGCCCGGCCGTGGCAGCGCGAGGTCGTGGCACCGAGGCTGGCGACCGTTCTGACGGCCTGAGCGGAACGATCGTTACCGGCAGCACGCCGGGGACGTGATGCCGGGACCGCCTCACGGGCGCAGGCGGCGGCCGACGCCGATCGCCGCGGCTCCGGCCACGACCGCGACCGCGGCGCCCCCGAGCACGCCGTGGTGCTGGGAGGCCCACACCTGCGGACTGTGTGAATGCGCCCGCTCGTCGAAGGCTCCGTGGGCACCGAAGTCCCGCCCCTCCTCGTCGTCGGCCGGGGTGAACAGGTTCTCCGGCTGGTCCGGGTCACGGGGTTGCTCGGTCTGCTGCGAGGCGTAGCCGGTCCGGGCCAGATACCGGTCGAGCAGACCGGGAGCGACGGCGTTGAGTGCCAGCGTGACGGCGGTGCTCGCCCCCACCCAGTACTCACGGCGTCGCGGGTGGTCGGCCGCGTGGAGCACCGCACGCGCGGCGACCTCGGGCTGGAAGATCGGCGGTACCGGCTGCGCCCGCTTGGGCAGCCGCGAACGCACCCAGGAGAACTGCGGGGTGTTCACGGCGGGCATCTGCACCATTGTCACGTGCACTCCGCTGTGCTCGTGCAGCAGTTCGCAGCGCAGGGATTCGGTGAAGCCCTGGATGGCGTGCTTGGAACCGCAGTACGCGCTCTGCAGGGGGATGCCTCGATAGGCCAGCGCGGAGCCGACCTGTACGACGGAGCCGCGGTTCCGGGGTTTCATCCGGCGCAGTGCGGCACAGGTGCCGTAGACGTAGCCGAGGTAGTTCACCTCGGTGACGCGGCGGTACTCGGCCGCCGAGATCTCCGTCGCGGGCGCGAACACCGAGGTGAATGCCACGTTCACCCACACGTCGATGGGTCCGAGTTCGTCCTCGGTGCGGCTCGCCGCCGCCTCCACGCGGTCCGGGTCCGCGACGTCGGTGGGTATGGGCAGCGCGGTGCCGCCGGCGGCGGTGACGTCGCGGGCGGCCGCGTCCAACCCGGCTTCGCCGCGGGCCAGCAGCGCCACCCGGGCGCCGCGGGCACCGTAGGCGCGGGCGACCGCCCGGCCGATACCACCGGTGGCGCCGGTGACCACCACGACCTGCGTCGGCATCTCGGTCATGACGATTCCTCTCGGCCGGGGTCCTCGGCCAGTCGATGGGCGGATTCGAACAGCAGGGCGTGGACGAAGCACTGCGGAAGGTTGCCGCGCAGCTGACGTTGTTCGACGTCGAACTCCTCGGTGAACAGTCCCGGCGAGCCGCACGCGGAGCGGTTGCGTTCGAACCACCGCGCCGCGGCGGTCCGGTGTCCCTGCTGGTGCTCGGCCAGGGCCATCACGAATCCGCAGAGCAGGAAGGCGCCTTCGGCCGCCTCGAGCGGCCCCTTCTCGTGCCGGAACCGGTAGACGTAGCCTTCGCGACCGAGGTCGGCGCGCACGGCGTCGAGGGTCCGTCGGCTACGCGGATCGTCCGCCGGGACGGCACCGCGGATGGCCGGCAACAGCAGCGCGGCGTCGACCCGGTCGTCGCCGGGGGCACGCTGCCAGCGTCCGGACCGGTGCAGGCAGGTCTCGGTGGTGGCGGCGACGAGGGTGTCGGCGAGCGCGTTCCACCGGCCGGAGGGCCGTGCCGGCCCGTACCGCGCCATCGAGCGCAGCCCCGCCGCGCAGATCAGCCGGGAATGCGCCCAGTACCGGTCGTCGAGCTCCCAGATCCCCGCGTCGGCGTCGCGCCAGTGCTTCTCGATCGCCTCGACCGCGACGTCCACCGCCCGGTGGTGCACGGCGTCGAGCCGGTCGAGGCGGGCCGCGGCGGCGAACAGCACCAGTGCCTCGCCGAACACGTCGAGCTGGAACTGGGCGTTGACGTGATTGCCGGCGCGCACGTCCGCTCCCGGATATCCGGGCAGGTCCACAGTCTTCTCGTCGGGCACCCGGCCGCCCTCGACGGTGTAGGCGGGTTTCAACTCCTCACCGTCGGCGAGGAGTCGTTCGGAGACGAATCCGACAGCGGTGTCGAGGAGGGGATGCGGACCGGCGGTCGCGAACGCGACACCGGCGTAGCACTGGTCGCGGATCCAGCTGTAGCGGTAGTCGTAGTTGCGTCCCTGTTCGGCCCGCTCCGGCAGCGACGTCGTCGCGGCGGCGACCATGCCGCCGCTGCCACCGGTGAGGCCCCGCAACACCGCGGAGGCGAAGCGCGCGTCGCGGTCGGCGAGGGTGCCTTCGACCGGGGGTAGTGCGCGGTGCCAGGCGTGTTCGGTGCGGGTCCAGAGATCGTCGGGGTCCGGCGGACGGCCGGGCAGGGTCCGATCGCTCAGTTCCAGCACCAGGTCGTGGTATTCCCCGCACCGTAGCCGGACGGTCGCGGCGAGCCGGCCGTCGTGGATGTGTGCGTCGGGCGCGCCGGTCCAGCGGAGTCTCAGCGGGCCGGCACGCATCGTCCACACGCCGGATTCGGCCGTGATCGTGTCCATGGGTATCGCACCGAATCCGGCGGCGACGAGCAGTTCGACGTCGACCTGTGCGTCGGCGTCGACGGCGACGATGCGGCGCAGCACGATCGCGGTGTGCGGGTCGCCGGGAAAGGCCAACGCGTCCCGCGATTCGACGATCCCGGTCGCGGTGACCCAGTGGCTGCGCCAGATGAGGGTGCGGTCCTCGTAGAAGCCACCCCAGGTGTAGCGGTCACTGTCCGGTTCGACGACATAGGCACCCGGGCCACCGAGCAGCGAGGAGAACACCGCGTCACTGTCCCAGCGGGGCGCGCACATCCACGCGAGATCCCCGCGGGGGCCGATGAGCGCACCGCGTTCCCCGTCCGCGATGAGCGCGTAGTCGCGCAGCACGTGCGGCCGGAGTCGGTGGTCGTGCCCGGTCGAGTCGGCCGGCGCCGGCGCGGTGCTCTCGCGGCACGCAGCCGGATCCGCCATCGGCACTTCCTTCCTGCCGTTTCGAGACCGTTCGGATCGGAATTCCCGGCGGGAAACCGGCTCAAACGGTGCTCGAGCGAATCGATGGTTCCGGTTGTGAATAGACACGGTGGAGCGGGGAACCCGAACCGAGTCCGATGTCGGTCCGTCGATCCGTGAGGAGGACCCGTCCGATGTCCAGCCAGAAGGTTTCCGACTATCTGCTCGAACGTCTGCGCGCGTGGGGAGTGAAGCACGTCTTCGCCTACGCCGGGGACGGGATCAACGGCATCCTCGCCGCCTGGGGACGTGCCGACGACGATCCGCAGTTCGTCCAGTCCCGCCACGAGGAGATGAGCGCCTTCGAGGCCGTCGGCTACGCGAAGTTCACCGACCGGGTCGGGGTGTGCATGGCGACGTCCGGGCCCGGCGCGATCCATCTGCTCAACGGCCTGTACGACGCCAAACTCGATCACGTTCCGGTGGTCGCGATCGTCGGGCAGACCAACCGCAGTGCGATGGGCGGGTCCTACCAGCAGGAGGTGGATCTGCTCAGCCTGTACAAGGACGTCGCCTCCGACTACGTGCAGATGGTGACGGTCCCCGAGCAGTTGCCGAACGTCCTCGATCGCGCGTTCCGGGTCGCGCTGACCCGCCGGGCCCCGACCGCCCTGATCATTCCGGCAGACGTGCAGGAACTGGACTACTCCCCGCCCGCCCACGCGTTCAAGATGGTGCCGTCCAGTGTCGGCTTCGACCGTCCCGCGGTGGATCCGGACGCCGATGCCGTGAGCCGGGCCGCCGATGTGCTGAACGCCGGCACGAAGGTCGCGATGCTGGTCGGACAGGGTGCGCGCGGCGCCCACGAGGAGGTCGCCCAGGTCGCCGACCTGCTGGGCGCGGGTGCGGCGAAGGCGTTGCTCGGCAAGGACGTGCTCTCCGACGAACTGCCCTGGGTGACCGGTGCGATCGGTCTGCTGGGCACCCGGCCGAGCTACGAGATGATGCGGGACTGCGACACCCTCCTCACCGTCGGTTCGAGCTTCCCGTACACCCAGTTCCTGCCCGGTTTCGAACAGGCCCGGGCGGTGCAGATCGACATCGACGGCAGCATGATCGGCATGCGCTATCCGTACGAGGTGAACGTCGTCGCGGATGCGAAAAGCGCTCTGCGCGCGTTGATTCCGAACCTGCGGCGCAAGGAGGACCGGACCTGGCGGGAGAAGATCGAATCCGACGTCGCCCGTTGGTGGGAGACGATGGACAAGCAGGCCGAGGTGGACGCCGATCCGATCAACCCGCTGCGCATGTTCGCCGAGGCCTCGACACGGCTGCCGGACGACGCGATCGTCACGGCGGACTCCGGCTCGGCCGCGAATTGGTATGCGCGGCAACTGAAATTCCGGCCCGGAATGCGCGGATCGCTGTCCGGGACCCTCGCGACGATGGGACCGGGCGTGCCCTACGGGATCGGCGCCAAGTTCGCGCATCCGGGCCGCCCGGTGATCGTCTTCGCGGGCGACGGGGCGATGCAGATGAACGGTCTCGCCGAGCTGATCACCGTCAAGCGGTACTGGCAGCAGTGGGACGATCCGCGGCTGATCGTCGCCGTCCTGCACAACAACGACCTCAACCAGGTCACGTGGGAGATGCGGGCGATGGGCGGCGCCCCGAAATTCGTGGAGTCCCAGACGCTTCCGGACGTCGACTACGCGGCCTTCGCAGCCGGTCTCGGTCTCGGTGGCGTCACCGTCACCGCTCCGGACGAACTGGCAGGGGCGTGGGAGACGGCCCTGTCCGCGGATCGCCCGACCCTCCTGGACGTGCACACCGATCCGGATATGCCGCCGATCCCGCCCCACGCGACCTGGGATCAGTTCAAGTCCACGACCGCCGCGGTCCTGCAGGGCGACGAGGACGCGTGGGGATTCGTCACGACCGGCCTGGCGACGAAGGTCCAGGAGTTCCTGCCGCACAAGAACGGATGAGCCGGCGTGCTCGACGCACCGATCGAGGAGATCACCGCCACGGCGTACACCGTGCCCACCGACACGGAGGAGGCGGACGGCACGCTCGCGTGGACGTCGACCACCCTCGTGCTGGTGCGCGTGGCCGCGGGTGGACGGGTCGGCACCGGATGGACCTACGGGCCCGTCGCCTGCGCCGACGTGGTCACCGACATCCTCGCCGGTGAGGTTCTCGGGTGCGATGCGTTCGCGACCGGTCGCGCGTACGAGCGCATGTACCGGTCGGTGCGCAACGCCGGACGCCCCGGGGTGGCGGCCTGCGCGATCTCCGCGGTGGATGTCGCCCTGTGGGACCTCGCGGCGAGACTGCTGGGACTGCCGCTGCACCGGCTGCTCGGCGCGGTGCACGACCGGGTCCCGGTGTACGGCTCCGGCGGGTTCACCACCTACGACGCGGATCGGCTCACCGCACAGCTCGAATACTGGGTGCACGTCCAGGAGATTCCCCGGGTGAAGATCAAGATCGGCCAGGACCGCGGCGCCGCGACCGACCGCGATCTCGCTCGTATCCACTTGTCCCGCAACTCGATCGGTGACGATGCCGAACTGTTCGTCGACGCCAACGGCGCGTACGGGGTCAAGCAGGCGATCCGGGTGGCGTCGACTGCGGCGGACGCGCGGGTGCGATGGTTCGAGGAGCCGGTCTCCTCCGACGACCTAGACGGGCTGCGACGCGTCCGCGAGGCGGTCGACGCCGACGTCACCGCCGGCGAATACGGCTACGACCTGACGTACTTCCGCCGCATGTGCGCAGCCGGCGCGGTCGATTGCCTGCAGGCCGATGTGTCCCGGTGCGGCGGGATCACGGAATGGCGGCGCGTCGCCGCGGTCGCCGCGTCCCACCACCTCGACATCTCCGGGCACTGCGCGCCCCACCTGCACGTGCACGTCGCCGCCGCCACCCCGAACCTGCGGCATCTCGAATGGTTCCACGATCACGTCCGGATCGAGGCGCTCTTCTTCGACGGCGACCTCGACCCCACCGGTGGATTCCTCCGCCCCGATCCGGATGCACCGGGACACGGCCTGTCGCTGCGGGTGGGCGACATCGACCGGTACCGCGTGCACGGCCCCCACCCGAACACCGCCGGAAAGGATTGACCGGCAATGACTTCCGAACTCCACCGGTCCACACTGCCGTTCGCCGCGCTCGAGCAGGACCTGCGGGACCGCGTCGACGGCGAGGTCCGGTTCGACCCCGGTTCGCGCGCCGCGTACTCGACCGACGCCTCGAACTACCGTCAGGTGCCCATCGGTGTGGTGGTGCCCCGGACCCCGGAAGCCGCGGTCGCCGCGGTCGCGGTGTGCCACGAACGCGACGTGCCGGTGCTCTCCCGCGGTGGCGGCACCAGCCTGGCCGGTCAGTGCTGCAACACCGCGGTGGTGCTCGACTGGACCAAGTACTGCCACCGCGTGCTGTCGGTGGACGCCGACGCCGGCACCGTGCAGGTCGAACCCGGCATCGCGCTCGACGTCCTCAACAACAAGCTCGACCCGGACGGCCTGATGTTCGGTCCGAAGCCCTCGACGCACGTGAGTTGCACCATCGGCGGCATGATCGGCAACAACTCGTGCGGTTCGACGGCCCAGGCGTACGGCAAGACCGTCGATTCGGTGCGCCGCCTCGAGGTGCTCACCCACGACGGGTTGCGGATGTGGGTCGGAGCCACCGACGACGACGAGTTCGACCGGATCGTTGCCGCCGGGGGCCGGCGCGCCGAGATCTACCGGGGGCTGCGCCGGTTGCGCGACTCGTACGCCGACGAGATCCGCGCCCGCTACCCACGGATTCCGCGGCGCGTGTCCGGCTACAACCTCGATTCACTGTTGCCGGAGAACGGTTTCCACGTGGCGGGATTGCTCACCGGCTCGGAGAGCACCCTGGTCACGGTGTTGCGCGCCGAACTGGATCTCGTTGCGGTCCCGGCCGCCGAGACGCTCGTCGTCGCCGGATTCGGCGACATCGTCGAGGCCGCGGACGCGGTGCCCCTCGTACTCGAACACGATCCAGCCGCACTCGAGGGCATCGACCACCGGCTCGTCACGCTCGAGCACAGCAAGCGCCTCGCCGAGAAGGCGCTCGCCGAACTGCCGGAGGGATCCGCGTGGCTGCTGGCGCGGTTCACCGGCGACAGCACCGACGAGTCGGACGAGCGGGCCCGCGCGATGATCGCGCACCTGGAACGCGACAGGTCGGCGTCGACGCGCGTGCTCGACGACCCGGCCCTCGAGAAGAAGGTGTGGGCCGCGCGCGAGGCGGGACTCGGCGCCACCGCCTATCCCCCGGACGGGCCGGAGACCCACGAAGGCTGGGAGGACGCGGCGGTCCCCCCGGAGCGTCTCGGCGACTATCTGCGGGACTTCCGGGATCTGCTCGACCGGTACGACTACGGCACCGCCTCGTTGTACGGGCACTTCGGCCACGGGTGCGTGCACACCCGCATCCCCTTCGATCTGCGTACCGCGCCCGGCGTCGCACGCTACCGCCGTTTCGTGGAGGAGGCCGCACACCTGGTCGTCGGATACGGCGGGTCGCTGTCCGGGGAACACGGCGACGGCCAGTCCCGCGGAGAGCTGTTGCCGATCATGTTCGGCGACCGGCTGGTCACGGCGTTCGGGGAGCTCAAGAACCTGTTCGATCCCGGTAACCGGATGAATCCCGGCAAGATCGTCGCGCCCTACCGGCTCGACGAGAACCTGCGCCAGGGTTCCGCGTACCTGCCGCTCGAACCCGCGACCCGGTTCGGGTTCCCGGACGACGACCACCGCTTCTCGCGCGCCGCCGCGCGGTGTGTGGGCGTGGGCAAGTGCCGCGGTCACGAGTCCGGGGTGATGTGCCCGAGCTACCGGGCCACCGGCGAGGAGGAGCACTCCACCCGCGGTCGCGCCCGGCTGCTGTTCGAGATGCTCAACGGCGAGGTCATCACGGACGGATGGCGCTCGGAGGCGGTCCGGGACGCGCTCGATCTGTGCCTGGCCTGCAAGGGCTGCCTCTCGGACTGCCCCGTCAACGTCGACATGGCCACCTACAAGGCCGAGTTCCTGTTCCACCACTACCGCGGCCGGGTGCGTCCCCGCGCGCACTATTCGATGGGCTGGCTGCCGGTGCTGGCCCGGGTCGCCTCGGCGGCCCCCTCCGTGGTCAACGCCGCCGCCCACGCGCGTGGGTTGTCGCCGCTGCTCGCCCGGGCCGGGGGCATCGACCCTCGGCGAACTCTCCCGCGGTTCGCCCGGCAGCGGTTCACGCAGTGGTGGCGACGGCGCGAGCCCCCGCCGCCGCACCGAGTGCACGGGCCGGTGGTGTTGTGGCCGGACACGTTCACCGACAACTTCGAGCCGGACATCGCCCGGGACGCCGTGACGGTGCTCGAAGCCGCAGGATTCGCGGTCGAGGTGCCCGAGGAGTTCGCCTGCTGCGGCCTGACGTGGATCTCGACGGGACAGCTCGCGGTCGCGCAGAAGGTGCTCACCCGTACCCTGCGGCTGCTCGCTCCGGTCCTGCGTTCCGGCACTCCCGTCGTGGTGCTCGAGCCGAGTTGCGCGGCGGTGTTCCGGTCGGATCTGCCCGAGTTGATGCCCGGCAACGAGGACGCCCGGCGGCTGGCGGCGCAGACGTTCACCCTCGGGGAATTGCTGCAGGCGAGGGTGCCGGATTGGCGCCCGCCGCACACACTCGGGATGTCGGCGCTGATTCAGCCGCACTGCCACCAGCACGCGGTGATGGGCTACCGCGACGACGCAACGGTGCTGGACCACGCGGGTGTGGACACCACTGTTCTCGACGCCGGCTGTTGCGGGCTCGCCGGGAACTTCGGATTCGAAGCCGGCCACTACGAGGTGTCGGTCGCGTGCGCCGAGGACAAGTTGCTGCCTGCGATCCGGGCGGCCGATCCGGGGACGACGATCCTGGCGGACGGGTTCAGCTGCCGTACACAGATTCGTGACCTGCTGCCCTCCGTGACCCCGCAGCACGCCGCACAGCTGCTCGCCGCCGCGGTCCGACGGGGCTCGGACACGTGATCGACACCATGGGATCACAACCGCGCAACCGCGTCTCCCACCTGCGCCGAAGGTGATAAGTTACTCAGCGGTAACGTCGGGTAGGCTCTCATGCGTCGGACCTTCCACGGCCGGAACCCACCGCTCGTCGCGGACTGCGACGAGACGAGAGCATCGCTCCATCAGGAGGAATCAGCGTGGCTCCAACCACCTCAACGCAACGCGGCGTCGTGTTCGTCGACGGCATCCGCACCCCCTTCGGCAAGGCCGGGGCGAAGGGCATCTACGCCGAAACCCGCGCCGACGACCTGGTCGTCAAGGCGATCCGCGAGCTTCTGCGCCGCAACCCGCAGCTGCCGCCGGAGCGCGTCGACGAGGTCGCGATCGCGGCCACGACCCAGACCGGTGACCAGGGCCTGACCATCGGCCGCACCTCGGCGATCCTTGCGGGTCTGCCCGAGACCGTTCCCGGTTTCGCGATCGACCGCATGTGTGCCGGCGCGATGACCGCCGTGACCACCACCGCGTCGGGCATCGGCTTCGGCCAGTACGACGTCGTCGTCGCCGGTGGCGTCGAGCACATGGGCCGCCACCCGATGGGTGAGGGCGCGGACCCGAACCCGCGCTTCCTCGCGGACCGCCTGGTCGACCCGTCCGCGCTGGTCATGGGCAACACCGCCGAGAACCTGCACGACCGGTTCCCGTCGATCACCAAGGAGCGCACCGACGCCTACGCCGTCGCGTCGCAGAACAAGTACGACGCCGCGAAGAAGGCCGGCTTCATCGCCGACACCATCACGCCCGTCGCCACCCGATCGGCGAACGGCTGGGGCCTGGCCACCGAGGACGAGCCGCCGCGCCCCGGCACCACCGTCGAGGACCTCGCCCAGCTCAAGACGCCGTTCCGCACCGCGGGCCGGATCACCGCAGGCAACGCCGCCGGTCTCAACGACGGCGCGACCGCGTGCATCCTGGCCGGTGAGGACACCGCCGCCGAACTGGGCCTGCCCGTCGGTATGCGGATGGTCGGCTTCGCGTTCCAGGGTGTCGATCCCGCCGTCATGGGCATCGGCCCGGTCCCCGCGACCGAGAAGGTGCTCGCCCGGACCGGTCTGAAGATCGAGGACATCGGCCTGTTCGAGATCAACGAGGCGTTCGCCGTGCAGGTGCTCGCGTTCCTCGAGCACTTCGGCATCGCCGACGACGACCCGCGCGTCAACCAGTGGGGCGGCGCCATCGCCTGCGGCCACCCGCTCGCCTCCTCAGGTGTGCGCCTGATGACCCAGCTCTCCCGCCAGTTCGCGCAGAACCCGGACGTCCGCTACGGCCTGACCACCATGTGCATCGGCCTCGGCATGGGCGGCACCGTCATCTGGGAGAACCCCAACCACGCCGACTACCGGGCGGGAGAGAAGTAAATGACCGCAATAATCGATGCTTTCGCCGACGAGGTAGTCACCAACGCGTACACGAAGCTGGTGTCCGTTCCCGGTATCGAGGGCAAGGTCGCGCTGATCACCCTCGACAACGGTTTCGATCACACCAAGCCGAACTCGTTCGGCCCGAAGGGTCTGCTCGCGTTCGACGCCGCGCTCGACGAGGCCTTCGCCGCGAACCCCGCCGCGATCGCCGTCACCGGCAAGCCGTTCATCTTCGCCGCGGGTGCGGACCTCAAGGGTGTGCCCGCCGTGACCACCCGGGAGCAGGGCCTCGAACTCGGGCAGCTCGGCCATCGGGTGTTCGGCCGCCTGCGCACCTCCGAGGTCCCGACCTTCGCGTTCGTCAACGGCCTCGCCCTCGGCGGCGGCCTCGAGGTGGGTCTGCACTGCCACTACCGCACCGTCGCCGACAACGTGCCGGCCCTCGGCCTGCCCGAGACCATGCTCGGCCTCGTCCCGGCGTGGGGCGGCACCCAGCTGCTGCCGAACATCGTCGGCCCGGACGCCGCGGTCACGCTGATCCTGGAGAACCCGCTCAACAACGGCCGCACCATCAAGGCGAAGCAGGCCGCCGACCTCGGCTACGCGGACATCGTCCTCGGATCCGCGGACTTCCTCGAGCAGTCCCTCGCCTGGGCCGCGAAGGTCCTGGCCGGCGAGATCACCCCGGCCCGCCCGGAGATCGGCCGCGGCGCCGGCTGGGATGCCGCGATCGCCCGCGCCAAGGCGCTCGTCGACGGCAAGACCCGCGGCTTCGCCCCGGCTCCGGCAAAGGCGATCGAGCTGCTCGAGACCGCCCGCGGCACCGACATCTCCGACGCGGCGTCCCTCGCGGCCGGTTTCGCCGCCGAGGACGAAGCGCTGGCGGACCTGCTGCTCTCCGACGAACTGCGTGCCGGCCTGTACGCGTTCGACCTGGTCAACAAGCGCGCCAAGCGCCCGGCCGGAGCCCCGGACAAGTCGCTGGCCCGCAAGATCACCGGCGTCGGCATCGTCGGCGCGGGCCTGATGGCCAGCCAGCTCGCGCTGCTGTTCGTCAAGCAGCTCCAGGTCCCGGTGATCCTCACCGACATCGACCAGGAGCGCATCGACAAGGGTGTCGGCTACGTCCACACCGAGATCGACAAGCTGCTGGGCAAGGGCCGGCTGTCCCCGGACGCCGCCAACCGCCTCAAGGCACTGGTGACCGGTTCGCTCGACAAGGCCGCGTTCGCGAAGACCGACTTCGTCATCGAAGCCGTCTTCGAGAACATGGATGTCAAGAAGAACGTGTTCGCCGAGCTCGAGCAGCACATCTCCCCCGAGACGATCCTGGCGACCAACACCTCGTCGCTGTCGATCACGGAGATGGCGTCGGATCTGCAGCACCCGGAGCGGGTCGTGGGCTTCCACTTCTTCAACCCGGTCGCGGTCCTGCCGCTGCTCGAGGTCATCAAGGGCGACAAGACCGACGACGCGACCCTCGCGACGGCGTTCGCGACCGCGAAGGCCCTGAAGAAGTCGGCGGTGCTGTGCGGCGACAAGCCGGGCTTCGTGTTCAACCGCCTGGTCACCCGCACGCTCGGCGAGGTCATCGCCGCCGTCGACGAGGGCACCCCGTTCGACGTCGCGGACAATGCGGTGGCCGAGCTCGGCATGCCGATGAGCCCGTTCACGCTGCTCGCGCTCGTCGGCCCGGCGATCGCCCTGCACACGGGTGAGACGCTGCAGGCGGCGTACCCGGATCGGTTCAAGCCGTCGGCCGGCCTGTCGGCCCTCGTCGAGGCCCGCAAGCCCGGCGTGTGGACCTACGGCGAGAACGGCCAGGTCGTCGATCCCGAGGTCGCCGCGCTGTGGCCGCAGGGTGACAAGCCCTCCACCGCCGACGAGGTGCTCGACCGCACCCGCCGCGCGTTCGCCGAGGAGATCCGCATCATGCTCGAGGAGGGCGTGGTCGCGGCTCCCCAGGACATCGACCTGTGCCTGATCCTCGGTGGCGGTTTCGCGTTCTGGAACGGTGGCATCACCCCGTACCTGGACCGCACCGGAACCTCGGAAGCGGTGAACGGCAAGCGATTCCTCGAGCCGGGAGTCGCCAGCGTCCCCCGCTGACCTCCGCCCTCGACGAACCGGCACCCGACGACGGCGCATCACCGCACGGTGATGCGCCGTCGTTGCACAAACGGCCGTGCGAGCAGGCACTTCCGGCGTAGCGTTGATTCGGATTGGACAGCGCGGCAGCGACGCCCGACGAAAGTAGGTGCCCCATGACGCAACCCTCCGGTGGGCACGCAGCCAAGGTCATCGCCGTGACGGTCGCCGCGGCCGTCGGCGGATTCCTGTTCGGCTTCGACAGTTCGGTCATCAACGGGGCGGTCGACTCGATCCAGGAGAACTTCGGTCTCGGCGACTTCTTCACCGGTTTCGCCGTCGCCATCGCCCTGCTCGGTTGCGCCGTCGGCGCCTGGTTCGCCGGGGAACTCGCCGACCGATGGGGCCGCAAGAAGGTGATGCTGCTCGGCTCCGCACTGTTCGTGATCTCGTCGGTCGGCTCCGGGTACGCGTTCAGTGTTCCGGATCTGATGCTATGGCGTGTGATCGGCGGCCTCGGCATCGGCATCGCGTCGGTGATCGCACCGACCTACATCTCCGAGATCGCACCGGCCCGCTATCGCGGCGCGCTCGCCTCGCTGCAGCAGCTCGCCATCACCATCGGCATCTTCGCGGCCCTGCTGTCGGATGCGGTGTTGCAGAACGCCGCCGGCGGCCCGTCGAACGATCTGTGGTGGGGCCTCGAGGCGTGGCGCTGGATGTTCCTCGTCGGCGTGGTTCCCGCTCTCGTGTACGGCATTCTGGCGCTGATGATTCCGGAGTCACCGCGCTTTCTCGTCGGCAAGAACCTGGACCAGGAGGCCGCGGACATCCTCGCGAACATCACCGGCGAGCTCCGGCCGAACGAACGCGTGCACGAGATCCGGCTGACGCTCCGGCGCGAATCGACGCGCTCGTTCGGGGACATCCGCGGTCCGCGGTTCGGCCTGCAGCCGCTGGTGTGGATCGGCATCATCATGGCGATCTTCCAGCAGTTCGTCGGCATCAACGCGATCTTCTACTACTCGACCACACTGTGGAAGTCGGTGGGGTTCAGCGAGAACCAATCCTTCACCACCTCGGTGATCACGTCGGTGATCAACGTGGCGATGACATTCGTGGCGATCCTGTTCGTGGACCGAATCGGACGACGGATCCTGCTCATGATCGGCTCGATCGGGATGTTCGTGAGCCTGGTGCTCGCGGCCGTCGCCTTCTCGCAGGCGATCGGCGAAGGCGAGAACGTCGAGCTGCCCAGCCCGTGGGGTCCGGTCGCGCTCGTGGGCGCCAACATGTTCGTGGTGTTCTTCGCCGCGACATGGGGCCCGATCATGTGGGTGATGCTCGGCGAGATGTTCCCCAACCGGATGCGCGCCGTCGCTCTGGGTTTGAGCACGGCCGCGAACTGGCTGGCGAATTTCACTGTCACCCTGGCGTTCCCGCCTCTGACGGGCACGGTCGGGTTGTGGTTCCTCTACAGCCTGTTCGCGTTCTTCGCGCTGCTGTCGTTCTTCTTCGTGAAGGCGAAGATCCCGGAGACGAAGGGCATGGAACTCGAGGAGATGCACACCTGACGCAGCACTGCGCGACGGGTCGGCAGCCCCCCGCGCTCGTGCGTGGTTCCGGTAGCGCCCGCTACCGAAAACACGCACGAGCGGTGGCGTATTCGGAGGCGGCGGAGCAGTGGGTCAGCCGACGCCGCGGTTGCGTTCCTCGACCGATTCCGCCGCGTCGGCGGAGTCGAGTCCCGCGACCCATCCGGTGATGCGACGGGCCACGTCCTGCGCGGTCAACCCGAGTTCCTGGTGGATCTGACCGCGCGAGGCGTGCTCGAGGAACCGTTGCGGCACACCCAGTTCGCGGGTGGGCACGTCGACGTCGGCGTCGCTGAGCGCAGCCGCGACCGCGGATCCGACACCTCCGTGCACGCCGCTGTCCTCCACGGTCACCACGACCCGGAAATTGCGGGCGAGTTCGGTCACCGCGGCCGGGACCGGCAGCACCCACCGCGGGTCGACGACTGCTGCGGTGATGCCCTGCTGCGCGAGGCGTTCGGCGGTCTCGAGTGCCAGACCGGCGAACGCGCCGACGGCAACGAGCAGCACGTCGCCGCTGCGCCCGTCCGGCATCCGCAGCACGTCGACCGTTCCGTCGAGACGTTCGAGCGCCGGAATGTCCTCGCCCACCGCTCCCTTCGGGAACCGCAGAGCGGTCGGGCCGTCGTCGACCGCGAGCGCCTCGCCGAGTTCCTCGCGCAGGGTCGCGCCGTCACGCGGTGCGGCCACGCGGATGCCGGGCACGATTCCCAGCAGCGAGAAGTCCCACATGCCGTTGTGGCTGGCGCCGTCGGAGCCGGTGATACCCGCCCGGTCGAGCACGAGGGTGACCGGCAGCTTGTGCAGGGCCACGTCCATGAGCAACTGATCGAACGCGCGGTTGAGGAACGTCGAGTACACCGCGACCACCGGGTGTAGGCCGCCCAGCGCCAGGCCCGCCGCGGAGGTGACCGCATGCTGCTCGGCGATTCCGACGTCGAACATCCGGTCCGGGAACCGTTCACCGAACTTGGCGAGCCCGGTCGGCCCGGCCATAGCGGCGGTGATCGCCACGATGTCGTCCCGATCCTGTGCCTGCGCGATGAGTTCGTCGGAGAACACCGACGTCCAGTCCGGCACCGACGCCGACGACGTGGACCGGCCGGTGCGGGGATCCATGACGCCGGTCGCGTGCATCTGGTCGGCCAGATGGTTCTCGGCCGGAGCGTAGCCGGCGCCCTTCCGGGTGACCGCGTGCACGAGGACCGGTCCGCCGTACGCCTTGGCGCGGCGCAGGGCCCCCTCGAGGGCGGGTTCGTCGTGCCCGTCGACGGGACCGAGGTACTTGATGCCCAGATCCGTGAACATCACCTGCGGGCTGATCGCATCCTTGATGCCGGCCTTCATCCCGTGCAGCACCGAGTAGGCGGCCGGACCGACCCACGGCAGCTTCTTCACGAAGCGCCGGCCGTTGTCGAGAAGTTTCTCGTAGCCCGGCTGCATCCGCAGCGCCGCCAGGTGGTCGGCGAGACCACCGATGGTCGGCGCATAGGAGCGTCCGTTGTCGTTGACGACGATGACCACCGACCGATCCTTACCGGCGGCGATGTTGTTGAGCGCTTCCCAGCACATGCCACCGGTGAGGGCGCCGTCGCCGACGACCGCGACGACGGTCCGGTCGCGCTGCCCGGTGAGTGCGTACGCCTTGGCGAGACCGTCCGCATAGGACAGGGCCGCCGACGCGTGCGAGGACTCGATCCAGTCGTGTTCGCTCTCGGCGCGGCAGGGGTAGCCCGACAGGCCACCCTTCTGGCGCAGCGTGTCGAATCCGTCGGCGCGACCGGTGAGGATCTTGTGGACGTAGGCCTGGTGGCCGGTGTCGAACAGGATCGGGTCGTGCGGCGAATCGAAGGTGCGGTGCAGGGCGAGGGTCAGTTCGACGACACCGAGGTTCGGGCCGAGGTGACCACCGGTCGCGGAAACCTTCTCGACGAGGAACCGTCGGATCTCACCGGCGAGCTCCTTGACCTCGGCAGGCGTGAGCCGCCGCACGTCGTCGGGCGACTGGATGCGGGAAAGGACACCCAACTGGTTTTGCTCCCTCCGGCTCGACTCACGCGGTGGCGCGCGAGCAGTTCCACTCAGTCTACGGAGCACCGGAAGCACTTCCGCCCACACACCGGCCTCACGGCGGGTCTCACATGAGGTTATGACCTCACCGGCGGGACCATCGTGAGGTTCCTCACAGAAAGGCCCACGGATCGTTCACCCGGCTCCGCACAGACCGAACGCCGTGCACCAGGAGTGCACGGCGTTCGATGCGGTTGTCGTGACGGCGGATCAGGACACCGCGACGGGTTCCTTGTCCTCCGGCACCATGTCGATGGTGGTGCGCAGCTGCCGCTTCGGGATGAGGACCACCGCGACGAGAGTCACGACCGCGAAGGCAGCGGCGACCAGGAACAGCAGGCCGGTGGCGTCCCCGTAGGCGCCGCGGATGATCGCCGCGACCGGCTCCGGCAGAGCGCCCAGGTCGAGGTTGCCGCCGCCGGCGCCCGAACCGGTCTCGATGCCCATCTTCGCGAAGCCCTCGGCCGACAGGGTGGCGACCCGGCTGGCCAGAATGGAGCCGAGGACGGACACGCCGATCGCACCGCCGAAGGTGCGGAAGAACGCGACCGAGCTGCTGGCCGCACCGATGTTGCGGACGCTGACGGTGTTCTGCACGGCGAGCACCAGGTTCTGCATGAGCATGCCGGTGCCGAGGCCCACGATCGCGATGTACACCCCGATCAGCCACAGCGAGGTGGCGTGATCGATCGTGCCCAGGAGCGCGAAGCCGGCGAACTGCAGGACGGCACCTCCGATGAGGAAGGCCTTCCACTCACCGAAGCGAGTGATCAGCTGACCGGAGACGACCGACGAGACGAGCATGCCCGCGACCATCGGGATGGTCAGCACGCCGGCCTCGGTGGGGCTGAAGCCGCGCGCGGTCTGGAAGTACTGACCCAGGAAGGTCGTGGCACCGAACAGGCCGATACCGACGGCGACGGAGGCGATGACCGCCAGCCCGGTGGTGCGTTCGGTGATGATCTTCAGCGGAACGACCGGATCGGCGACCTTGGACTCGACGATCACGGTGGCGACGAGCAGTGCGACGCCGGCGATCACGTACAGGGCCGATTCGGTGGAGAGCCACTCGAAGCTCGAGCCCGCGAACGAGACCCAGACCAGCAGCACACTGACGCCGGCGGTGAGCAGGGTCGCGCCGAGCCAGTCGATGCGCACGTCGCTCTTGCGTTCCGTGGGGATGTGCAGGGTGCGCTGCAGCAGAACCAGGGAGATCATCGCAATCGGCACGCACGCGTAGAAGCACCAGCGCCAGCCGAGGGGGCTGTCGACGATGACGCCGCCGAGGATCGGACCGCCGGACATCGCCACCGCCATGACGGCACCCATGTAGCCGGAGTACCGGCCACGGTTGCGCGGCGAGATGATCGTGCCGATGATCGCGACGACGAGCGCGGTCAGACCGCCCATGCCCAGGCCCTGGATGACGCGGGCGGCGAGCAGCACCGGCACGTTGTGGGCGACACCGGCGAGCAGCGAACCGGCGACGAAGATGACGATCGCGGACTGCACGAGCGTCTTCTTGTTGAACAGGTCGGCGAGCTTCCCCCAGATCGGGGTGCTGGCGGCGTTCGCAAGCAGGGCGGTGGTGATGACCCACGCGTACTGGGTCTGGCTGCCCTGCAGGTCGCCGATGATGGTGGGCAGCGCCGTCGCGACGATGGTGCTGCTGAGCATCGCGGTGAACAGTGCGGCGAGAAGGCCGGCGAGGGCTTCGAGGATCTCCCGGTGTGTCATCGAGTCACCCGGGTGTGTCCCCGGTGCTCCGTGTGTCGTTTGCGTCATCAGGCGGTCCTTCGTGCGTTATCGGTGAGAACGGGTGCGAGCGTGTCGTTGAGGCGGCCGAGTACCCGCAGTGCGTCGTCCATCTCGGCTTCGTCCCAGCCGGCGAGTGCGTCCTTCAGCCGCGCGGCGCGGCGGTCCCGGACCCCGCGCAGCAGCTCGACACCGGTGTCGGACACCCGCACCCGGTGGGCGCGTTTGTCGTCCGGGTCGGGATGCCGGTCGATGTAGCCCCGCTCGACGAGCTCCCCGATCTGGCGGCTCAAGGCGGACTGGCTCACACACATCTCGCTGGCGAGTTCGTTCTGCCGGCATTCGCCGGAGCGCCACAACAGGAAGAGAACCCCCACCAACGCGGCGGGCAGCGCTTCCTCGTCGATCTGCGACAGTGCGGTCCGGACCGTGCGGCCGAGCATGAAGATCACGTCGACCAGGGCGCTTGCCGTGTCCGTGGGAACCGCCATCCGTCTACTCCGTTCGAATCAATTGCTTGCGTCATGCAACTATACGTTAGTTGATTGCTGCAAGCAATTAGCCCTAAAACGGACAAATCCCGGCACGGGCCACCGTGCGGGATTGTCGGACGACGGTCAGCGCGTGAACAGCGCCAGGCACTCCACGTGATGCGTCGACGGGAACGCCGCGAAGACCCGCAGATCGGCGAGTTCGAAACCGTGCGATCGATACAGGCCTACGTCGCGACCGAACGACGCGGCATCGCATCCGATGTGCACGATCCGCTGCGGCCCCGCCGAGGTGATCGTCTCGATCACCTCGCGGCCCGCGCCCGCGCGCGGCGGATCCAGCACCACCACTTCGGGACGCGGCAGCTCCGCGGCCACCCGTTCGACCCGCCCGTGGTGGAACCGCACCTGCGGCAGGTCGGCGAGGGCGAGAGCACCGTCGTCGATCGCACTGCGCGACAACTCGACCGACTCGACCCGGCCTCCCTCACCGACCTGGGCGGCCAGCGCGGCCGCGAACACCCCGACCCCGCCGTACAGATCCCAGGCCGTCGCCCCCGCGGAGGCATCGGCCCACTCCCCCACGACCCGCGAATAGGTCGAGGCGGCGCCGCGGTGCGCCTGCCAGAACCCGGTGGCGGAGAGCCTCCATTCCCGCGTCCCGACCCGTTGGACCGGGCGGCCCGAACCCTCCATCACCTTCTCCACGCGCGGCGCACTCGCCGCTGCGCGCCGCGCCGACGCACCCCGGCGACCGGGACTGCGGCGACCGGTCCGCGACACGTGCGGCGGCGCGATCTCCACGACGTGCCGCTCGCCGTCCGCGTCCAGCACCACCTGCAGTTCGGCACCGGGCTGCCACACCCGGTCGGTCAGCCCGACGTACGCGCGCGCCTCGATCTGCGGGCACGCCAGGTCCGTCTCCACGTCGTGACTGTGGTGCCGGCGGAAGCCCGGGTTTCCGACCCGATCGACGGCCAGACGCACCCGGGTCCGCCATCGGGTGCCGTCCGGCTCGCCGCCGGGAAGCAGTTCGACCTCGACCGGCCGGTCGATCCCGCCGAGCCGGCGCAACTGTTCCGCCACCACCGCGGCGCCGATGCGCTGCTGCGCGGGCAGGCTCGCGTGGGACAGGTCGCAGCAGCCGGCGCCGCCCGGCCCCGAGATCGGGCACACCGGGTTCACCCGGTCGGGCGAGGCCTCCAGGATCTGCACCGCGTCGGCGAAGCAGTAGGACCCACCGCGATCCTCGGTGACGAGCGCAATCACCCGTTCGCCGGGCAATCCGTGCCGGACGAACACCACCCGCCCCTCGTAGCGCGCGACGGTCGAGCCGCCGTGGGCGGGGTTGCCGAGGATCACCTCGATCCGGCGACCTGACCAATCCGTCGGCGGGACCTGCCGTTCGTGCCGGCTCACCGTTGTTCCTCCTGATCGTCGAGTCCGCGCCGTACCGCACCGGGCGCCGCGTCGATTCGTTCCTTGCGTACATCCGCCGACGAGTGCAGCTGCCAGGGCACGCTCGTGACCATCACCCCGGGCTGGAACAGCAGCCTGCTCTTCAGGCGCAGCGCGCTCTGATTGTGCAGGACCTGCTCCCACCAGTGCCCGACCACGTATTCCGGGATGAACACGGTCACCACGTCGCGCGGCGAATCACGTCGCACCCGCTTGACGTATTCGAGCACCGGGCGCGTGATCTCGCGGTAGGGCGATTCGACGACCTTGAGCGGCACGGTGATGTCGCTGCTCTCCCACTGCCGCACCAGCTGGCGGGTGTCCGCGTCGTCGACGTTCACGGTGACCGCTTCGAGCGTGTCCGGGCGGGTCGCCCGCGCGTACGCGAGGGCGCGCATCGTCGGATGGTGCATCTTCGAGACGAGAACGATCGAGTGCGTGCGGCTGGGCAGCACACCGTCCCATTCGGTGCCCTCGAGTTCCGCGGCGACGCTGTCGTAGTGCCGGCGGATCGCCTTCATCAGCCCGAAGATCGCGATCATCGTGACGATCGCGATCCACGCGCCCGCAACGAACTTCGTGATGAGCACGATGACCAGCACGGTCGCGGTCATGACGAGGCCGATCGTGTTGACCACGCGCGACCGGACCATGCGGCGGCGCTGGTTCGGATCGGTCTCGGTCGCCAGGTGCCGGGTCCAGTGCCGGATCATGCCGGTCTGACTCAGGGTGAACGACACGAACACCCCGACGATGTAGAGCTGGATGAGGTGGGTGACCTCGGCGCCGAACACCCACACGAACACGATCGCGACACCCGACAGGAACAGGATGCCGTTGCTGAACGCGAGGCGATCGCCACGGGTGTGCAGCTGGCGTGGCAGATACCGGTCCTGGGCCAGCACCGATGCGAGCACCGGGAACCCGTTGAACGCCGTGTTGGCGGCGAGCACCAGGATCAGGGCGGTGACGATCGTGATCAGGTAGAAGCCGAGTGGGAAGTCGTCGAACACGGTTTCCGCGAGCTGCGCGATCAGTGTCTTCTGGTGGTATCCCTCCGGGGCGCCCTGCAGCTGGGTCGCCGGGTCCTCGGCGATCACGACACCGATCTTCTCGGCGAGCACGATGATGCCCAGCAGCAGCGTGATCGCGATGCCGCCCAGCATCAGCAGGGTCGTCGCCGCGTTGCGCGACTTGGGCTTCCGGAACGCCGGCACGCCGTTGCTGATGGCCTCGACACCGGTCAGGGCGGCACAACCCGAGGAGAAGGCCCGGGCGAGGAGGAACGCGAACGCGATCGCCGTCAGGTTCGACTGTTCGGCCGTCAGCTCGAACCCCGCCGATTCGGCCTGCAGGTCGTCCCCCAGCACGAAGATGCGGGTCAGGCCCCAGACCAGCATGACCAGCACACCGAACATGAAGGCGTAAGTGGGGATGGCGAAGGCGGTCCCGGCCTCCCGCAGACCCCGCAGGTTCACGGCGGTGAGGATCGCGATGGCGATGATCGCGAAGAGCACCTTGTGCTGCGCGACGAACGGCACCGCCGAGCCGATGTTCGCCGCGGCCGACGAGATCGACACCGCGACGGTGAGCACGTAGTCGACCATGAGGGCGCTGCCGACGGTCAGGCCGGCGGTCGGACCGAGATTGGTGGTCGCGACCTCGTAGTCGCCACCCCCGGACGGATAGGCGTGCACGTTCTGCCGATAGCTGGCCACGACGACGGCCAGCACGATCGCGACCATCACCCCGATCCACGGCGCGAACACGAAGGCCGACATGCCGGCGACCGACAGGACCAGGAAGATCTCCTCGGGCGCGTACGCCACTGAGGACAATGCGTCCGACGCGAAGACCGGCAAGGCGATCCGCTTCGGCAACAGGGTGTGGCCGAGCGTGTCGCTACGGAACGGCCTACCCAACAACAACCGCTTCGTGGCGGTCGAAAGCTTGGACACTCGCAAAGCCTAAGCCGTCGCACGTCCGATGGACCCCCGACCCGCTCCCCTGTCCGATATGGCCGAATTGTGGAGCCTGGATGCTGGTTGCACGCGCGATCGCCGCACGGGGCGGTACGGTTTCGGTTCGGCAACCCGGCGACCGCCGGACAATGGACGTTGCCGGTCGGGCGTAGCAGCGGAACGGAGATCGAGCGTGTTCGTGGTGGTGATGGGGTGCGGTCGAGTGGGATCGTCGCTGGCCGCAGCACTCGTCCGTCTCGGGAACGAGGTCGCGGTCATCGACCGCGACCCCAGCGCCTTCCTGCGCCTCGGTCCGGACTTTCCCGGACAGACGATCGTCGGCATGGGATTCGACCGGGATGTGCTCGTGCGAGCCGGAATCGAGCGCGCCGACGCCTTCGCCGCGGTGTCGTCGGGTGACAATTCCAACATCATCTCCGCGCGTGTGGCGCGCGAGACATTCGGAATCGAGCGGGTCGTCGCCCGCATCTACGACGCCAAGCGCGCCGCGGTCTACGAGCGGCTCGGCATCCCGACCGTCGCGACCGTCCCGTGGACTACGGACCGCTTCCTGCATGCGCTCGTCCGCGACGCCGAGACCACCCGCTGGCGCGACCCGACGGGGACGGTCGCGGTCGCGGAGGTGAGCCTCCACGAGGACTGGATCGGCCGTAACGTCACGGAACTCGAGGACGCGACACAGTCTCGGGTCGCGTTCATCATCCGCTTCGGTGCCGGGCTGCTGCCCGACCGCAAGACGGTGCTGCAGGCCGACGACCAGGTGTACATCGCGGCGGTGTCGGGCACCGTCGCCGAGGCGCTCGCGCTGGCCGCGAACCCGCCCGCCGAGAACGACTGAGAGGACCACGCAGATGAAGGTGGCGATCGCCGGTGCGGGCGCCGTCGGGCGCTCGATCGCGCGCGAACTCATCCGCAACAAGCACGAGGTCATGCTGCTCGAACGCAAACTCGAGCATGTCGAACCCGAATCGGTACCGGACGCCAAGTGGGTGCACGCCGACGCGTGCGAGCTGAGCCTGCTCGAAGCGGCCGAACTCCAGGACTACGACGTGGTCATCGCCGCCACCGGCGACGACAAGACCAATCTCGTGCTCAGCCTGCTCGCGACCACCGAATTCGCCGTGTCGCGGGTGGTGGCGCGCGTCAACGACCCCCGCAACGAATGGTTGTTCGACGAGTCGTGGGGCGTCGACGTCGCGGTGTCCACGCCGCGGATGCTCGCCGCCCTCGTCGAGGAAGCGGTCTCGGTCGGCGACCTGGTTCGCCTGATGACGCTGCGCAAGGGCGCCAACCTCATCGAGATCACACTGCCCGACACGACAGCACTCGCCGGCAAGCCGGTCCGGAAGCTGGCTCTGCCGCGCGACGCGGCGCTCGTGACGATCCTGCGGGGCGATCGGGTAATCGTGCCGCAGCCCGACGATCCGCTCGAGGGTGGCGACGAACTGCTGTTCGTCGCGTCCGTCGAGGTCGAACAGGAACTGCGCGAGGCGATCGGGCTCTAGGAGTACCCGGTTCCGGTCAGTTGTCGTCGCGGCGCGTCTCGCCGCCCGGCAACGAGGCGTCCTCGTCGGTGACGGCCGGTTCGACGATGCGATCGGCACGACGCACCGCCCACAGCGTCACCAGCAGCACGACCGCGGTGAGCGGCCAGCCCATGCCGATGCGGGCGACCGCGAGCCAGCCCGTGCGGTCGGCATCGTAGAGGTGGTTCTGCACCAGGTACCGGGCCAGGAAGACCAGCGTCCACGCCACGGTCGCGAGGTCGTAGGCACGCACCGCGTCCCGGTGGGCACGCCACCCGGTGCCCTGGCCGTTGAGCATTCCCCAGATCACGCCGACGAGCGGATAGCGCACCAGCACCGACGCCAGGAAGACCGCGCCGTACGCGAGACTGCTGTAGATCCCGAACAGGAAGTAGCCCTTGGCGTCACCCGTCCGGTGGGCGATGAACGCGCACACCGCCACCCCGATGAACCCCGAGATCGCCGGCTGGATGGGGGTGCGCTGCGCCAGCCGCCACACCAGAACGGCGGTCGCGACGGCGATCGCCGCCCAGATCGCCGCGGTCAGACCCCAAAGGCTGTTGACCGGGACGAAAACCAGGACCGGCAGTGTCGAGGACACCAACCCGCTGAAACCACCGAGTTGCTCGAGTACCGTCGGCTGCTTGCTGTCGCTCACTCCTACGAGGGTGCCACAACGGGGCACCGGCACCTTCCGCTCAGGGGGTGATGATTACGAGCACGCGCGGGCGGATCCCACCGGCCGCGCGCCGTCGCCGGGAGCCGGCGACCGAGGATCAGACTCGTTCGCGCAGCTCGTAGTAGGGGTTGTAGATGATCTTCGCGCCGTCGCGTTCTCCGAGGCGGCCGCGGACCAGGATCGTCTTGCCCGGTTCGATGCCCGGGATGCGGCGGCGTCCGATCCACGAGAGCACGACCGAGTCGGTGCCGTCGAACAGTTCTGCCTCGACCGTCGCACTGGCCGCCTTCGAACAGGTCTCGACGCTGCGCAGACGCCCGAACATCGTCACTTCCTCGCCTCGCGTGCATTCGGCGGCCTTGCGGGCTCCGGTCGCCTGGGACGACTCCGCGATCTCCTCGGCGTCGATGCTCTCGATGTCCTCGGTCAACCGGCGGGTCAGTCGGCGGAAGTAACCGGTGGCGGGTGCCATAACAGCGCTCCTGAAACGGGTGCGGCATGGATCGCATTCCGCACATAGGGGTCTCTGACGGCCACTGTAGACCGAATCGAGACCTACAACCACATCCGGTGCGGCACCCTCGATTCGCGTTCGGCACTATCTACGCATGGCCGATGCCGATCCCAATGTGTTCCCCACACGGGACCTACCTCAAACCGCCGGTGACCTGCCGTTGACCGCGGTCGTCCTGCCCGGAACCGGCTCCGACGCGCAGTTCGCCGACGCCGCGTTCCGGGCCCCGCTCGAGCGTCGCGGCATCCGCGTCGTCGCCGTGGACCCGGACCCGCGGCGCGTCGTCGGCAGCTACCTCGACGCCCTCGACCGTGAGGCCCGCACGGGTGCGATCCTCGCGGGCGGGGTGTCGATCGGCGCTGCGGTGGCCCTGCACTGGGCGGCACAGCACCCGTCCGATGCAGTCGGGGTCCTGGCGGCGCTTCCGGCGTGGACCGGCTCCCCGGAGGAGGCGCCCGCCGCAGCCAGTGCCCGGTGGACGGCGCACGAGTTGCGTACGCACGGGCTCGAGCCTGTGGTCGCGGCGATGGTCGAATCGAGCCCGGCATGGCTGGGCCGGGAGCTGTCGCGGTCCTGGCGTGCCCAGTGGCCGGACCTGCCGTCCGCGCTCGAGGAGGCTGCGGCCTTCCACGCACTCGACGCGGAGGCTCTCGCGGGCGTGAGGGTGCCGGTCGGGATCACCGCCGCCGTCGACGACGCGGTCCACCCGCTCGCCGTCGCGCAGGAATGGGCCGCTCTGCTGCCCTGCGCCGCTCTGACGACCGTCACCCTCGCCGAGGTCGGTGCGGATCCGGCGATTCTCGGCGCGGGCTGCCTGGCCGTGTGGGAGCGTGTAACCGCGTGACGAATACCCGCGATACCTCCGGCATGTCATTGACATCACAAGTGCAGCCGATCGACGCTGCCTACGTATTGGACGCCGATCGAGGTCACCACCTCGATCCGCTCAACTTCTGGGTCTTCGACTCCGGGGTCGGGACACCCCCGACCGCCGCGGAGATCACCGAGCACTTCCGCCGGCGTGCCCCGATCTACGCGGAGCTGAACCGGCGCTTCGTCGCTGTTCCCGGGCATCTCGACCATGCGTACTGGGTGGCCGACGATCTGCCGGTCGAGCAGCGGATCCTGCACGACGAGCGGGTGGGGCTGGACTGGCCGGCGCTGCTCGACGTTCTCGAGGATCTGGCTGCCGACTCCCTCGACGCGCGGGAGACCGCCTGGCGGCTCGACATCTTCCACGGCGTGCGCGATGCTCCGGGTGCGACGGGCCCCGCGACAGTCGTGGTGTTCCGCGGAAACCACTCCCTGATCTCGGGACCGATCGTCCATCCCCTGTGGGAAGCCTTCTACGGCCAGGGCACCGAACCGGTGCACTTTCCCGGCCTGGGACCGGTGGAGCCGCGCCTCAATCCCGTGCTCGCGGCGGCGCGGGGGCTCGCGCGCGCCCCTCGCGCGACGATCCGTTACGTCCGTACGATCCGCGCCGCGGTGCGGGACGCCAAGCAGGCGCAGACGGCCGGAGCCGCCGGATCGGCGCCCGCACCGGAGATCACCTCGACCCGGCTCAACCGAGATCCCGGTGACCGTCGGACGGTCCTGGTGCTGCGGCTGGGACGGGTCGGTTCGCTGCCCCGGAACGTCACGGTGACCGCGCTCGCGCTCACCACCATCTCGCTGGCCCTGCAGCGCTATCTCACCGAGACGGAGGGCCGGTGCCCGCAGGATCTGACCGCGTTCGTCACCCTCGCGGTCGGGGCGGCGCCGGAGTCGCTCGGGATCAACCGAATCGGCTGGACGAACGTCCTACTGCACCCGGGCGTCGACGCAATCCCGGAGCGTGCCGCCGCGGTCCAGGCGTCACTGATCGAGAGTAGAGAGACGGCGACGGCGGCCTCCTTGCGCCGGCTGACCGACGCCGCCTCGATTCCGTCGTTCGTGCTGCCGAGGGAACTCGCTGCGAGCCGACGTCGGCTGGACGCACGCCCGGCCCCGCGCATGCACACCGCGCTCACCAGCATCCGGGTGAAGAACACCACGCCGTGGGCGCTGGCCGGACGTCCGCTCCTGTTCGGTGCGGGATGCCCACCGCTGACATCGGAGGCAACGCTCATCCACGGGCTGTTCGGCCTCGGAGACGACCTCACCCTGACGGTGATCACCTCACCGGACGTGATGCCGGACGCGCAGCGCTACGCCACGCTGCTCGAGGAGGCCTTCGCCGACGTCCTGGAGGAGGTCCGGCCGGGAGTGTGAGCCGGAGGCGACGAACCCGGCGGATGCGCAGGTTGCGGCTCCCGCCGGGTTCGGAAGCCGAGCTCCGGGGTTCAGAAGCCGAGCTGCTGCATGGCCGAGCCGGACTCACCCCGTCGCGGTCGCGGCGGTTGCGGCGCGGGTGTCCGAGGCGGGGTCAGCGGGGCTCCCGGCTGCCGGCCGGGGATCTGCTGCCCACCCGGCTGCGGTGGCATCTGTCCCTGCTGAAGCCGCTGCTGCTGGGCCTGCTGCTGGGCCTGCTGTTGCTGCTGGGCGGCCGCAGCGAGCTGCTCGGCCAGCACCTTCGGAAGCACAACCGGGAGCGGCGTGCGTACCGGATGCGGATCGGTGCCGCGGCGGACGACGGTGTCGGCGACGACCGCCCGCGCGATTTCCACCAGCGGTGCGTTCGCGGCGACCGCACCGGACGGTCCCGCCACTACACAGCGGATCATCCAGCGGTACCCGTCCACGCCGATGAACCGCAGGTCGGCGTTCGGGGTGACGCCGTGCAGTTCACGACCCCAGGGGCCGTCCTCGATGCTCACGGTCGCATTGTCGTTGCGCAGTGTGTCTGCGAGCTCGCCTGCGACTTCGCGCCACTGGCCGGGCGACTTGGGTGCCGCGTAGGCCGTCACAGTGATCCGGCCGTACTGGGTCACCAGGTGCACGGCCTGCGGTGCGCCGTTCTGCGCCATCTCGACCTGGATCTGCCCGCCCGGCGGAATGGGCACGAGAACCGAACCGAGGTCGAGCCGGGTCGTGCCGATCGCGTCCTCACCGATGTCGTCGATGTCGAACGGACCGGTTCCCGGTGCGGGCGGATTACCGCCGGCCTCGTCGTCGTGCTCGTCGTAGTCGTAGGCGGCGTCGTCGACGTAGGTGGACTCGGCGCGGTTCTTCTTACGGCGTCCGAACATGTCACATACCTTCCTTGACGAGCCCGGCGTGCCCGCCGCTCGATCCGTATCCGCCCGCGCCGCGAGTCGTTCCGTCGAGTTCGTCGACCTCCACGAAATCCACGAGCTCGACCTTCTGGACGACGAGTTGCGCGATGCGATCGCCGCGCCGCAGTTCGATCGGCTGTTCCGGATCGTGGTTGATCAGGCAGACCTTGATCTCGCCGCGATAGCCGGCGTCGATGGTGCCGGGGGTGTTCACGACGGACAGGCCGAACTTCGCAGCCAGGCCGGACCGCGGGTGGATCAGCCCGACGGTGCCGATCGGCAGCGCCACCGCGATGCCGGTTCCGACCAGCACCCGCCTGCCCGGTTCGATGGTCACGTCGGAGGTGGTGCACAGGTCGACGCCGGCGTCACCGGCGTGGGCCCGACGCGGCACGGGGATTCCCGGGTCGAGACGGCGAAGCGGGATGGCTGGTAGCTCGGTCACGTGGACCGAGACTACCCGTGCAGGCGACTACTCTGAACGACGTGTCTGAATCATCTCGTCCCGGGGCCGCCGCCCGCAGCGCGACCGGTTCCCCGGCCTACTCCGAACGTCTGTGGGTGCCTCTGTGGTGGTGGCCCCTCGGCTTCGGTGTGGCCGCCTTGCTCGCCGCCGAGCTGAACATGGCAGCTCGCGCCCTGCCGGATTGGCTGCCCTACGTGGTCCTGCTGATCGTTCCGGTGTGGATCCTGTGGTGGCTGTCCCGGAAGGAGATCCGGGTGGTCGGCGGTGAGCTCGTCGTCGACCGCGCTCACCTGCCGATCGACGTGATCGCCCGCGGTGTCGTCGTTCCCGCCAGCGCGAAGAGTGCAGCCATGGGCCGGCAGCTCGATCCGGCCGCCTACGTCTCCCATCGGCCGTGGGTGGGCACGATGGCGCTGGTCGTCCTGAACGATCCGGACGATCCGACACCCTATTGGCTGGTCAGCACAAGGCGGCCAGCAGAACTGCTGGCCGCCTTGGGATGTGCGGACACCTCGAAGAGCTGACACGGCCACGTTCTCTCCGGGGACCGCGGGGCCGTGTCTCCCGCTGTCCCCGGCGCAGCCGTCAGGCCGCGCAGTCCCGGCAGATCAGGACGCCGTTCTCCTCGCTCGCGAGCCGGCTCCGGTGGTGAACCAGGAAACAGCTCGAGCAGGTGAACTCGTCGGCCTGCTTCGGAACGACCCGGACCGACAGTTCCTCACCGGAGAGGTCTGCTCCGGGAAGTTCGAACGATTCGGCCGTATCCGATTCGTCGACGTCTACGACCGCGGACTGCGCCTCGTTGCGTCGCGCCTTCAGTTCCTCGAGTGAATCCTCCGACACCTCGTCGCTGTCGGTTCGCCTCGGTGCGTCGTAGTCAGTCGCCATATCCTCTTACCTCTAGTCCTCGTGCCGATGCTCTTCCGGCGAGCCCTGTTGGTGCTCTCCGGCCAGGGCAACGCCCGACTGTCACGGGAAGTTCCCGCTGGTGGTGTCCCGGTCTCGGACATACCCGGGGCTTCCGTTTCCGAACCCTTGTGGCCGCCTCCCTCGACGACCGGGCCGCCGAACAATAGCCGACGGAGAGGCGAATTTCTCAACCGTTTCGGGCGTGTGCGCGAATTGACGATCAATTGTCATCAACACCACAGCAACTCGAGACATTCCTGGGGCCGACCGCCTCCTCGTGACACGCGGGTGCGACCTCTACAGTGATGTCCGCACCCCACACAGAACGACGAGAGGCAGGGCGGCGTGGTTTCCCTGATCACCGAGGGCAGCGCGACGGACAAGCGCGGCCGGCCCTTCGTCCGGCGACGCACGGCCCCGGTCGCCGTCCTGTTCGCGATCCTGGCGGCGATCACGATGGTGGTCTGGATCTCGGTGTTCTCGTCGTCGGAGCCGGACACGACGACGGTCGCGTGCAATGCCCCGCCGACCGCGGCGACCGAACCGGGCGGGCCCGAGCCGGCGCCGCTCGGGGAGGTCGTGAGCCGTTCGACGCTGCTCGACGTGGAACCCGCCCCGGTGGCCGCGACCCGGGTGCGCGTGTTCAACGCCAACGGCGAACGTGGTCAGGCCACGCACGTCGCGGCCCAGCTCGGTGACTACGGCTTCGCGAGCGCTCCCGACGTGCAGGCCGGCAACGACCCGGTCTACGTCGATCAGAACATGCAGTGCCACGGTCAGATCCGGTTCGGTCCCGACGGGCTCGCCGCCGCCAGCACCGTCTGGCTGGTCGCGCCGTGTGCCGAACTGATCCAGGACACCCGCACCGACGACACCGTCGACCTGGCGCTGGGCACCTACTCGCGCGAGATCTCCCCCAACGCCGACGCCGAGGAGGTCCTGCAGGCACTGCGGGAGGCGCCGGTCGACGGGCAGACCGCTCCGCTGGACATCGATCTGCTCGCCGCCGCACGCACGGCACGCTGCTGAGCGCTACCCCCGCCGGGACGTGATCGGAGCGTCGGCTCCGATCTCGGTCAGCATGGCCAGGAACTCCTCGGCGATGCCCGGAGCGGCCGCCACGGTGAGTTCCCCGTCGGTACCGAACCCGGCGGGCAGCCGGAGCGACGCTCCCGCCTCCGCAGCGACGAGCGCACCGGCCGCCCAGTCCCACGGATTCAGCCCGTGCTCGTAGTGGGCGTCGAGCCGGCCCGCCGCGACCATGCACAGGTCGAGCGCGGCGGCGCCGATCCTCCGGATGTCGCGCACCCGTGGCAGCAACTCGGCGACGAGCCGGCCCTGGTGGGCCCTGCGGTCGGCGTCATAGGAGAACCCCGTCGCCACGAGGGCCAGCCGCACGTCGGTGACCGGCGTGCAGCGCAGGGTCGTGACGAAGCCGTCCGCGGTGGTCAGCGTGGCTCCGCCACCGGCCGCCGCCGAGTACGTGTCGCCCGTGGTCACGTCGACGACCGCCCCGGCGACCGAACGTCCGTCGATCTGCGCGGCCACCGACACCGCGAACGCCGGGATCCCGTACAGGAAGTTCACCGTGCCGTCGACGGGGTCGACGACCCACCGCACACGGAACTCGCCCGTCGCGGCATCGCCGCCGCCTTCCTCACCCAGGAATCCGTCGCCCGGGCGCAGCTGCGTCAGCCGTCGGCGGATCAGATCCTCGCTCTCGGTGTCCGCGATCGTGACGGGATCGGTGATCGTCGACTTCGTCCGGACCGCACCGGCCTCGGCGGCGGGATCCGACCCGAACAGTTCGCGTCGGCGGGCACGGACGTGGGTGGCGGCTTCCACCGCCACCGCCACCGCCACCGCGCGCAGCGCCTCGTGATCGCCGGAGTCGGCCGCGTCGGTGACATCGGGGACGCGGAGGGCGTCCGGTGGCTGGAATTCGCTCACCCGCCCATCCGAACACACGCCACGCCCGCACACCACCCACGGCCCGGCCGGGTTCGCACTAATGTGACGGCACGAGCGACGCCCATCCACACACGACAGGGAGCACGAGGATGACGCAGGAAACCCGCCCCGACGCGGCGAATCTCGGTTTCGGCATCGACATCGGCGGCAGCGGCGTCAAGGGTGGCGTCGTCGACCTGTCCACCGGACAGCTGGTGGGCGAGCGCATCAAGATCCTCACTCCCCAACCGGCGACACCCACCGCCATCGCCGGCACGGTCACCGAGATCGTCGCCGAGGCCGGATGGCAGGGCCCTGTCGGTCTGACCCTTCCGAGCGTGGTGCGGGGCGGCGTCGCCCTGACGGCCGCGAACATCGATCCGTCCTGGATCGGGACCGACGCGCGTGCGCTGTTCTCGAAGGCACTCGGCGGGCGCGAGGTGACGGTCCTCAACGATGCGGACGCGGCCGGTATCGCCGAGGACCGGTTCGGGGCGGCGAAGAACGTGAAGGGTGTCGTGATCCTGCTGACGTTCGGCACCGGCATCGGTTCGGCGGTGCTCAACCACGGGGTGCTGCTCCCGAACACCGAATTCGGTCACATGGAGATCGACGGCAAGGAAGCCGAGCATCGCGCGTCGTCGAAGGTGAAGGAGGACCGGGACTGGTCCTACAAGCGATGGTCCGAGGAGGTTTCCCGGGTGCTGTCGCGGTTCGAGGCGCTGCTGTGGCCGGATCTGTTCGTCGCCGGCGGCGGCATCAGCCGCAAGAGCGACAAGTGGATTCCGTTGCTGACGAACACCACGCCCGTCGTACCGGCCGAACTCCGCAACACCGCAGGCATCGCCGGAGCCGCATACGCTGCGGAAACAGGCGTCACTCCCTGAGTCCGCCACATCGATCGTCACGACGATCGTTACAATGGTGCACAGCCGGCCGTGAACCGGTCCGATCCCGACAGACCTCTCCGCCGGAGCTACTCTGGCGCGACGCCGCACTACCTCGTCACGAAAGGGCGTACGTGGCAGCCACCGACATCCACACCGCTGATTCTTCCGCCGAATCGGCACCCGTCTCGGACGCCGCGGGCGCCGCCGCGGACCCCGCGACCGGTACCGCACCCGCCACGAAGCGGCCGGCGAAGAAGGCCGCAGCCAAGAAGGCCCCCGCGAAGAAGGCCGCAGCCAAGAAGGCCCCCGCCAAGAAGGCCGCGAAGAAGACCACCGCGAAGAAGGCCGCTGCCAAGAAGGCGACGAAGGCGGCCGGCGAAGAGGACTTCGACGGCGACGACACCGACCTCGAAGATCTCGACATCGGCGAGGACGACCTCGAGGGTGCCGAGGAGATCGTCGTCGAGGACGAGGACACCGACACCGACGAGCCCAGCGAGAAGGACAAGGCGTCCGGCGACTTCGTGTGGGACGAGGAGGAGTCCGAGGCCCTGCGGCAGGCCCGCAAGGATGCCGAGCTCACCGCGTCCGCCGACTCGGTTCGCGCCTACCTCAAGCAGATCGGCAAGGTCGCGCTGCTCAACGCCGAGGAGGAGGTCGAGCTCGCCAAGCGCATCGAGGCCGGCCTGTACGCGACCTACCGGATGCAGGAGCTCGCCGCGAAGGGTGAGAAGCTGCCGGTCGCTCAGCGCCGGGACATGAACTGGATCTGCCGCGACGGCAACCGCGCGAAGAACCATCTGCTCGAGGCGAACCTGCGCCTCGTCGTCTCGCTCGCGAAGCGCTACACCGGCCGCGGCATGGCGTTCCTGGATCTCATCCAGGAGGGCAACCTCGGTCTGATCCGTGCCGTCGAGAAGTTCGACTACACCAAGGGCTACAAGTTCTCCACGTACGCGACGTGGTGGATCCGTCAGGCCATCACCCGCGCGATGGCCGACCAGGCCCGCACCATCCGTATTCCGGTGCACATGGTCGAGGTCATCAACAAGCTCGGCCGTATCCAGCGTGAGCTGCTCCAGGATCTGGGTCGCGAACCCACGCCGGAGGAGCTCGCCAAGGAAATGGACATCACGCCGGAGAAGGTGCTGGAGATCCAGCAGTACGCGCGTGAACCCATCTCGCTCGACCAGACGATCGGCGACGAGGGCGACAGCCAGCTCGGCGACTTCATCGAGGACTCCGAGGCCGTCGTGGCGGTCGACGCCGTGTCCTTCACGCTGCTGCAGGATCAGCTGCAGTCGGTGCTCGAGACGCTGTCCGAGCGCGAGGCCGGCGTCGTGCGGCTGCGGTTCGGCCTCACCGACGGCCAGCCTCGTACGCTCGACGAGATCGGTCAGGTCTACGGCGTGACGCGTGAACGCATCCGCCAGATCGAGTCGAAGACGATGTCGAAGCTGCGGCACCCGTCCCGCTCGCAGGTGCTGCGCGACTATCTGGACTGACACTCCGAGGTGACATGTGGCCTAGCCTGCGCTTTTGCGGGCTAGGCCACTCACGTTAGACAAGTACAGCGCTTTTGGTCAAGATATCTCTATGGCCCGTCGCGCTACTCCCCCGCCGCTCGACCTGCGCTCCCTCCTGGAGTCGTGGGTGCTGCATCTGCGTGCCGAACGCAAGTCGCCGGCGACGGTCAAGCAATACGGCGACGGGGTACGGCGGTTCCTGGCGTGGTGTGACGACACAGGCACCGCCCCGGTACTGGACCGCCCGACCGTCAACGAGTTCGTGGCCGTCCTCCTCGAGGAGGGAGCCGAAGCCGCCACCGCCCGGGCCCGCCAACTGGCCTTGCGTCGATTCTCCGCGTGGTTGCTCGAGGAGGGCGAGATCGACCAGGACTTACTCCTGGGAATCAAGGCACCGAAACTGGACACCAAGGTCACGCCCTCGTTGACCGAGGACGAACTCAAACGGCTGATCAAGGCGTGTTCCGGGAAGGACCTGCGCGACCGACGCGACGAGGCGTTGATCCGTTTCATGGCCGAAACCGGGGCACGGGCGGGGGAAGTGACCAGTCTCACACTCGCGGATGTGGACCTGACCCGGGGCCTGGCGGTGGTCCGTCGTGGCAAGGGCGGGAAGGGCCGGACCGTGCCCTTCGGAGCCCAGACCGGGCGGGCCCTCGACCGTTACCTCCGCCTACGTCGTGGCCATCTACGGGCCGACTCCCCCGCCTTCTGGCTGGGCGACCGCGGTAAGGAGTTCGGCTACTACGCCCTCCACAAGACGCTCAAGTGGCGCGCCGAACTCGCCGGAATAGCCGACTTCCATCCCCATGTGCTCCGCCATACCGCCGCCGCCCGATGGCTGGCCGCGGGCGGGTCCGAAGGCGGCCTTATGGCGGTGGCCGGATGGGCACGCCGCGACATGATCGACCGCTACACCGCCCATACCGCCGCGTCCCGGGCCGCCGACGAGGCCCGCGCATTGAACCTGGGGGACCTATGACCGAGGTGACGATTCTCGACGGCGGACGTGTGGTGACACGGTTCGTTCTCGACACGGACGGTTCCCCACGTTGGGAGCAACGCCCGCGGCAATCGGCCCGGTCGGTCAACCGTCGCGGAGCGGTGACCCACGGCCAGACCATCCTCGACCCGGCGGCGGCCACCCGTGCCCGCATGGCGGGGGTCCGTGCCGATTCCCCGGACGTCACGGTGGACGCGGACGGCGTACGCCACTACGTCTCTCATCCCCGCGGGGCGTTGTTCGACCTGGGCCCGTTCACCGTGCGGTACGACACCCTGGCCCCGGCCCTGGACCGTCTGGCCGCGGCGGGAGTGGCCCGTATCGAGGTGCAACACCTCCGGCGGTGTCTGGGGTAATCCCGACACTCCCCCAAACGCTGTGCTAGCGTGCACAACCGAAGCCGGTGCACTCGACCCGGCGCAACGTCCGTCCCGGACGTGAGCACTCACAGACCGCCCCACAAGCGCGGTCCATCTGGCATACCCAGAGGTGCACATGTCCGCGTCCAAGACGCCGTTGTCCCCCGCCGAACGATCCTTGCGGGCCCAGATTGCCGCCCATGAATCCTGGGCGAAAACTCCCGACCGGCCCGCCCGGACCGCCAAGGCCCGCGCCGCCGCCCTGGCCCGGTTCGAGCGGGAAGTAGACCCGAACGGGGAACTGACACCCCAGGAACGGGCCAAGCGCGCCGAACACGCCCGCAAGGCGTACTTCGCCCGCCTTGCGCTGGCGTCGGCCCGTGCCCGTCGCAATCGTGCGGGAGGTGCGTAGGCCATGCCCAAATACGACAGTGGCCACACCGTTTCCGATGAGGCCACTCCCGCGTTCTGGACGTTGACGGTTGACGAGACCGCCACCAACGACGATACCGCGTCCGTGGTCGGAGGTGGGGTCCGATGAGGGAGACCTCGAGCAACGCCATGGACGCCGCCCTCCGGGCACTGGAAGCGGCGGAGAACGACTACACGAAACTGGACACCGCCCACCTCCGGGTCCTGTACCGGGCCTGGGTACGTGAGGACCCGGGCTTCCCGTACGTCCGGGAGTTCGACACCGCCGCCAACGAGGCATACGAGAAGGCGGAGGGACTGTTCCGCTTCGACTCCCTCCCCACGGAGGGCCAGCGGAACGCCGTCGCCCGGGATATCCAACGGCACCCCGACGACCCCACCGCCTGGAGCAACTCCACGGTGTCCACCCTGGCGTCGTTGGTTCTCCAGCACACCGAACGGGACCGGGAAGCTTTCCCGGACGACCATGACGGCCTCGTGGCGCTGGCGGAGCTCCGGCGGCGTTTCGAGGACCGCTACGGCGTCCTCGTCGCATCCGCGGCCATCCGCCGCCACGAGATGGATGCCCAGAGTGCCCGGGAGGCACACGGTGGGCGTCCCGGGACCTGGGTCCGGAAGGACGGCACCACCGGGTCACGGAAGGACGCGAAAGGGAAAGCCCAGGAGGCCGACGACCGTAACGTCCGCCTGTTCCGGGCCCGGGACCTCACCGCCGCCGAACAACCACGGTGGTTGGCCAAGGGCCGTATCCCCCGGGCGTCCGTAGCCCTCCTCGTGGGAGATGAGGGTATCGGTAAATCCCTCCTCTGGGTCTGGGTAGCCGCGGCGGTGACGACGGGCAAGCCGTTGCCGGAGTTCGGCATTCCCGCCCGGGAGCCCGGACGAGTTCGCCTAGTCATCACGGAGGACGTGTGGAGTCAGACCGTCCTTCCCCGCCTCGAGGTTGCCGGCGCGGACCTGGACATGGTGGACGTCATCTGTGAGGACGAGGACGGCAGCGGTGCTCCCGTGTTCCCCGATGACATGGAGTACGTCACCGCCGAGCCTCGTCCGGTCCTCGTCGTCGTGGACGCCTGGCTGGACACGGTGCCCGCGAAGTTATCCGTCCGGGACCCCCAGCAGGCCCGCCAGGCCCTCCACCCGTGGAAAGAGGCGGCTACGACGACGGACGCCGCGGTCCTGCTCCTCACGCACACCAACCGCGTGGCCTCGTCCAACGCCCGCGACAAGTACGGAGCGACCGGGGAACTTCGGAAGAAGGCCCGTATGACCCTCTACGCCCAGGAGGACGAGGAGGGCCACCTCGTGGTCGGACCGGAGAAGTCCAACACGTCCACCAAGGCGGTGGCGTCCGTGTTCGCCATCGACGGCGTGCCGTTCTTCGAGGCCAACGAGGAACACGACGGGACCGTGCCCCGACTCCGCTACGTCGGGGAGTCCGACCGCACCGCCGCCGAGCACATCGTGGCCAATTTCGAGGGCGGGGCGGACGAGTCCATGACGGAGGCGGAGGAGTGGCTCCACGACTACCTCACCGCCCGGAACGAGTGGGTCCCATCCAAGGACGTGAAGGCCGCCGCCGCCAAGGATGCCGGTATCCGGGAGCGGACCCTCCAGAGGGCCGCCAAGAGGGTAGCGGCCACGGCATCACGCGGTATGCCCCGCCGGACCTACTGGGCGGCCACGGCGGTGGCCTCCCGCCTGGAGCCTCCGGCGGGAGACGCGGACCCGATGGCACCGCCCACCGCCCCGGTCACCGATGAGGGGGAGGCATGACCGCCGCCGCCTTGTCGCGTCACCTCCGCTCTATATCTCGTGGCGCGATAGCGCAACTGTCTATGACCTGCATATATACATGGCGCGACTATGACGCGACTAGTGGCGCGACAAGGGTCAACGATGGCGCGACAAGGGCGGTGTGAGGCGGTGACTCACTCCAGACGCGGGCCGTTCGGAGGGGCGGCGGTGTGGCATCGACTCCGGGACGGACTGGAGGTTCGCGGCGGCGTAGTCGCGCCACCGTGTCGTCATAGTCGCGCCACGAAACACATCACACAAAACTCCAGGTCACGCGCAGTTGCGCCCAGTCGCGCAATTGCGCCAAGTGACACGGAATATCACAACCCGGAAGGGACCGAACGACCATGACCACGACGACCAGCGATAACCGGGCCCCGTACGGGCGGTGTGGACGTATCCGGAAGGACGGGAAGCCGTGCCGGACCCCGGTCTCCGTTTCCGGGGCGGCGTGCTCCTGGCATCGGGAGGCGGTGGACCCCAACCCGACACGTACGGAGTCGTGCGACTTCACCGGATGGCAGGACCTCGAATCCTGGCCCCGCTTGGCCACGGCATTGAACGAGTTCGCCATCGAGTCCCGCGACCGGGAGGACCTGGGTGACAACGACGAATGGTTGGCCATCATCCGGGCCCTGGCGGTGACAACTCGCATGGCGGGTAGTTGTCATCGGTGCCGGTCGTCCATCGTCCCCGGCGTCGGTTCGGAGCGGTGGACCCGGTTCTATCCGGACGGAATCCTCCTCGTCCCTCACCGCGTCGAGGTGGACCACGAGTCCGGGACCGCACGGGCTCACTTCACATGCCCGACATGCCGGGACTCATGGTGGTTCGCCCACTCCCTCACCACGGAGGCGTCATCGTGACCGCCACGGCGTCGGGAGGGAGCAGTCCCCGCCGCTCTCTCCCGGGCCGGTCCCAGCTTGGGACCTTGGGACCTTGGGACCGGCCAAGCGATACACACACACGAGAGGTTTGCTTAATATCAGAACCTTTTATAGGTCTACCTGGGGTTTTGCAGAATCGGGGAGCGGCGGGAGTGTTTGTCGTATCCGTGCGGTCCCAAGGTCCCAAGGTCCCAAGGTCCCACGTTGCGCCTCGTGACGGTCCCAGGCGGCGGACCCGATACCGCCCCACACCACTTCTCCCAGAAGGACACGACATGATTCATCCTGGCCTCAACTCCGGCGCGACTCTCACCTACACGCCCGATATGAAGGTGGCCCAGTACGACCAGGCCGGCGCGCTCGTCCGCGTCTACCCGGTGGTGGCCCTGGCGCTTACCGGCGGAACCGCCAACGCCGTGGTCCCGATGTTCGTCAAGGACTACCGACTCGTCCGCGGCGACCATGTCAGCGCGCATGAGCGGTACCTCCTCATCGGTCCCGGTGACGAGGTACCGCCCGCCATCGCTCCCGTGGTGGAGGCGGTGGTCCAGTGACCGCCGCGCCACCGCCCGGGGAGATGGGCCGGGCCGCCATGAACGCCAAGGCGGCGGCCTCGTTGCTCCGGCGGGCTACCACCGCCCGCGACGACCCCGTACCGCCGTGCGTGTCCCGTCCCCACCTGTTCGATCCACCGGCCCCCGGCGTCCACGTCCGGCACGTACTCCCGCGGTTCCTCGAGGCGGAGCGGTTGTGTCTGGCCTGCCCGCTGCTGGCCTCGTGTGAAGTCATCGCGGACGGGTTCCGCGGCCTGGCGGCGGGACGCCTGTACGGCATCGCACGGGTGAAGGACGGGACGCCGCCCTCGTCCGTCGTCCCTGCCAAGCGCAAGAGGAGGGCGGCGTGACCCCCGGGGGAGGGGACCGCCAGCCTCTCCAGGCCAGGCCCTTGGACACCGGCCACCGAGGTGGACGCACGCGGGCTCAGGTTGGGCCCCGATTTGAACCATCATTTGTACCAACAGGAGGAATCATGACCATCCACGACGACCTAACCAAGGCGGAGGCCACGCTCACGGTCTCCATGGCCCTCTACGCCGCGGCGGTGGGAGACGACGAACGAGTGGCACAACTGGCCGCCCACGATGACCCCGACGTCATCCGCCAGGCGTTCGCCATGTTGGCCTCGTGGACCGCGGCCACGGTCCGGGCGGCGGTGGGGTCCCGCTCCGCGACCATCGCGCTCCTGGCGGACTCCGCCGAAGCGGCGTATCTGGAAGCGGCGTACGCGGTCCCGGAGACCGGGGCCCACGCGGTCCTCGAGGACGAGAAGGGAGAACATCATGGGTAAGGGACCAGCACCACGCCCGCCGGCCTTGAAGTTGCTCAACGGACGCCGGGAGGGATACGACTCCGGAGGCCGGAAGGTCAACGCGGGCCCCGGATTCAAGCGGGAGCCTCTGGGACCGCCACCGCCGGACCTGCCCGACGTGGCGGCGGCGGAGTGGAACTCCGTGGCCCCGGAGTTGGACCGCCTGGAGTTGTCCAAGGCAGTGGACCGGACGTCCTTCCGCGCCTACTGCATGGCCGTCCAGAGGCTCCACGACGCCCAGGCGGAGGTGGACCGCGACGGGCTCACGGTTCCCGGTTCCACGGGTTCGCTCGTGAAGCATCCGGCGGTGGCCATCCTCGAGGCCGCGGAACGGTCCGTGAGGGCCTGGGCCCAGGAGTTCGGGCTCACTCCCTCCGCGGAGGGCCGTATCTCCGCCCAGGCCGTCAACGACGCGGACGACGGCAACCCGTTCGCGAACGAGGCCACCTCGTAGCCGACGAGGGTAGGAGGGCGGTGGGATAGCGTGTCCCGCCGCCCTTCTCGCGTCACGTGACGTAATGTGGACGACGAGGTACCGGACCCACCGCTACGCGGTCCGTGTCGGGACGCCGACGCCAACCGCGGCGGTGGGGCCGGTACCGACGAGGCCAGCGGTCACAGTCCGTGGGAGCCGTCCCCGTCATCGGGGGCCATGCCCCGGACCCTCAACCCGTCCGTCTCGGGAAACTCACCAATCCCGTTGGAACGGAACAACTCTGATGAATGCAAAGATCAAGGCCCTTCAGAACGAGGCCCTCACCTTCACCGCCAAGGCCCGCGCCATCGCGGAGAAGGCCCAGGGTGAAGGCCGCGACTTCACCGCCACCGAACGGTCGGAGTACGACGCGGCCATGGCCAAGGCCAAGAGCTACCTGGAGCAGATCAAGACACTCAAGTCCGACGAGAAGGTTCTGGCCGACGCCAAGGACCTGGCCGCCCGTCTCAACGGGACCACCGCCATCGGCCCAATGGACGGACTGGGCGGTGGCCTCTCCGGTCTCACGCGGTCCAAGGGCCGTGTGGGTCTGGCGGGCAAGGCGGGGAAGGAACTGGCCTCCCGTATCGCGGAGGGCATGGTGGACGGCCAGAAGGCCCTCCTGCCTGCCGGTACCGCTCACGCGGGCGTCCCGCTCCTGCCGGAGATCGTGGAACTGGGCCACCCGTCCAATACCCTCCTGGACGCCCTCGTGGCCCTTCCGGCCCCGGGCCCGACGTTCAAGGCGTTGGTCCAGCGCCAGCGCGACAACAACGCCGCCCCGGTGGCGGAGGGCGACACCAAGCCCACGTCCGTGTTCGGCCTGGAGGAGGTGGAGGTCAACCTCGAGGTCCTGGCCCACATGTCGGAGCCGACGCCGCGGTATTGGTTCGAGGACAACGACGCTCTCCAGGTGTTCGTCCAGGACGAGATGGTCCGCGGCCTCCGGGACGCCCTCGAGGCCCAGGTCCTCACCGGAGACGGAGAGCGTCCCAACCTCCAGGGCGTCCTCACCACGTCCGGAGTCCAGGTCCAGAGCTTCACCACGGACGTGGCCCGTTCGGTCCGCTCCGCCATCACGAAGTTGGAGACCGCCGGCCACGAGGACAACCACGTGATTGTTCTCCGTCCGGAGGACTGGGAGGCGGCGGAAACCGCCCGGGCGGAGGGCTCCGGCCAGCTCGAGGCGGTGGCCAACGTGACCCAGCGGGCCCAGCGGACCCTCTGGGGCGTCCCCGTCGTCGTCTCCAACGCCCTCCCCGTGGGGACGGGTCTGGTCATCGACCGGGAGGCCGTCGTCGTCTACTCCGACAACGTGGTGGACGTGCGGTGGAGTGAGACGGTCGCGGACGACTTCCAGAAGAACCTCGTCCGGGCCCGTGTGGAGTCGCGGTACGCCGCGGTGGTGTCCAAGCCGCTGGGCGTCGTCCGCGTGGCCACGGTCGCCACGCCGTAACCCAGACCTCCAGGCGTTTGGTCCCCGCCTGGAGTCGCGGTCCCCTGTCACTCCGGGACCGCACACGAGAGGCCCCGTCCGGATGGTTACCGGACGGGGCCTCTCCTCGTGTCTCGTGGGGCGGTGGAGCAGACCAACGGAGCGGCTCCGCCGCGCTCCCCTTGACCACAAGGGCCGCCCTCCGGGCGGACGGGCGCCTTTGCTTGGTCCCCCTAGCCCTGCGGGCTGTCCCGCCATGCGACCCACGGACCTAGCCCCTCACCGTGTCGGGCCAGCACCGATAGCCCCACGCCCAGGGGGACGTGTGGCGGTGCCGGACCAGGACCAGCGTGTGCACCCGCGTGGTTCTGGTGCCCTACTGCCAGCGGTAGGGACTATGCGTACTGGCGACCGGTCGGTTTACGTCGGACCCGGTGGAGTAGCGACGAGCGAACACGCGGAGGCGGCTCACTCCGCCGCCCACGGACCACAAGGCCCATGGACGACGGGGCGGGCCGTCTACGCGGTGGCGGAGTCGTCCATCCCGCCGCCGACGAGGACGACGCGGTAGAGGGCGTGGTGACCGTTCTCGTAGCAGGCGTGGAATCCGTCCTCCCACGCGACGGTGGTCAACGTGCCGTAGTGCTCCGCCATCGCGGCGGCGTGGAGTTCGGCACGGACGAGGGCGGCGGAGTGAGTTTCGGTCACGCCCAGCTCGTGGCGTCGGTCATGGGAGAGGAACGACACCACGTAGGCGTCGGGGGATAGAGTCGCGTAACGGTTCATGACGGGTACCTCCGTTGTGTTCCCAGGCCCCGGGCGGTGTTGCGAGCACCGAACGGGGCCGCCTCATATCCGCCCGGTATCAGTCAACGATATTCAGAGCGGGACGCTCCTCGTCATCCTGCATCGATGCAGGTCAAGCACACCGCTTAGTTGTTCCTAGTGCGCGACTACCTCGACTAGAGCACCCATCTCGGAATGCAGTCAGGGCCACCCTTCCGGGTGGCCCTGACTGCGTTCGGAGGTGGTCAGAGAAGATCCGGCTCGGGACCGGGCGTTTGGGCCGGCTGCCCGGATCGGCGGCTCGCCACGGCGCGCATCACGGGTTCGACGACGCGGGCCGCGACCGGGCCGAGCACCGCGGTGATCATCACGTAGGCGGACGCGATCGCCGCGAGTTTGTTGTCGACGTGACCGGACGCGACGCCCAGTCCCGCGATCACGATGGAGAACTCACCGCGGGCGATGAGCGCGGCACCCGCGCGGGCACGGCCCATGACAGCGATGCTGTGCTGCCGTGCGGCGATCCACCCGGTCGCGAGCTTCGTCAGCGACGTGACGACGGCCAGCAGCACCGCCCACCCGAGGACCGGCGGAATCGCCGTCGGGTCGGTGTTGAGGCCGAAGAACACGAAGAAGATCGCGGCGAACAGATCACGCAACGGCTCGAGCACCCGCGACGCGTTGTGCGCCGTCGACCCGGAGATGGCGATACCCAGCAGGAACGCACCCACTGCGGCCGAAACCTGCAGCGCCGAGGCGATACCCGCGACGAGCAGCGCCGCGCCGAGCAGTTTCAGCAGCAGGGTTTCCCGGTCCGGACTGTCGAGAACGAGCGAGACGTAGCGGCCGTACTTCAGCACCAGGACCAGCACGACGGTGACCAGCCCGAGCGAGATCGCGACGGCTTCGAGTCCGCCGAGCAGACTCACCCCGGCCAGGATCGCGGTGAGGATCGGCAGGTACACGGCCATGGCGAGATCCTCGAAGACGAGGATGGACAGCACGATCGGGGTTTCCCGGTTACCGAGCCGGCCGAGGTCGTCGAGGACCTTCGCGATGATGCCGGACGAGGAGATGTAGGTGACGCCGGCGAGCACGAACGCGCCGATCGGACCGAGTCCGAGCATGAGCGCGAGGACTGCGCCCGGGGTCGCGTTGAGGACGAGATCGATGATTCCGGCCGTACGCGACCGGCGAAGTCCCGTGACCAGTTCGTTGGCGGTGTATTCGAGCCCCAGCAGCAGCAACAGCAGCACCACGCCGATCTCGCTGGCGAGGTGGCTGAACTCGCTGATGTCGCCGAGCTGGATGAACCCGCCGTTGCCGAAGCACAGGCCACCGATGAGATAGAACGGGATCGGCGACATGCCGAACCTGGCTGCGACACGCCCCAGGACCCCGAGCGCGAAGAAGACCGCACCCAGTTCGATGAGTGCGAGGGTTGTCGAATTCATACGTGCGGGTCAGCCGTTCCGCAGGATCTTGGCCGCGGCGTCGAGGCCGTCCGCGGTGCCCACTGCGACGAGGATGTCACCTCCGGTGAGGATGAAGTCCGGTTTCGGGGAGGGCGTGACCTGTCCCGCGCGCATCACCGCGACGACCGAGACGCCGGTCCGGGTGCGCAACGCGGTGTCGCCCAGGACCGCGCCGTCGAAACGCGAGCCTTCGTGGACGTGGAGCTGGCGGGTGATGATCCCCGGCAGGTCCCGGTGGTCCTCTTCGAGCTGGGCGACGAGTTGCGGTGCGCCGAGCAGGTTGCTCAGCGTCGCCGCCTCCTCGACGGTCATCGGAAGGGAGGCGGCGCATGCGTCCGGGTCGTCGGCCTTGGAGATGATCAGGTCGGAATGGCCGTCCCGGTGGGTGATGACTCCGATCCGGCGTCCCGATGCCAGCTCGAAATCCTTGCGTACTCCAATGCCTGGTAGCGGCGTCACGTCGACGTTCATTCCGCAAGAGTAGGACTGCCCCGCGACAGCTCGCAGTCAGGGCTCACCTCTGCCCCGGATCGAGCGTTCCGCGCGAGCGGTTTCGGGGACGGCGCGGCTCACAGGGCCGCGAATCGCCCGTCCTCACCCGGCTCGTACGGGGTCACGTCCACGACCGCTCCGACCGGCAGCGGACCGTACAGATGCGGAAAGCGCATCGATTCGGGATCCCCGGGCACACCGGGCTCGTACCGAACCGGATCGGACAGCCGTTCCGGTGCGACGTGGAGCAGGACCAGGTCGCGGCGCCCGGAGAACAACCGGTTCGCCGGCAGGTGCACCTGCTCCGGTGTGGACAGATGCACGAAGCCCACCGACTCCAGCGAATCCGGGGCCACGACCCCGTCCTGCTGCGCGGCAAACCACTCGTCCCGGCTGCAGATGTGCAGCAGATTCCCGGTCACCGGCACTCCTTCCGCTGCGCTGTGAGCGAACAAACACTCGGCATATATGTCCACGTCCTGGGCTTTTGCAGCCGCTCACGTGAAACGCGCCACCATCGTGCGCCCAGGGGAACAACACATGAACGCGCATCGTCTGACAGAGTAGATCTACCGCGCCACCCCGGCGCGGCGGACCAGACCCCAGGCGACCGACTCAGTGGTGGCCAGTTTGGAGGAGTCATGCCCGGTACCTTGACCAGCCCGAAGTTGACCGCTGCAGACCGGTGCGACCGGTGCAGTGCCGCCGCTCGCGTCCGCGCCGTTCTGGCCACCGGTGGTGAGCTGTTGTTCTGCGGACACCACGCCAAGGAACACACCGACCGCCTCCGCGAGATGGGTGCCACGATCGTCACCGAGGACGACGCCACCGCAACCGTCTGATCCGCCGTCCGGAGCCGCAGGCTCGGACCCGACCCCCGAAGCGGGCGCCCACACCTGGGCGCCCGCTTCGTCGTTCACAGGGTGGCGGCCGGGAGCTGTCACCAGCTGCGCAGCACTGCAATGCGGTCGCGCAACTGTTCCGCCGTCGCCAGTGCGGTCGGCGGGCCACCGCACTGGCGGCGTAGTTCCCCGTGGATGACCCCGTGCGGTTTCCGGGTGCGATGATGCACGACCGCCACGAGCGAGTTCAGATCCCGGCGCAGCTGGGCGAGGGTGTCGGCGGTGGTGACCCGCTCGACGACCTGCGGCGGCGGTTCGGGTGCCACCTTCCGCGGCTTGCCGAGCTGCTCCTCCTGGCGCTGGCGCAGCAGCGCGCGCATCTGGTCGGCGTCGAGCAGTCCCGGAAGCCCGAGATAGTCGGCTTCTTCGTCGCTGCCGGCGAACGTGGCCGTTCCGAACGAGGAACCGTCGTAGATGACCTGGTCGAGTTCGGCGTCCGCGCCGAGGGAGGTGAAGGCCTTCTCCTCCTCGCCCGGTTCGTCCTTGCGGCGGTTCGCGTCGGCGAGCAGTTCGTCGTCGAAACCTTCCTTCTCCCGGTGCGGCTTGCCGAGCACGTGGTCGCGCTGGGCCTCGAGCTGGGCCGCCAGGTCGAGGAGCACCGGCACCGACGGCAGGAACACGCTGGCTGTCTCGCCCTTGCGCCGGGACCGCACGAACCGGCCGATGGCCTGGGCGAAGAACAGCGGCGTCGACGCGCTCGTCGCATACACCCCGACCGCGAGCCGCGGCACGTCGACGCCTTCGGACACCATTCGCACCGCGACCATCCACCGCTGGTCCCCGTCGCTGAACCGGGAGATGCGATCGGAGGCGGTCGGGTCGTCGGACAGCACGACGGCCGGCATCTCGCCGGTGAGTTGTTCGAGGATCTTCGCGTAGGCGCGCGCCACCGTCTGATCGGTCGCGATGACCAGGCCACCGGCGTCGGGCATCCCACCCGCGCGCAGCTGCTCGAGCCGCGTGTTGGCGGCGGCGAGGACCGCAGGGATCCAGTCACCGGCCGGATCGAGCGCGGTGCGCCACGCCCGCGCCGTCTGCTCGGCGCTGAGCGGCTCCCCGAGACGCGCGGTGAACTCCTCCCCCGCGCTCGTGCGCCACCGCGCCTCACCCGAGTAGGCGAGGAACACGACCGGCCGGACGACGCCGTCGGCGAGCGCGTCCGCGTATCCGTACGAGTGGTCCGCCTTGGACTGCATGAGCCCCTCGTCGTTCGGCTCGTACGTCACGAACGGAATGGCGCTGTCGTCGCTGCGAAAGGGCGTTCCCGTCAGGGCGAGCCGCCGGGTGGCGTCACCGAAGGCCTCGAGGATGCCCTCGCCCCAGCTCTTCGCGTCGCCGCCGTGATGAATCTCGTCGAGGATGACCAGCGTCCGGCGCGCTTCGGTGCGCACGCGATGCTTGAACGGGTGCGACGCCACCTGCGCGTAGGTCACCACGACACCCTGGTAGTCGCTCGATGTCTGCCCGGTCGAGTTGGTGAAGTTCGAGTCGAGTGCGATGCCGCTGCGTGCCGCCGACGCCGCCCACTGGTGCTTGAGGTGCTCGGTGGGCGCGACGACGGTGATCTGGTCGACGGTGCGGTCCCGCAGCAGCTCGGCGGCGACGCGCAGCGCGAATGTCGTCTTGCCTGCACCGGGCGTTGCGACGGCCAGGAAGTCCCGCGGTCCGGTCGCCAGGTACTTGGTCAGGGCTCGCCGCTGCCATGCGCGCAGCTGCCCTGCAGGGGCGGAAGTCGTGGCAGGGCCTACGGTTTCGGTGCTCACCTGTTGCTTGTGCTCCTTCTCCGCTCACGATCGGCCGGCTGCCGCTGCGTCGTCCCGACCTTCCGCCGACCGTGTGGCAGCCTATCGTCTCCGGCGGCCGTTCCCCGCCACGAACCGCCCGGCGACCGGGGTTTCGTGCCCGATCGTGGCAGAATTCGACGCGCACACATCGACCGCGGATGCACGTCCTTGCGCGTCGTCAGGAATGCTGGAAGTACATGAGCGAGCCATCCGGATCCCCCACACCGCGGACTGCTCACCGACGCGTCCCGCGGCAGGTGCAGGCCGCGCTTCGGGTGATCGGTCGAACGGCCGCCAAGGCGTGGGACGACTCGATCTTCAGCAAGGCGGCGACCGCTGCCTTCTGGCAGACGCTGTCGCTGCCGCCGCTGGTGCTCGGGCTGATCGGAACCCTCGGTTACGTGGGCGGATGGTTCGGACCGGACACCGTCGACATCATCCTGTCCAAGACCATCACCTTCAGCCGGACCATTTTCAGCGAGAACGTCGTCGACGGCATCATCAGCCCGACCGCCACCGATGTGCTGGTCCGGGGACGCCCGGAATTGATGTCCCTGGGCTTCCTGCTGTCGCTGTGGGCGGGCTCGTCGGCGATCTCGACGTTCGTCGATTCGATCGTCGAGGCGCACGGTCAGCAGGAGCATCGGCACCCGGTGTGGCAGCGCTTCTTCGCACTGATCCTCTACGTGATGTTTCTCATCCTCGCGGTGTTCACACTGCCGCTGGTGGCTCTCGGGCCGAATCTGATCGGCCGGGCGCTGCCCGAGTCCTGGTACGACCTCGGGTCCCGGATCGTCGACACGTTCTACTATCCGGCGGTGGGCCTGCTGCTGCTGGTCGGTCTGACCACGCTGTACAAGGTGGCGCTGCCCAAGACGTTGCCGTGGCATCGGCTGCTCGGCGGTGCCCTCGTCGCCGGGGCCTTCTTCCTGGCCGCCAGCGAGGGCCTGCGCTGGTATCTGAGCTGGATCGCCGGCACCGGCTACACCTACGGCGCGCTCGCCACGCCCATCGCTTTCCTGCTGTTCACGTTCTTCCTCGGCTTCGCGGTCGTGCTGGGCGCCGAGTTCAACGCGACCGTGCAGGAGTTCTGGCCGGCGCGGGCGACCCGGCTCGAGCAGTGGCGCGAGTGGCTGGCGCAGCAGGCCGCGCAGCAGCCGTCGCCGGAACTCGGACCGGTGACGAACCTGACCCGCCGGCTGACCACGAATCCGGTGCGCCTGTCGGATCTGCTCCGCCCGGGCGACCGGACTCCGGATTCGTGCCCGATCGACGGCAAGCCGGAGGACGCGCGATCGGAGGGCACCGGTTCGGAGGACGTGCAGTCGGAGGACTTGCGGACGAGGGCCTCAGGGCCGGTCGACACCGCACCGGAGGGCTTCCCGCCGGGCACGTCCGGACCGCAGGCCCCCTCGCACGAACCCGCTCCACCGCGTGAGACCCCCGTGCTCGGGAACCCGGTGGAGGACACCGGGCAAGCACCGAGTCCCGACCCGATCGTCCGGGCCGGGACTCCGCAGGCCGGCTCTACCGCTTCTTCGTTGCCTCAGTCGCCCTTGCGAAGGCCGTCGTAGACCTTCTTGCACTCGGGGCACACCGGCGAACCGGGCTTCGGCGACCGCGTGACCGGGAACACTTCACCGCACAGGGCGACGACGTGGGTCCCCATGACCGCGCTCTCGGCGATCTTGTCCTTCTTCACGTAGTGGAAGAACTTGGGAGTGTCGTCACCGGTCGACTCGTCGGTGGTGGTGTCGGGCCGTTCCTTGATCTGGGTGCTCACGATTCCATGATGCCGCACCGCGTGTGCATTCGACACGGCGGAGTGGGACAGTAGAGGGATGGCGAGAACTCCAGGTTTCGGTGGATCCCACGAGAGTGGATCACCCGACAACCCGATTCTGATCACCGAGGCCGCCACGTCTCTCGAGGACCAGCACCGGGCAAGGGTCCGCAAGTACATGACCATCATGGCTTTTCGCATTCCGGCGCTGATTCTGGCGGCGCTGGCCTACGGCGCGTTCGAGAATCCGTGGATCTCGATGGCGATCATCGGCGTGTCCATTCCGCTGCCGTGGATCGCGGTGCTCATCGCCAACGACAGGCCGCCGCGCTCGAAGGACGAGCCGAGCCGCTGGGACGGTCGACGCGCAGATATTGCCGCGACCGAAGCCCTGGAAGCCCCCAAACCGCACGTCATCGACGGCTGACGCGTCACCCCCTCGCCGCGTCGGCGGGCCGACCCTCGAAACCGTCGGCCTGCCCGCCTGCTGCGAGAATGCAGGGCGTGGACCGTGACCTGCTGCTGTCGATCTGTTCCCCCCTGCGAACTGCGCTGCTCCGTTGCCGGTACGACACCGACACCATGCTCGAGCTGCTCGGGCCGGACGCGCACGCGGCGCTCGGCCGCAGCGAGCCGGTGCCGGTCCGCCGCGCGGCCCGGCGCGGCGGCGACCTGGGCACGCTGATCCGGCTGTTCCTGCTCGGCGACACGTGCCCGTCCGAGGAGGTCGCGGCGGCGCTGGAACCGGTCGCGATCGACACCGCGGTCGCGGCGGGACTGCTCGAGCACGACGGTGACGGCGTGCGCGCCGCCCTGGACCTGCGTCCGCTCGACGCGGGCACCGGAACCCGGTGGATGCTGTCCGATCTCGACGGCGCGATCCGCCCGGTCCCGACGCGTCCGGACCATGTGCTCGGCGTCGGTCAGGCGTCGCTGTCGCTGCTGCGAGCCATCCCGGCCGAGCCGGTCGGGACCGTGCTGGACCTGGGCACGGGCTGCGGCGTGCAGGCGGTGCGGGCCACCGATTTCGCCGAGAAGGTCACCGCCACCGACGTCAACCCCCGCTGTCTGGCGCTGGCGGAGGTCACCGCCGCGCTCAACGAAGTCGAGCTGGAACTGCTCGAAGGTTCGTGGTTCGAACCGGTCGCGGGCCGGCGCTTCGACCGGATCATCGCCAATCCCCCGTTCGTGGTGAGCGCCGGACGCATCGAGCACAGCTACCGCGATTCGGGTCTGGATCTGGACGGTGCGAGCAAGCTCATGGTGTCGCAGGCCGTCGACCATCTCGAACTCGGCGGGACCGCCGCGATGCTCGCGTCGTGGGTGCACGTGGAGGACGAGGATTGGCGGGCACGCGTCGCGTCGTGGCTGCCCGCCCACGGTGTCGACGCGTGGATCGTGCAGCGTGACGTGGCGGACCCAGCCCTGTACGTCGGCACGTGGCTGCAGGACGGCGACGCCGATCCGCGCGACCCCGCGGTCGCCGATCGGGCGGAGGCGTGGCTCGATCATTTCGACAACCATCGCGTCGAAGGCGTCGGGTTCGGGTTCGTGTACCTGCGCCGCACGAACGAGCCGTCGGACGTGCTCGCCGAGGACCTGCGGCACGGTTTCGCCGATCCGCTGGGGGCGGAGGCGCTCGCCTACTTCGAGCGGCTGGCCTGGTTGCGCGACCACGATGTCCTCACGGCCCGGTTCGCGGTGCGCGCGGACACCGCGCTGGAGCGGGTGTACCTGCCCGGCGAGGACGGGTGGCGGCAGGTCGTAGCGCGGGTGCACCGCGGTGACGGACCGGCCTGGCAGCACGAGGTCGACGACCTCGCCGCGGCGTTGCTCGCCGGCATGCGCCCGGACGGCCTGGTGCTGGAGGAGCTTCTCGCGCTGCTCGCGGTCGCACACGGCGAGGACGCGGAGGCGCTCGCCGAGCAGGCGATCCAGCTCGTCCACGGTCTGGTGAGGCACGGGCTGATCGAGCCGGTGTGAGGGCGTGACAGGGGCGCCGCGGGGGTGCCGTCACCGGTTCCCCCTCGGTTCCCCGCCGTGGATCTTCTCAGCAACTTCTCAGGACCGCTCCCCCATCGGCGCAGGTCAGCAGCATCAGCACTCGGGAACCTCGGGAACTTCCGTGCCCGTCCCGACGTTGAACGCTGTGAGACACCACCGATGAGGAGGCACGTCATGGCACGCCCCGACACCTACGCTCGAGTCGATTCCGACCTCGATTCCCAGAGCCCGGCCGCGGACCTGGTCCGCGTCTATCTGAACGGCATCGGCCGGACGGCCCTGCTGACTGCAGCGGACGAGGTGGAATTGGCCAAGCGGATCGAGGCCGGCCTGTACGCGCAGCATCTGCTGGAAACGAAGAAGCGCCTGAGTGCCGCCAAGAAGCAGAACCTGGCCCTCCTGGTACGCGACGGCCAGGCCGCGCGCAGCCACCTGCTCGAGGCGAACCTGCGCCTGGTCGTGTCGCTCGCGAAGCGCTACACCGGCCGCGGCATGCCGCTGCTGGACCTGATCCAGGAGGGCAACCTCGGCCTGATCCGCGCCATGGAGAAGTTCGACTACGCGAAGGGCTTCAAGTTCTCGACCTACGCGACCTGGTGGATCCGGCAGGCCATCACCCGCGGTATGGCCGACCAGTCCCGCACGATCCGGCTCCCCGTCCACCTCGTCGAGCAGGTCAACAAGCTGGCCCGCATCAAGCGGGAACTGCACCAGCAGCTCGGCCGCGAGGCCACCGACGAGGAGCTGGCGGCCGAGTCGGGTATCCCCGTGGAGAAGATCGCCGACCTGCTCGACCACAGCCGCGACCCGGTGAGCCTCGACATGCCGGTCGGCAACGACGAGGAAGCGCCGCTCGGCGATTTCATCGAGGATGCCGAGGCGACCTCCGCCGAGAGCGCCGTGATCGCGGGTCTGCTGCACAGCGACGTCCGCAGTGTGCTGGCCACCCTCGACGAGCGTGAACAGCAGGTCATCCGCCTGCGGTACGGGCTCGACGACGGGCAGCCGCGCACCCTCGACCAGATCGGCAAGCTGTTCGGCCTGTCCCGGGAACGGGTCCGGCAGATCGAACGCGAAGTGATGGGCAAACTCCGCGAGGGCGATCGAGCAGAACGCCTCCGCGCCTACGCCAGCTGACCGGGCAAGTCAGCGCCGACGATCCCCGAGAACCGGGCTGGGTTCTCGGGGATCGTGGTATTCGGGGGTCTGTGCACTGCCCCGGGTGGGGTGTCGGTCAGCGCAAGCGGCGGGGCCCGAGATCCAGCGGGTGCGGCTCGGGACCGATCCGCAGATGCGCGTCGGTCAGTTCGGCGCCGATCGCCGACGCGAGGACCGGTTCGCACGCGATCTCCCGCACCTCGGGTAGGTCGTCGGCGAGCGCGGAGATGCGCTGGACGAAATCGACCAGTGCGGCCTTGCTGACGGGAGCGGCGTTGCGGTACCCGGACAGCAGCGGAGCGGCCTTCGGCGCGTCGATGAGTTCTGCGGCCTCGTCCTCGGTGAGCGGCAGGACCCGGTAGGCGCGGTCGCCGAGCAGATCGGAGATGACCCCGGCGAGCCCGAAGGAGATCAGCGACCCGAACGACGGGTCGTCCTGGACGCGCACGACGCAGCCGATGCCCTTGGTGGCCATCTTCTGCACGTGCATGAGCGGTTCACCGGACGCCGCCGCCAGGTCGCGGTAGGCGACCCGGACCGCTTCGCCGTCGAGCAGGTCGAGACGCACGCCACTGAGATCCGGCCGGTGCCGCCACTGGGCGCCGGTGGCCTTCACCGCCACCGGGTATCCGATCTCGTCCGCCGCCGCGACGGCCTCGTCGGCGGTGGTCACGGCGCGGAAGTCGGCGACGTGCACCCCGTAACAGGACAGCAGCAGGGCCGCTTCGGAGTCGGACAGCCACCGGCCGTCGGGAGAATTGGCGAGCCAGCCGTCGACGAGGCCGCGCGCCCGCTCCGGGTCGATGCCGGACGGACGGACCACCTGGGAGGTGGGGCGACTGCGCCATTTCGCGTACCGCCACGCCCGGGCCAGGGCCCGGATCGCGCGTTCCGGCCCCGGATAGGACGGCACCGACCCGCGGATCGGGTTGCCCTCCGCGTCGCGGACCGCGAGCACGTCCGGGATGCCCTCGGTCGCGAGGAACGTGCTGACCACGGGCTTCTCGGAACCGGCGACGACGTCGCGCAGCGCCTGCGCGTACGGTTCGACGGTCACGGCGACCGGCGGCACGAACACCGCGATCACGGCGTCGACGTCGGGCGCGTGCACGGCCTTCGCGACCGCGTCGGCGAATTCCTGCGGGCTGGCCTGGGCACCCAGGTCGTTCGGGGTTCCCGGCTGCAGTCCCTCGCTGCGGGCGGCGTCGACCGCCAGCATCCCGAGCGCGGTCGAGTTCCCGACGACCGCGACGCGCGGGCCCGCGGGCAGGGGCTGGTAGCCGAACAACAGTGCCGTGTCGAACAGCTGCGCGATGGAGTCGACCTGCACGACACCTGCCTGTTCGAACAGGTCCTTGACGATGGTGTCGTCCATCTCCCCGGTGTTCGCGGCCAGCGCCGGCGGCACCGCGTGGCGGCCGCTCTTGACCGCGACGATCGGCTTGCTCCGGGCGACTCGGCGGGCGATGCGCGAGAACTTGCGCGGGTTGCCGAAGCTCTCCAGGTAGAGGAGCACGACTTCGGTCGCCGGATCTGTGTCCCAGTACTGCAGCAGGTCGTTGCCGGACAGGTCGGCGCGGTTACCGGCCGAGACGAAGGACGACAGCCCGACACCGGTCTTGGCAGCCTCGTCCAGGATTGCGATGCCGAGCGCGCCGGACTGGCAGAAGAAGCCGACGTTGCCGGCCGGCGGCAGCACCGGAGCGAGGGTCGCGTTGAGCCGCACGGCCGGGTCGTTGTTCGCGACACCGAGCGCGTTCGGCCCGATCAGCCGCATGCCGTGTGCCCGCGCCGCGTGCGCGAGGCGACGTTCGGAATCGCGGCCCTCCGGACCGGTCTCGCCGAACCCGGACGACACCACGAGCAGGGCCTTGACGCCCTTGGCGAGACAGTCGTCGAGCACGGCGTCGATGGCCTCGGAGGGTACCGCGGCGATGGCGAGATCCACCTCGTCGGGAATGTCCCGCACGGTCGGGTAGGCGCGCACGCCGCGCACCGAACGGTGTTCGGCGTTGACCGGATAGACGGGTCCGGTGAATCCGCTGCGCAGCATGTTCACCAGCACCGCGTTGCCGACCTTCCGGCTGTCGGTGGAGGCACCGATGACCGCGGCGCTGCGGGGGCTGAGCAGGTTGCGGACGCTGCGCGCCTCGGCGGCACGTTCGCGGGCGTTGCGCACCGACACCAGCGCCTCGGTCGGGTCGATCGCGAACTCGAGGCGGACCACACCGCCCTCGAAACTGCGGCTGACCTGGTATCCGGCCTCACGGAAGACTGTGATCATGTTGCGGTTCTCGGCGAGGACCTCCGCGACGAACCGGTGGATGTCGTTCTCCGCGGCCGCCCCGGCGAGATGCTCGAGCAGGATGGGTCCGAGCCCGCGTCCCTGGTGCGCATCGGCGACCGTGAACGCGACCTCGGCGGATCTGCCGTCTCCCTCACCGGGCAGCCCCTCGTACCGGCCGACGGCGATGATCTCGTCGCCGAGCACCGCGACGAAGGCGACGCGTTTGTGATGGTCGACGACGGTGAAGTTGAACAGATCCTTCTTCGAGATCGTCGGGTAGGGACCGAAATAGCGCAGATACCGCGTGCGATCGGAGAGTTTGGAGTGGAACTCGAGGAGCCGTTCGGCGTCCTCCGGGACGATCGGCCGCAGGTGCACGGCCCCGCCGTCGGAGGCCAGGACGTCGGCGACCCAGTGACGGGGGAAGTTTCGCGCGACCTCGATCGCGCGCTCCTGGGCTGCCTTCTTCTCCGCTTCCGCTGCGGCCTTCGCCGCGTCCGCCTCCGAAACAGCGGGCGTGCCGTCGGGATCAGTCACGGGGGTCCTCCGGATCCAGGCCGAGCAGGGGGAAGGCGGCACGTCGCGTGGCGATGATCGCCGAATCGATCCGGGTCAGGGCTCGATCGAGGGAGGCGATGCCGGTCTCCGGGGTGCCGCCGGGACCGTCCCATTTCAGATAGGACACGTCGCCGCCCTCCCCCATCGTGGTCGGCAGATCCACCCCGGGTGCGATCGTCGCGACCCGTTCGCGCCATTCCTCGGGAACGGCGGTGGCCGGATCGATCTCCCGATCGAGTGTCGCCGCGATCAGGTGGGACCACGCGCGGGGCACGACGCGCACGAGGCCGTATCCGCCGCCGCCGACGGCGAGCCAGCGGCCCTCGCAGTACCGGTCGGCGAGGTCGCGCATCGCAAGATAGGAGGCGCGTTGCCCGTCGACGGTCAGCGACAGGTCGGCGAGGGGATCCTCGCGGTGGCTGTCCGCCCCGCACTGGCTGATCAGGATCTGCGGCCGGAATGCCGCGATCGCACCGGGAACGATTGCGTGAAATGCGCGCAGCCACAGCGAATCCACCGTGCCGGGCAGCACCGGGATGTTGATGGCCGTGCCCTCGGCGGCACCGGAGCCGATCTCGCTGGACCATCCGGTGTTCGGCCACAGGGTGGCCGGATGCTGGTGGATGGACACGGTCAGCACCCGGGGGTCGCCGAGGAAGGCGTGCTGGACACCGTCGCCGTGATGGGCGTCGACATCGATGTAGGCGATGCGGTCGTAACCCTGGTCGAGCAGCCACGAAATCGCGATCGCCGCGTCGTTGTACACGCAGAACCCGGCGGCCCAGTCGGCCATGGCGTGATGCATGCCACCCCCGATGCTCACCGCGCGCACGGCGCGCCCGGCGGCGATCTCCCGCGCGGCGGCCAGCGTGCCGCCCGCGAGGATCGCACCGGCCTCGTGCATGTGCGGGAAGATCGGATTGTCCTCGGTGCCGAGGCCGTGGGCGGCATCGGGTTCGACGTGCCCGGAATCCGGTTGCTGCGCACCGGCGCGTTTCACCGCCTCGACGTATCCCGGGGTGTGGATCCGCAACAGCTCGGCGTCGGTTGCGGCTGTGGGCCGGACGGTTTCGACGCCGTCGAGCAACCCGATGTTCCGGGACAGCGCCATCGTCAGATCGAGTCGTGTCGGGTTCATCGGATGGGTCGGGCCCCATCGGTAGCCGAGATAGTCCGGGCTCCACACCACAACGCGATCGCCGTCCAGATGTGCCGAACCGCCGGTCGCGGTGGATGTGGTGGTCATGCCTGCAGACGCTACTGCGCGGCCCCGGTCGACGCGAGCACCGCGCGGCCCCACCGCACGTTTCGTCCGGCTAGAATCGGCCGCAGACGAAGGGGTGTGAGAGTGAAGGACCTGGTCGATACCACGGAGATGTATCTCCGGACGATCTACGACCTGGAGGAGGAAGGCGTGGTGCCCCTGCGGGCGCGCATCGCCGAACGCCTCGAGCAGAGTGGGCCGACCGTCAGCCAGACCGTTGCGCGGATGGAGCGCGACGGTCTCCTGCGCGTGGCCGGCGACCGCCATCTGCAGTTGACCGAGAAGGGCCGCGACCTCGCGGTGTCGGTGATGCGCAAGCATCGCCTGGCCGAGCGGCTGCTGGTCGATGTGATCGGACTCGACTGGGAGAACGTGCACGCCGAGGCGTGCCGCTGGGAACACGTCATGAGCGAAGAGGTCGAACGTCGCCTCGTGGAGGTTCTCAACAATCCGACGACCTCCCCGTACGGCAACCCGATCCCCGGGCTGGCGCAGCTCGGACTGAACCGTCCCGTACCGGAGGACGAGAAGCTGGTGCGGCTGACCGAGATCCCGCCCGGTAAGCCGACCGCGGTGGTCGTGCGACGACTGGCCGAGTACGTGCAGTCCGATCCCGACGTGATCGCGCGACTGCGGGAGGCCGGAGTCGTTCCGGACGCGCGCGTTACAGTCGAGACGAAGCCCGGGTCGGTGATCATCACGGTCGCCGGCCACGAGGGTTTCGAACTGTCCGACGAAATGGCTCATGCCGTTCAGGTGAAGCAGGTCTGATCGAGGTCCTCTTCGCCGGCGGGTACCGGGCCGGCGAAGAGGGGTCGACGATCGTGAAGCTTCTGGTGACCGGCGGTGCCGGATACGTGGGTAGCGTGTGCAGCACCGTCCTGCTCGAACAGGGTCACGAGGTGGTGATCGTCGACGACCTGTCGACCGGGAACGCGGACGCGGTGCCGGCGGGCGCGGAGTTCGTCGAGGGCGACATCGGGAAGGTCGCCGCCGAGGTTCTCGGCGTGGGCGCGGACACGCCGCGGTTCGACGGGGTGCTGCACTTCGGCGCGCAGTCGCTGGTCGGCGAATCCGTCGAGGTTCCCGAGAAGTACTGGCAGGGCAATGTCGTGACGACACTCGCACTGCTCGAGGCCATCCGGCTGTCCGGGACGCCGCGACTGGTGTTCTCGTCGACGGCCGCGACTTACGGTGAGCCCGAACAGGTTCCGATCACCGAGGACGCGCCGACCCGGCCCACCAATCCGTACGGCGCCTCCAAACTCGCGATCGACCATGCGATTTCGTCGTACGCGCACGCACACGGCCTCGCCGCGACGAGCCTGCGGTACTTCAACGTCGCCGGCGCCTATCACGGCGCAGGCGAAAACCGCGTCGTCGAAACCCATCTCATTCCGCTCGTGCTGCAGGTGGCGTTGAAGCAGCGCGACCACATCTCGGTGTTCGGCACCGACTGGCCCACCAAGGACGGCACCGCGGTCCGCGACTACATCCACGTCAAGGACCTCGCCGACGCGCATCTGCTGGCCCTGAACTCGGCGCGGCCGGGCACGCACACGATCTACAACCTCGGCAGCGGAGAGGGATTCAGTGTCCGCGAGGTGATCTCGGCCTGCGAACGCGTCACGGGTCTGCAGATCCCCGCGGTGGACGCGCCGCGCCGCGCCGGCGATCCGGCCGTGCTCGTCGCGTCGAGCCGCCGCGCCATCGAGGAACTCGGATGGGAACCCAAGCACACCGATCTCGACGAAATCGTCTCGGACGCATGGGATTACCTCCGCGATCTGGGCGACCGCTCGCACGCCGCGCGGCGCTGAGGTCACCCCGCGGGATCCGGTGGCGGTAGCGGGACACCGAGCCGCGCCGCGATCTCGAATCCCGTATCGGCGAGACCACGCACGGTCTCCGGACGCAGACCCGCCTGCAACGCCTGATCGAGCAGGTCGGCCAGCCGGTGCCGCGGGTTCGCCTCGAGAGCCACCCCGAGCGCGACGCCGGCGAAGGGCCCGTCTCCGCGGATGTACGCTCCGAATCCGACGAGCGCGGCCGCCTCGGCGCGCTCGGGGTCGGGCAGCGACCGCGTCAGCGTGATCCACAGACGCTCGGCCGCATCCGCGTACGGGCCGGCCGCGAGCGCCAGCACGGCGTCGCGGACCGTCGGATTCGACAGCAGCACAGCGAGTTCCGCCATCTCCGGCGCGAGTGGCTCGATTCCGTTGTCGTGATCGGCGATACGGTCCAGGACCGTTTCCAGTTCCATCCGGTCCGCGTGGTCGCGGCCACCCGCCCGGACCGCGTATTCGTAGGCCAGGTCGCGGGAGTCGACCGCCTCGTCGATGTACCCGGCGACGCGACTGCGCACCGGCATCGGCAGCGGTTCGAGGACCTCCGCCAACTCGGTACGTGATCGCCGGATGAGGCCGCCCTCGTAGACGCGGGCGACGGCGACCGGAGAGGCGGTCGGATCCGGCACCGTTCCGCGTCGCGCCTCGCGGCCGAGGGCGAACCATTCGCTTCCGCTGCCGATCTCCGGCACCGCGTGCACCCCGGCCACGTCGATGCCGTGGTGCGCCAGTTCCGCGATCAGGGCGTCGACGACCCGGCGGGCACGGTCCACCGCCGGGCTGTCCGGCCGGTCCAGCCGGGCGTCGACGAGGACGACGAGAACCGCTTCGGCCCCGTCACGCGCACACACCGTGCCGAAGCGGGCGAACGCCGCGCCCATCAGCTCGGGGACCGGTTCGTCGCCGTCCGGGAGCAGCAGGTCGTGCCGCATGACGGCACCGATCGCGGCGGTGCCCGGGGTGTCGCGCGACGGGCTCAGGCTCACGACGATCACGGAGCGGGCCGGGGTGAACCCGAGCAGGGCGGGGACCGCGGCGATCAGTTCACCGGGTTCGGTCAGCCGC
>NZ_JALPTB010000034.1 GCF_023218075.1 Rhodococcus sp. HM1 | reverse complement strand
GGGCATCGGGGGCCGGAAGCCGGGGAACGCCAGGCATGCCACCAGCAGCACGGCCGCGACCGCGGGTGCGGTCCACAGGCTCACCCATTGCGCCTTGACGTTGCCCGCCGCGGGGGAGTCCTGGGCTTGTTCGAGTATCTGCACCGCAACCTCCACAGACTGACTTCAGTCGATTCGTGCGCGAGCCGCCCGACGGGCTTCCGGTGAACGGTAACCCGCGATCGACCTCGGCGGAAGGGATTTTCTGAGTTGAGTCAGTTTTTCTCGGCTGTCGTAAACTCGCCGCAGAGTCGAGAACGATCAGCCCTAGGCGGGCGGAAACGGGTTGTGGATGGCGACGAGCAAACCGCAGACGCGCGGATCGAAGGGGCTTCAGACGCGGGAGCGGCTGCTCGGCGCCGCGATCGCGGAATTCAAGCGCGACGGCATGGCGGCGGCCGACACCGGGGCGATCGTCGCGGCCGCAGGCGTCGCCCACGGCACGTTCTTCTTCCATTTCCCGACGAAGGAACACGTCCTGCTCGAGCTCGAGAAGCGCGAGGAGGAGCGCATGGCCGCCGAGCTCGAGCGGTTCTTCGCGGCCGGGCACAGTGTGCGCGACACCCTCGCCGAAGCCGTCCGCATCCTGAAGGCGCTCGAGCGGCGCCTCGGCAACAGGCTGTTCAAAGACTTTCTGGCCCTGCATTTTTCCACCAAGCGACCGCCGTCCGAGGAGTGGCCGCACCATCCGGTGATCGTGGCGTTCGTCGACGAATTCGCGCGCGCACAGGAACGGGGCGAGATTCCCGCCGGGGTCGACACGTTCCACAACGCGGTCTCGTTCCTCGTCGGTCTCTACGCCCTGCTCATCACGATGCCCGACTCGGACGAGATCCGGACCCCCTTCATCGACCAGTACCTCACCACCTACCTGTACGGGCTGAGAGCCGTATAGAGCGGAAAGCCGGCCCGGGAGTCAGGCGCCGGGGGTGTCGCCGATCGTGTCGGACCGTCGGTCCAGAATGTCTCACTGTGCCGGGGTGCAGCCCGGCCGGGGACGACCGGAGGAAACGTGATCGATACGCACACGACGACACTGCCGCGCGACCACCGGTGGGTCGTCGTCGACGTCGAGACCTCGGGTCTGCGTCCCAATGCCCACCGCGTGCTCAGCGTCGCGGCGCTGGTCCTGAGCGAGGACGGCACCGTCGAGCGTGAGTTCTCCACCCTCGTGAACCCGGACTGCGATCCCGGTCCCGTCCACGTGCACAACCTGACCCGCGAACGGCTCGCCGGCGCGCCCCGATTCGAGGACATCTCCCGCGACCTCGCCGAGGTCCTCGACGGCGGCACCCTCGTCGCCCACAACGCGACGTTCGACTACGGCTTCCTCGATGCCGAATTCCGCCGCGCCGGAACGTCGCTGCCCGTGCAGAAGCGGCTGTGCACGATGGCGCTGTCGCGGCGCCTCGAACTGGACGTCCCCAACTTCCGCCTCTCCACCCTCGCGCAGCACTGGCAGGTGCAGCAGCTGCAGGAGCACGACGCCTACGACGACGCGCGCGTCCTGTCCGAGGTGTTCGTGCACAGCGCCGCGCTCGCGGACAGCCTGCAACTGCCGCTGCCCGTCGTGAACTGCCGCGGCCGCAAGGCTGTCTATCCGGATTCGGTGCCGCGCGTGGCGTGCGACTGGCAGAACCCGGGCCGGCTCGCCGACGCCGGGCTCGTGCAGGGCATGAAGGTCGTGATCAGCGGCTCGACCACCACCCCGCGCCTGACGCTCGCAGCCCGCATGACCGACGCCGGCCTCGACGTGATGAACCAGGTCAGCCGCCAGACCAGTGTGCTGGTGTGCAACGACCCGCTCGTGCAGACCGGTAAGGTCCGCAAGGCCATGGCCCTGAACGCCCGATCATCGACGAACCGCAACTCGATCGGCTGCTCGCCGAGGTGCGGCCCGGTGTCCCGAAGGTCGCGACCGTCATCGACGTGGTGCCGCAACCCGTCGCGCACATCGAAACACCGATCGTCATCGAGCAGCCCGCCGCGCCGGCCGAGGCTCCGGCCCCGACATGGACGCTGGCCGGGCGGAAGCCGAAACTGTGGTCGGGACGCCGCGTGCTGCTGCTCGGCGGCACGCACCTCGACGGGGTACTGATGCGCTCGCGCATCACCCAGCTCGGCGCCCGGCCCGCGCTCAACTTCACCGCCGCGGTCACCGACGTGCTCGTCCTCGACGGCGGCCACGACGACAAGCGCATGCCGCGAGTCACCGCGCGGCAACTCCCGGTCCTGACCCGCGACGACGTCGACGCCGCGCTCGAGCGGGGTGTCGTGCCGCCGCACATGCGCCTCGAAGCGCAACTGTCCGCACCGGTGCTGTCCCGCGGCGAGGTCATCGACCTGCCCGCGAAGAACACGTCGTGGGCGGTGAACGTCGCGTGGAAGGCCGAGGCCGTCGGCGACGAGTACGACGTGGACGTCGTCGCGTTCCTGCTCGGACCGGACGACAAGGTCGACACCGACGACGATTTCGTGTTCTACAACAACCCCCTCGTCGACGACGGTGTCGTCGAGCTGACCGTCGACGGGCCCAGCGAACAGTGCGTGCGCCTTGACCTCGCCGGGCTCCCCGAGGACTGCCACCGCGTCGCGATCGCCGCCGCGATCGACGGCGACCGCACCTTCGGCGAGCTGGGGGCCGTGTCGGTGAGCATCGACGGCGACGACACCACCGCCGCGACGTTCGTCCTCGACGCCGGCACCACCGAACGCACGATGGTGCTCACCGAGATCTACCGCCGCGCCGGCAAGTGGCGGGTGCGCGCGGTCGGGCAGGGCTACGACGACGGCCTCGCCGCGCTGGTCGCCCGGTACGGCGTCGAGGTCGACGAGGAAGATTGACCCCGAGCCCCGACCTCTTCGACCGACAGGACACGCCATGACCCTGGTCTCCGCGACAGAACTCGCCGACCTCCTCGCCTCGGACGAACCCGTCCGCGTCCTGGACGTCCGGTGGTCACTTGCCGAACCGGACGGCCGCGCCGCGTACGCCGCCGGGCACATCCCCGGTGCCGTCTACGTCGATCTCGAATCCGACCTCAGCGACCACACCGTGCCCGGTCGCGGCCGGCACCCGCTGCCGTCCGCCGACGCACTCGAGGCAGCGTTGCGCCGGTGGGGTGTCGACAACGGCGACACCGTCGTCGTCTACGACGACTGGAACCGCGCCGGGTCGGCCCGCGCCTGGTGGCTGCTGCGTGCCGCCGGGCTCGAGGACGTGCGCATTCTCGACGGGGGATGGGCGGCGTGGCGTGCGGCCGGAGGAGCGGAAAGCACGGAAGCGGTTCGGCCGCAGTGCGGTTCGATCACACTCGGACGCAGGGACTTCTACGCGGGCGCGCTCGCAACCCTCACCGCCTCGGAATCGGCGGACCTGGCCCGGGCCGGTGTGCTGCTCGACGCCCGCGCCCCCGAACGTTTCCGCGGCGAGGTCGAACCGATCGACCCGGTCGCCGGGCACATCCCGGGTGCGGCGAACCTGCCGTCCACGGCGCTGCTCGGGGAGGACGGCAGGTTCGCGCCCGCCGACGACCTGCGCGCGTTGTTCGCGGCGCACGGCGTCGACGGCGAACGCGGCGCCGGCACCTACTGTGGGTCCGGGGTCACCGCCGCGGTGGTCGTCGCCGCGGCCGAGGTCGCGGGCATCGATCTCGCGCTGTTCCCCGGTTCGTGGTCGCAGTGGTCGTCGGATCCGACCAACCCCGTCGAAACGGGCCCTGCGACCGTCTGAACAACCTCCCGAATGCCGCCTCCTCCCACGGTGTGGTGGCTCGGCCCGGTCAGACCGAAAACTGGCTCCCATCGCCCGGCAGTCGGTCGAGAACGTACGGCCACGGGAGCCGCTCCTGTTCGATCCGCAGGTTGTCGGCCCGGACCAGGTCGAAAGCCGCGCGTTCGGATTCGGTCAGGTGCTCGGGGACGTTCGAGTTCGGGGTCGGCTCGGGCACGCCCAGGTGCCGCCAGTTCTCGACGGTCACCGGGTCCATCAGCAGGCTGCGCACGTTCGGCAGGTGCCGGCGGAATCGGTCGAGGATCGCGAACCCGTGCGTATCGAGATCACCCCAATACACGACGTCCGACGCGGCGAGCCACGGCACGTCCGCGAGTTCGTGCACCGAATAACCGGCGCCGTGCAGCGCAACCGTCGACGCCAGGTCCGGCAGCGCGTGCAGGCCTTCCTTGTTCTCCAGCACGAGTGTGATCGCCGGGTGTAGCGGGAGCGCGGCGAGTTCGGCGAGCGGTGTCGCGAAGATGCGGGGCGCCGCCGGCAGCAGCGAGCGGTCGCACACCGCGACCTCGCACATGCGCGGCAGTGAGCGTACGCCCAGGTCGCGGTCGCCGCGGACTCCGTCGAGCAGTGTCTCGACCAGACCGCGGTGCCGCGACACCCATTTCGTGTCGACCCCCGGCACCGGAAGCTGACGAATGAACATCCCCGATGCGGGATGATCGGCCAGCCACCGCACCACCGCGACGAGCGTGGCGAAGTCCTGCTCCTCCAAATCCATCCAGCGGGTGTGGGTCGACGCGACCGCGGCGGCCAGCGTCGGGGTGCCGGGACCGAGTCCGGTGACGAGCCGCCGCTGCCGCATCCCGAGCAGTGCCCACTCCGCGGCGCGTCCCGCCGCGGCCGCGATCTCGGAGGCCGACGACAACACCAGTCGCACCGGAACCTGCTGGGTGCCGAAGTCGCGCCAGCGGCGGGATTCCCAGTCGACGCGCCCCGGACCGGAATACCGGTGCCACTCGCGTACCCACGCGACCGCGGCGTCGGGGTCGTCCGCCACCCGCACCTCGGACGGCGGATGCAGCGCGATCGACAGCGCATCGGACTCGGCCGCAACGGGATCGGCAATCCAGCGTGCCCGCCGGTTCCGGTACGCGGCCAGTGCCTTGGCGCTCACCGCGCCGGGTGGCACCCACTTCACTCCGTGTCCTCGGCGCCGTCACGGATCGGCAGCAACGCCAACTGCGAGTACCGCTTGTCTCGGATGCTCACTGACGCGACACCGTCGATGTAGTCGTCGAGAGTCTGCAGCAGCTTGAGCGGGGTCGCGAGCACCATGTGAAAACCGAACTGGGTGAACACATCCAGTGCGCGCCGGGTGTATGCCGGGTCGGCGCGGTCGAACGCCTCGTCGAGGATCACCGTGCCGTACCGCGGGAGTTCGTCGCCGTCCGCCGCCAGCTGATAGCGCAAGGCCGCGGCGAGACAGAAGAACACCAGCTTCTGTGCCTGCCCGCCCGACAATCCCGAACTCGAATCGTGGTAGTTCGCGTCGTTGCCCTCCGAATCGACCTCGACGCCGATGAATCCGACGTGCAGCCGGGTGTCGAGCACGAGGCGCTTCCACCGGAGGTCCGCGGGTTCGCCCGAGTCGAGGCGCTCGAGCACAGCCGCCATCTGCTCGAATCGGAGTTCGGCTTCGCCGCGATCCTCCTCCTTCCAGGACCCGCTCGTGATTCGCACCAGCTCGGCGAGGAACTCCGAGGCGGCGGGGGAGCGGCGGTCCTTCACATCGATGCGCAGGATCCGATCGGTGTCGAACGGGGAGCGGCGCAGCGACTCGTTCACCGGTTCGATGCGCGAACGGATCTCGCCGGGAGCCTTGCGGATCGCCCGCGCGAGCTCACCGATGTTCCGATGCGACTGTTCGCGCAACAGCCGGAAGAATTCGTCCTCGTAGGCGGGCAGATTGTCGGAACGCAGCCGGGCCAGGACGGCGATCGCGTCGTCGACGTATTCGGCGTCGGGACGCATCTCGGCCCGCCGCGCCTCCCATTCGGCGAGGTACGCCGTGAGAATCCGCGTGATGTGCTGTTCGGCATCGGCCGTGGCGCGCTGGGCCGCGCGCAACTCGTCGCTGATGGCCCGGCCCACTGTGCTCAGAGTGCGGTCGACGTTGTCGGCGGTGACGCGTCGTACCGAGGCGGCAAATCGCGCGCGGATCCGGGCGGCGACGACGTCCGGGACGGTGCCACCGATGTGGGTGCGCGCGTCGTCGAGGCGCTGCTGTACCGCGGCGAGTTCGTCGCGGTGCTGGTCGAGTTTGGCGCGGGCGGCGGTGTGGGCCTGCCGCGCGGCCCGGTCCTCGGCCTGGGCGCGTTCCAGTTCGGCGGTGAGGGTCGTGTACTCGGTGTTGTCCTGCATCCAGTCCTGCAGCCGGGTATCGATCGCGTCGAGTGCCCGATGGGCCGATTCGACATCGATTTCCGCCCAGGAGGATTCGCGGATCGCCGCGCCGGACTGGCGGCGTTGCTGCACATTGTCCTCGGACTGTTCGAGCGCCTTCTGCCGTCGTTCCAGACCGGCGATGTCCCCTTCGACGGTGTCGATGCGTCCGCGCAGATCGATCAGCTTGGCCTCGTTGTCGAAGCCCAGTACCCACCGGCTGCGATCGTCGATGCGGCGCCGGTCGTCCTTCTCGTGACGGTCGGGTCCGTGTTTGACCTGCCCGGCCCGGGTGACACCGCGGGAGACGCGGCGCAGATCGTCGGCGGTGTCCACGCACACGTAGTCGAACCGCTCGGCAAGATGGTGACACACCCACGCGGTGAGCGACCCGGCGCGCACATCGAGCTTGCGGACCAGGGAATTCTCGGCGGTGGCGGGCGTGTCGGGTGGCGTGGCGGCGGCGCGCACCCGCCGGTACACCAGCCGTGCGCCCAGGTGATGCGCGTCGACCGCGGCGGCCACGCGCGGATAGAACTCGTCGGGCACCAGCAGGGTCCGGCCGAATCCGCCGAGTACGCGCTCGATCGGCCCGGTCCACGCGGCATCCTCGCGACGGACCTCGAGCAGTTCGCCGGCGAAATGCAGCGCGTCCTCCCCGAGGCCGGCGGCCGAGCACACCAGCTCGCGGGCGCGCAGCAGTTCGGGGTCGAGGTTGGACCGTCGCCGCGCCAGCACCTCCCGATCTGCGACGAGTTCGCGCAGGCGTTTGCGGTGCTCGGCGAGTGTGCTCGCCACCTCGTACAGCTCGCGGCGGCGGGTGTCGGCCTGGGCGTCGAGTTCGCGGAGTTCGGTCTCGATCTGTGCCTGCAGGTGTGCGAATTCCTCGGCTGTGCTCGGCACCTGTGCCTCCCACGGCCCGAGTGATGCTTCGAACCGACTGCGCTGCTTGGTGATCCGTGCAATGTCGGTCTCCGCTGCCGCCCGTTGGGTGCGCAGCGTGGCGAGCCTGCCGTCGCCCGCGCTTTCCACCCGCACCCGAAGATCGAGGGTGCGTTCGGCGGCACGGTCGGCTTCGGCGGCGGTCTTGTCGGCAGCGGCCAGCAACAGCCCGGTTTGCGCCTTGGCTTCCTCGAGCTTGTCCTCGAGCAGGTCGACGGTCAGCGCGGCGTGGACGGCGTCGAGATGGTCGGACTCGTCCTGGAGTTCGCGCTGCGCCCGCAGTCCGCCGTTGCGGGTGGCGGCGAGATCCACGAGAGGGTCGAGGGTCTGCACCTGCCGGCGCGCATCGACGACGACTCGGTGTGCTTCCCGCAGATCGCGGAACTGGGTGGTGGCTCGCTCCGCCATCGCGAACGTGCCCGGTTCGTCGAGCATGTAGTCGCGCAGCAGCTGATCGAGGCTGTTCAGGCCTTTCGCCGACAACGTGCGGTGCAGCAGACGCTGCGCCGCTTCCGACGAGATGCCCAGCCTGGACCGGAACGCGCGGGCGAACGGCGCGTAGGTGGGATTGACCACGGCATCGGGCCACTGCTTGCGGATCGCGCGAGTGTCGATCCCTCGTGCGACGAACGGCTCGAATTCGGTCAGGTCGACGTCGATGTCGAGGATCAGATGCAGATGGGACACGTCGTTGTTCGTATTGGCGCCGCGTCGCAAGTGCATGAGCTTGACCAGCGTGACCGGAGCGGTGGTGTCGCCGGTGCGATAGGTGAGTGCGACGGCGCTCCACGTCGCCCCGGGCCGCAGATACGACGCGGTGAGCGAATCGGTGTCGGCGGACGCCTCGCGCCGCCACGCACCGCGGATGTAGCTGACGAAGTTGCGGCCCGAGCCGGCCGCGGATTCCTGTGCGGCGGCGTTGAATCGGACATTGCCCGCGGGCACGAGCACCGTCGAGATCGCGTCGATCAGCGTGGACTTGCCCGATCCGGAAGCGCCGGTGATGAGGAAACCCTTGCGCGCCACCGGAATATCGTGGTGCCCGTGCAAGGTTCCCCAGTTCACGACCTGCACGCGTGCGAGGCGGAACTGGGTGGGGTGGATCGGCTCGCCGGTCACATCGGGCTCCCTTCGACGATGCGCCGGAACTCCGCTTCGACGGCCGCGACCTGATCCGCATCGAACAACTGCCGTAGCACCGGTGACACCTCCATGCGACCTTCCGTGGATGTCGACGCCAGCAGCGAGTACTTCTTCAGCTTCTCCCACGACGAATGCACCCGTCGCCGGAAACCGGCCGGATCGGTGCTCGTCGCCCCGCGATACATCTCCAGCTGGGCGGTGACCTCGTCGAAGTCGACGATCACCCGCTCGCCCGGTTGCGCCCGCAACAACCGGTGGCGCAGCGCCAGCACCATGGCGGTGTCCATGAACGTCAGCCGTTCGGTGCGCAGCACCGTGGGGGTCTTGTGGTCGCCGGTGTCGGCCGGACGGGTGAAGGCCAGCAGGTCGTTCTCGTCGACGACGAGGTCGAGGAACACGTCGGCGAGCCGTGAGCGCAGCACCCGTTCGTCCCGGATGATCGTCCGCCAGATCTCGGGGTGCTTCTCCGCGGTGACCAGTGGCCCCTTCAGCAGCTGCACCAGGGCACGGCGGGTTTCGAGGCCGAGCTCGCCGGTGTCGCCGGGGTAGAGCGGGATCGATTCGGTCATCAGGCGTCCTCTTGCGGGAGTGCGAACGCAGCGTCGGTCGGGTCGAACAGGTAGCGACGGATCGACGCGATCCGGACATTGCCGCGCGGTGAAGTCCACGAGATGTCCTCGGTGCCGTCCATGGGATGTCCGTGCTCTGCCGCCAGCACCAGAAGTCCGACGGCACTCGCCAGTCCCTGCGTCGCGGGATGATCCTGCAGGACGTCGCCGATCGTGGCGCGGCCACGCGCACCCAGCGTCGCAGCGACGTTCCCGGCCAGCTCGTCCAGATCGATCTCCGACTCGCGGACGATGCGGCGCAGTTCGTCGAGGTCGACCTCACCGGCCGGCTGCGATACCACCGGCTCGGCCACCAGGTCGTCGGCGGGATTGTGCAGCTGCAGTGCGGCCACCGAGTCGATGCTCATGCCGATCCGGACCAGTTCGAGGTCGAGCAGGTCGTAGGGCTTGCGGCGCCGTGCCACCTCCAATGCCTGCTGCTGAGCCGAGCGCAACAGCCGCTGCAGCCGCCGATGCTCCTCGTAGTGGCGGGACTGCACGAAATGGCGTAGCGACCGCGACAACGAGGTCATCGTTGCGTGCACCTCGCTGCCCGAGGTCTCCATCTCGGTGAGCAGCGACCTGAACCGGCGCCGCTCGGCGAGGTCGAGCAGCTGCGCGAACGACCGCTGCAGCACCACCTCGATCCATGCGTCGAGCTGGGAGGAGCGCTCCGGATCGATGATCATGTCGTAGAACCCGGTGAAGCTGCGCCCGGCGTCGGAGTTGCCGATCAGATCGACGCCCCGGAACACCTCCCCGAGGGTATCGCCGCGGTCGCCCTCGTCGTCGAGGATGCGGGCGCGCAGCTCCCGGTTGAGGGAGTCGAGCTCGGCGCGCACCCGCGCGAAGTCGCCCGGGATCTCCCCGGCGAGCGCGAGGATCTCCTTCGCCCGTTCCGCGGCGCGGGTGCCGTCCAGGACCGGGAAATCCCCGGATTCGACGGCGGCGATCTGCCGGTCCAGCGCGTCGCGTTCGGCGCGCAGCGCTGCCAACCGCGACTCGCTGCGGGGATCGGAATCGCGGGCCAGTGCCTGCAGCTGGCTGGATAGGGTCGTCAGCCGCGACTCGGTCACCGAACTGGTCGTACTCGTCAATCCGGACACGAAGGCGAGCGCGGCGAACGTCGACTCGGTCGGTTCGAGGGTTTCCTCGCGCGAGTCTGTGCTCGGCCGGCGCAGCAGGTAGCCGGCGCGCACCCAGTCCGCGCAGTAGGCCTGACCGGTGCGTGGCAGATCGAAACCTTCGTCGCGCAGTTCCTGGAGATCGGTGTCGAGCAACTCGAACAGTTCGGGGGCCGGGAGCCGCCGCGTCCCATGGTCGAAATGCCGGGCCAGCAGTGCGAGGACCACGGCGGCGTTGTCCGCCCGCAGCAGCGACCATGCCTGGTGATCGCGCTGCAAGCGGACCAGGCGATGGACATCGGCTGTGGTCACGGAACTCCCCTCGGTGTCGAGTGCAAGCCCATGCTGGCACACCGCACCGACACGGTCCGGGTGGAACTGTCGCCGATCGACCTGCCTGCATCGGCGGGCCGCCCTGCGCTCGCGTCGTGCGCTCAGTGCGGCGCTTCGGCGGGTTCGATCACCGAGATGCTGTGGGAGTGGCTGTCGGACGTGTAGACATGGTGCGTCGCGGGGTCGACGACGGGGCTGCGCGGAGCATCGCCGACCCGATGGGTCCGCACCAATTCCATTGATTCCAGGTCTATTTCGGAGACGGTGTCGCTGCTGAAGTTCGTAATGTACAGCGTCTGCCGTGCGGGGTCGATCGCCGAGTCGCCCCCGCCCTCGAAGTCGACGGGGTACGGGCCGGTGACGGTGCCGGTGGCGGGGTCGATGACCGAGATCGTCTCGTCGTACCGATTGACGACGTAGATCGTCGGACCGGCCGGGTCGAGGACGAGGTCGGGGGAGCGACCGACGGTGATCTCGGTGATCACGCCGCCGGTGGCGATGTCGACGACGGCGACCTTGCCTCCGACCCAGTCGTGTTCACCGGCGATCGGAATCGGAACGTACAGACGTCCCGCGATCACGGCGAATCCCCGGGAGACCTCCGGGAACTCGTTGTCGATGCGGAAGTTCGAGGTGACGACCCTGCGGTCCGCGTCGATCACGGTGAATTCGTCCCCGGTCATCACGTACAGCGTGGGAGCCGACGGATCGGCTCGCACGGCCCACGGTTCCTTCCCGACCGGAATCGTGGCCGTGACGGCCCGGGTCCGGGTGTCGACGACGGAGACGGTGCGCAGGGCGTAATTGGCGACGTAGAGTTCGTGACGATCCGGCGCGATCGCCACCGCGCTCGCATTCGTGACGCTGGGAATCGTCGCCGCCACATCGCCGCGCGCCGGATCGACGACGTCGATCGTGCTGTCGCCACCGACACCGCGCCGCGTCACGACGTAGATCGTGTGCGTTTCCGGGTCGATCGCCATCGACCCGGGTTTCCGGTCGTCGAGCGCGATACTCGGCTCCGGTAGCGCTGCTTCATCCGCCACGGACATTCCCCCACATCGTCGAGTGAAAACGCCGGCCCCCACCGGCGCCGCCCACTCAATCACATTGGGGCGGTGGCGAACAATCGCCCGAACGATCCACACGTTTCACACGGCGCACTCACCGAGCGGCGTTGGCGGCGTCGATCAGTTGCCGAAGCCGGTCGCGATCGAACTTTTCGCCGAGGAACCCGACCATCCGGCTCAGCGGCATCGATTCGGCCATCTTCAGCACGCTCTCGTCCAGCACCGGAGCCGCGCCACCGTCGCCCGCCCCGGTGATGGATGCGAACGCCTCCATGACGAGCCCGGCCGCGACCGGGCTCGCGAGGACCTCACCGATCGACGACTCCAGCGACAGCGGCAGCTGCACCTCGTCGCCGGTCACCTCGACCGTGCACACGGCGCGGATGTCCCGGCTCGAGGCCCCCACCTCGACGGTGTAGGTGCCGCCCTCGACGACCCAGGCGTCGACGCGGGTGTCCCAGTAGGCGAGGTCGGCGCGGCGCACCGGGATCCGGACCTCCCGGGACTCGCCCGCGGCGAGGTGTACCTTCGCGAAGCCCTTCAGGTCGCGCGGCGCCCGCGTCACCGCGGAATCCGGCAGGCTCGCGTAGACCTGCACGACCTCGGCGCCGTCCCGGTCACCCGTATTGGTGACGGTGACCGTCACGGTGAGATCGCCGCCCCCGGTCACCTCGGCATTACCGGTCACCACAGCGTTGCCGTAGTCGAAGGTGGTGTAGGACAAGCCGAACCCGAACGGGTACGACACCTCGAGCTGCCGGGCGTCGTACCAGCGGTAGCCGACGTGCAGGCCCTCGCCGTACCGGACGTGGCCGTGCTCGCCGGGGAAGTTCCCGTACGCGGCGGTGTCTTCGAGCCGCACCGGGACGGTCTCGGCGAGCCGCGCCGACGGATTGACCACCCCGTAGAGCACGTCGGCGACTCCGCCGCCGCCCGCCTGTCCGAGCAGCCAGCCCTCCACGATGGCGGGCACCCGGTCCGCGAAACCGGAGAGCCGCACCACGCCACCGTTGGACAGCACGACGACGGTGTTCGGGTTCGCCACGACGACCGCGTCGAGCAGTTCGAGCTGCGAGGCGGGAAGTTCCAGGTCCTCGCGGTCGAAGCCTTCCGATTCCAGCTCGGCGGGCACCCCGAGGAACAGCATCACCGTGTCGGCGGCGGCCGCCACCGCGGTCGCCTCGGCGGTCAGTTCCGACGCCCCGGATCCCTCGGCGGAGTAGCCCGCCGCGAACGGCACCTCGACGGTCGCGAGCGCCCGGATTTCGTCGAGCGCGTTGTCCAGCCGCGTCGGGTTGATCCGCGACGACCCGGCACCCTGGTAGCGCGGGCTGCGGGCGAGTTCGCCGATCACCGCGACCTTCGCGTCCGGGGCGAGGGGCAGCAGGCCGCCCTCGTTGCGCAGCAACACCACCGACGCGGCCGCGGCTTCCCGCGCCAGCGCGTGGTGTGCGTCCGCGTCGTAGGTCGCGTCCGGCTGCGCGCCCGCGACGGCCCGGCGCACCAGGTCGACGACCCGCCCCGCGGCGGTGTCGAGGACCGCTTCGTCGAGCGTGCCCGCGCGCACCGCGGCGACGATCTCGGCGTCGGTGCGGCCACCGGTCGACGGCATCTCCAGATCCAGCCCCGCCGCCAGCGCCGCGACCCGGTCGGCGACCGCGCCCCAGTCGCTGACGACGAGGCCGTCGAATCCCCACTCGCCGCGCAGCACGTCGGTGAGCAGCCACCGGTTCTCCGACGCATACACCCCGTTGATGCGGTTGTACGAGCACATCACCGTCCACGGACGGGCGTCCTCGACGACCCGCTCGAACCCGCGCAGATAGATCTCGCGCAACGGCCGCGGATCGATGTCCGCCGACACCCGCATCCGGTCGGTCTCCTGGTTGTTCGCCGCATAGTGCTTGAGCGACGCACCGACGCCCTGCGACTGAAGGCCCCGCACCAGCGCCGCGCCCAGGACACCCGACAGCAACGGATCCTCGGAGAGATACTCGAAGTTGCGTCCGCACAACGGGGTTCGCTTGATGTTGATACCCGGCCCGAGAAGAACCCCGACCTGCGCGGCGCGGGCCTCGGTGCCCAGTGCGACCCCGACCCGCTCCAGCAGGTCCGGATCGAAGGTGCCACCCAAGGCCACCGCCGGCGGGAAGCACGTCGCGGGCTCCGCGGCGCCGAGGCCCAGATGGTCGCCGCCACCGGTCTGCTTCCGCACCCCGTGCGGACCGTCGGTCAGCATGATGGACGGGATCCCGGCGCGCTCGACGGGCTCGGTGAACCAGAAGTTCAGACCGCTCGTCAGCGACGCCTTCTCCTCCAGCGTCAGGTCGGCGACGATGTCCGCCGTCGGGCGGTCGGTCCACTCGCTCATGCTTCTCCTCGGGTCGGGCTTGTTTCGTACCGTAACGCCGGGAGTGGCCGGGATCGTGGAGGTTGCTCGCCGGGTGTTCAGCCGCGCACGTTCCGGACGTGGGATTCTGTCATTTCGGTGAGGGGATTCGAAGGGGGACCGGACATGAAGATGTCGGCGACAGTTCCTAAGGTGGTACTGCCCGTTTCCGTCAGACGGGTGGAAGCAGGGTGAGTGCAGTGGGTGTCGAGTCGAGGGAGAGCGATCCCCAGCTGAGGGATCGCGTGCAACGCCTGCTCACCTTCTTGTCCGAGCTCGTCGAAGCGCGCAGCGCGCCCGTCCGGGTCCTGGGAAAGCACCGTGCCGTGATGCCTCTCGACGAGGTGAGTCTCCGTGCGGATGCCGCAGCGGGCGACGTCGTCCTCCGCGTTCCGCGCGGTCGCCTCGAGGAGCCGCCTCCGCAACTTCCCGAGCTTTTCGCGAGGTACGTGCAGGGGTCGATCGACGACTCCAGCGTCGAACCGGCGCTCCACCCGCGGACCCCGGGGGACACCGGCGGCTTCGACACCTGGCTCGCGCAGTGGCGGGCGTGGGCGGCTGCCGACCGCGAACGCCGCGCCGAGTCGCAGATCTACACGTTCCTGCAGCGCGCGATGCTCGACCTCGAAGGCCAACCGGAATCGCTGGAGCTCGTCGTCGCATCGGGATTGCTGCAGCTCTCCACTGGTGTGGCGGGGGAGCGGGTGTGCACCCACCTCATCACGCAGTCCGCCCTCGTCGAGCGCGACGCGGAGTCGGGCGACCTGTTCGTCCGGTTGAACTCCGACGCCGGCCCGTCGCTCGAGGACACCCAGCTCCTCACCGGGCTGGAGGTGTTCGACCCGTCCAGTACCCGCAACCTGCACGAATCCCTCGCCCTGCAGGTCGCGTCGCCCGTCGACCCCGCGACCCGGGCGTTCTTCAAGGAGTGGGCCGATCGTGCGCTCACCGTCCGAGTCGACGTCGTCGATCGTGCCGAGGAGGCGCCGTCACCCGAGGCGTTCCTGACGCCCTCACCCGCCCTGGTGCTGCGCAAGCGCGGTGCCTATGCGCTCGTCGAGTACTACGACCGCATGATCAGGGCTGCCGCCGACGAGTCGAACCCCGTGCCGCTCGGCCTGGCGCAGCTCGTCGAGACGATCGAACCGGCCGACCGCGTCGCATGGCTCGACCGCATCGCCGCCGCAGACGGTGCTCGCGCAGCCACCCCGTCCGCCCTGCTCGCCGACGATCCGCTGTTCCCGCTGCCCGCGAACGAGGAGCAGCGCGACATCATCGACCGGTTCACCGGCGACATCGGCGTCGTGGTCGAAGGCCCGCCCGGCACCGGCAAGACCCACACCATCGCCAACCTCATGTCCGCCCTGCTGGCTCGCGGCCAGCGCGTGCTGGTCACGAGTGAGAAGGCGCAGGCACTGCGCGTGCTCCGCGGCATGCTCCCGCCCGAACTGCAGGAACTGTGCGTGTCGGTGACCGACACGGCGCGGGGCGGGTCCGAGGAGCTCACCCACAGCATCAGCGGGATCGCCACGCGCAAAGCACAATTCAACCCACGGCGCGCGGCGCAGCGCATCGGTGACCTCACCGCGCAACGCGACGAGGCACTGAACCGTCGAGCGATGCTGACGGAACAGATCCGGCAGAGCCGCGCGGAAGAGACGGTCGTCCACCCCGAGGTCTCGGCCGGCTACGGCGGGACCGTCGCGTCGATCGTCCGGCGCGTCCGGGCACAGGAAACGCGGTACGGATGGCTGCCCGGCCCGCTCCTCACCGACACCCCACCGCTGACCCCCGAGGAATTCCAGATCCTCCTCATGCTCCACCAGCGGTCGAACGTCGACCGCGCGCGGCGCCGATTCCAGGTCTTCCCGGAACTGAGCCTTCCCACCCAGCGCGAGCTGCAGTACGCGTGCAACGCGGTCGCCCAGGCACCGTCCGAGGCGACGGAGGGTCACGCGTCGGGACTTCTGTGGGTTCTCGAGGGCGCGTCACCCGAGGCGCTCGCCCGCATCAACGAACTCTGCCGGCAACTGCAGGGGGCCCTGCAGGATGCGGAACGGCTCGATCCGCGATTCCAGCGCCTCGCCGACGACGTCCTGTCCGGGCAGGCGCAGCATCTGTGGGGAAAGGCCGCCGAGTTCGCGAAACTCGTGCAGGCAGCGCAGGAGGCCGACCGGTTCGTCGGCGCCCACACGGTGGAGACACCGGTGACGGGGCAGCGTGCCTTCGAGGCCTACGACGCGCTGGCGAACAAGCTGGAAGCGGGCGACACGTGGCGCAGCGGTTTCACCCGATTCCGCAGGAGCGACGAGCAATCCGCGGTGGAGGAACTCGGTGAGCTCGCGACCGTCGACGGCGTCGCGGCCACCACCGCCCAGACGGCCCGGATCGTCGCCGAACACCTACGCGCGCTCGACGCGGTCCGGGTGGTGGGAATCGCCCTCCGCGATCTCGGTATCGACATCCCGCTCGACGAGCCGCGCAGCCGTGCCGTCGGCGCGCTGGCCTTCATCGACAGGGACCGCGTCATCGTCGCCGACCTCGTCGCCCGGGCACGGGACGTCGAGTCGGCGCTGCGGGAGATCAACCCCGGTGCGCCGCGGATCGCGAACGTCGAACAGGCACGGTCCGTTGCGCAGTCGGCGCGGGCCATCGCCGCGGCCGGGACCGCCGAGGCGAGCAAGGCCTGGCTCGAATCGATCGGCATGTATGTGCGGGGTGAGATTTCGGGGGGTGCGTCACCCGAGGGACGTGCCCTGGCCCGGGCCTTCCACGACGCGGACCTGGACGGCATCAACGCGGCTCTGGACGCGTGGGACCGTGCCGCCGGCGAACACCGCGAGGAACTGGACCTCGTCTCCCTGCACGCGCGATTGACCGACGCCGCACCGGCTCTCGCGCACGCTCTCGGGAACGGTCCTTCGGAACCGCCATGGCCTGCCCGCCTCGCCGACATCGAGAACGCGTGGGCGTGGCGTCGCGCCGAGGAATGGGTGCGAGACCATCACGAGAACCGCGACGACCTGCAGCTCGACCGTGACCTCGATGAAGTCGAGCAGGACATCGCGCGGCTCACCGCGCAGCTCGCCGCGGAGAAGGCGTGGAGCGCGTGTCTCGATCGCACGACCGCCGAGCAGGTCCAGGCGCTGCATTCGTACCGCGACCACGTGGCGAGCATCGGCAAGGGCACCGGCAGGTACGCCGAGCGCTATCGTGCCGCGGCACGTGAGGCCATGCAGGTCGCGCAGGGCGCGGTGCCCGCGTGGGTGATGCCGCTGCAACAGGTGCTGGCTTCGATTCCGCCGGAACAGAATTCGTTCGACGTCGTCATCGTCGACGAGGCGAGCCAGGCCGACATCAGCAGCCTGTTCCTGCTGTGGCTGGCGCCGCGTGTCATCGTGGTCGGCGACGACAAGCAGTGTGCGCCGAGTGCGGTGTCGCTGGGTGCGCTCGACGGTGTGTTCAGTCGTCTCGACTCCTACCTGCCGGACATCCCGAACTATCTGCGGGACAGTTTCACTCCGCGGTCGAGCATGTTCTCGCTGCTGCGATCGCGATTCGGGAGCGTCGTCCGGCTGCGGGAGCATTTCCGGTCCATGCCCGAGATCATCGCCTGGTCCAGCGACCAGTTCTATGCGGACGACCCGCTGGTTCCGGTGCGGCAGTTCGGGTCCGACCGGTTGCCGCCGCTGCGCACCACCTTCGTCGAAGACGGCTTCGTGACCGGGCAGAATTCGTCGCTGACGAACCGCGTCGAGGCACGTGCCCTCGTCGACACGCTCGTGCAGTGCCTCGAGGACGAGGCCTATGACGGGAAGACGTTCGGTGTGGTGGTTCTGCAGGGACAGTCGCAGGTCGACGTCATCCAGAACGAACTGCTGGACAGGCTCACCCCGGAGCAGTGGGAGGAATGCCGGCTCCGCGTCGGCACGCCCCCGGATTTCCAGGGCGACGAGCGGAACGTGGTGTTCCTGTCGATGGTCGTCGCACCCGAACAGAACATCGCGGCGATGACGCGGACCGAATACCAGCGGCGGTTCAACGTTGCCGCGTCGCGGGCGCAGGACCAGCTGTGGTTGTTCCATTCGCGGACGGTCGATACGCTGCGGCCGACGGACCTGCGGCATTCGCTGCTCTCCTACATGCAGTCGACGTCCCCGACACCCGCCGCGCCGATGCCGGAGGGCGTGACACGCGACGAGCGGCACGAGGCGTTCGGCAGCCTCTTCGAGCAGGAGGTCTTCCTCGACATCGTTGCTCGCGGATATCACGTGAACCCGCAGGTCGAGGTCAACGGCCACTTCATCGATCTGGTGGTGACCGGTTCAGCAGGCAGGCTGGCGGTCGCGTGCGACGGCGATCGTTGGCATGCCGGCCCCGACCGGCAGCGCGCCGAGCTCGAACGGGAACGTGAACTGCAACGGTCCGGGTGGAGGTTCTGGCGGATCCGCGAATCCGACTACTACTTCGATTCGGTCGCGTCGATGGCGGGCCTGTGGGGCGAGCTCGAGCGGCGGGGTATCACGCCCAACCTTGCTGAGACCCAAGTCATTCCGGCACCGGGTGTCGACTCTGCGATCACCGAGCCGATTCCGATGGTCGAGATTTCGTCCCTCGAGCTCCCCGGACTCGCTGCTTCGCCTGCGATGGCGGTGTCGGCGCGGCTCGCCGAACTGATCGTGGATGCACTCGGGAACGAGTCGCATCCGGTCGTCGAACTCGCGGGCAGGCTCGATGTGGACTGGACGATCGTGCTTGCGGTGCTGGAGGACCTCGTCGCCAAGGGGGTTGTCGACGAGATCTCCGCGCCGGGGGAGCGGACGGTATATCGCGCGGCCGGTGTAGTGCCTTCGTAGGGCGGGGTTCGCGCGCCGGCCGGACAGCCGCACAGCGATTCGTGCGCGGCCGCCCGACGATCTACGCGGGCGAGTGCGGATTCGCTCACGCTACAGTGTGGGCGGATTCCGACTCGAGTCGTGGATCGGACCGAGCCCACATGGTCACTCTGACCCCGGCTCAGGAGCGATGCGTGTGCGTATGCAGGTCGCGCAGCAGCGAGACTTCCGACAAGTGATGGATCAGCTCGCGGTGGATGTGAAGCACCAGATCCGCCCTCGTCAGCTCCGGATACGGTTCCTTGTCGCCAACGGGGACCAGTAACCCGTCGTTGCCGAGATCCCGGACGCCGGCGAGCCACACGTCGAGCTGCGTTTCGAGCTGGTCGAGCGCGGTGGCGGCGTCGCCGGCGTACTCCCACGATTCGTACGACGCCGGTGCGGCACCGAAGTGCGCCGCGTTGCGGACGGCGAGCACCCCGACGATGACGTGGCCGAGCCGCCACGCGATCGTCGTGAACGGTGCCGGCACGGGCTCGGGGAAGGCGAAGTCGATGGTGAAGTCACCCGATCCCGCCTGAATCTGCGCCGTCGACGTGCCCCGCGGTCGCACGCTCCACGCATCGGGTACCGGGGACCAGAAGTACTCGTCGTCGGTGAGGCCATCGAGCCTGGCTCGGATCTGATGGTTCCAGTGGAATTCCCACTGCTCACGCAGCGAGTGGTTCAGGTCGAATGCGTTCATGAATCCCACGGTCCCGCATGTTGCAGGACCTCCGTGCGGGATCGGCGACCCAGCATTGTCGGTGATCCAGTGTCAGCGCCCTGGTGCCACCAGGGCGGGAACCACGAACATGCGGAGCTTGTCCCGCAGCCGGTCCAGCGAGCCGGCATCGGCGCCGAGGGCACTGATGTAGTTCATCTCGAGCTCGGACAGCCATTCGCACAGCAGGTCCAGATCGATGTCCGTGCGCAACTCGCCGGACTCCTGTGCCTCGGTGAGGATCGGCTCCCACAGCTCGCGGGTCAGCTCGACGGCCTTGCCGGACGTCGCGAGCAGCGTGTTGGCGAGCGTGGCCTCGGCGGGAGACACGAGCAGGTGGATCATCGGATCTCGAATGCCTCGACGGATGTTGGCGCAGAGGCCCTCCACGATGCGTTCGCCGAAGGTCGGGTACTCCCGGATGCGAGCTCGCCACGGCTCCATGTTCATGCGTGCGCGGCGGACGATCGAGGCCATGATGAGCGCTTCGCGGTCCGAGAAGTATCGGTAGAGCGTCGCCCGGGAGATGTTCGCTGCCCGGGCCACATCGGCCATGGTCGTCTTCGTGATGCCGAACCGCTCGAAGCACGATTCGGCAGCGACGAGGATCGCCGCGGTGACGTCCACGGTCTCTGCATCGGTCTTCTGTGCCACGCATGAACAATACCGCCGAGTAGTCTCACTGAGACACTAGACGCCTGATGTCTCATGTGCCATCCTGAGGACATGCAGCGTGAAGACAAGATCGAACTCACTCGGCGCTTGATCGCGCACAAGGACAACAACACCACCGACTACGCGGACGACCTGTTGCATGTGCCCTTCTCCGTGTTCAACGACCCCGAGCTGGCAAGCCTCGAACGCGACGTCGTGCGTCGGTTTCCGCACATCGTGGCGCACGTCGACGAGCTGAAGCAGCCGGGCGACTTCATCACCACCGACCTCATCGGCACGCCGTTGCTGGTGGTCAGGCAGTCCGACGGCAGCGTCAAGGCGTTCTCCAACGTGTGCCGGCACCGCGGAGCCAAGGTCGAGTTCGACGATTCGGGATGCAAGCGCATCTTCAGCTGCCCCTATCACAAGTGGGCGTACGGCCGAGACGGTTCGCTGCGCGGCCTGCCGCACGCCGAGGGCTTCGAGGGGATGGATCGCTCGCAATACGGTCTGGTGGAGTTTCCGTGCGAGGTGCGGCACGGTCTCGTCTGGGTCGTGCCGACGGTCGGGGCCGACCTGGACATCGCCCAGGTACTCGGAGACAAGCACGACGCCGAGGTCGCGGATACCGGTATCGGGGACTCGTTCCAGGTCCGCAAGGAGACCTGGAAGCTCGACATGAACTGGAAGATCGCGGTGGACGGGGTGCAGGACTCGTACCACCTGTGCCAGTTGCACACCAAGACGGTGTGCAACTACCTCGAGGGCAACATCACCGCGTTCGATCTCGTCGACCGTTCGTGGCGAATCGTGGTGGCGCGCAGGTCGATTACCGACGTACGCGACGCCGATCCGGATTCGTTCGACGTGCGCGACTACTCGCTCGCCAACTACACGATCTATCCCGGCACGATGCTCGTCACCGAGCCGAACCACTTCGAGATCTGGACCATCGTCCCCGACGTGGACGATCCCAACGTGTCGTACTGCACGATCCGGCTGCTCTCGCCGTCCGAGCCCACCACTCCTCGTGAGAAGCGGGTCCTGGAGAAGAACTGGGAACTGCTCATGGAGACGCTCCACGCGGAGGACTGGTTCGTGACCAAGACCATCGCCGACAATGTCTCGCACGGGCAGGTGGACGAACTGATCTACGGGCGGAACGAGCTTCCGGGACAGGTGTTCCACAAGATGATCATGAGCGATGCCGCCGCGATGGCGGAGGAGCGCCGGAAGAACGCCGGCGCCAAGGCATGACCACGGGCGGCATGACCACGAGCGAGCTACTCGAGTCGCCGCCCGGGCCGGGCGTACTGCAGCTGACGCTGAATCGTCCGGAGGCGCACAACGCGATCTCCCTGTCGATGCAACGAGCACTCGACGCGGCACTCACGCGGGCCGCAGGCGACGACGCCGTCCGGGTCGTCGTGATCGCGGGGGCGGGTGATCGTGCCTTCTCGGCGGGGTACGACCTGAAGGAACTCGCCGCGCTGTCGTCGAAGGAGAACCTGGAGGCGATGCTCGAGCGCGAGGAATTGCTGTGGCGATACCTCGAATTCCCCAAACCTACGATCGCTGCAGTTCAAGGCATCTCGTACGGCGGGGGAACCCTGCTCGCGGCGTGCTCCGACCTGCGGGTCGGTGGCGCGTCGACGCGGTTCACCGTGACCGCGGCCAAATACGGTGGCGCGAACCTGACGTGGATTCTCGACACGTTGATCGGAGCGGGGCAGACGCGAGATCTGCTCATGACGTCGCGCGCGGTCGCCGGTGACGAGGCCTACCGCATCGGCCTGCTCACTCGCTACGCGAGGGACGGCGACGTGCTCGAGGCCGCGTTGGAGGCGGCAGCGCAGATAGCGGCGCAACCGCCCGAGGCGATCAGGGAAATCAAATCGCTCCTGCTCGCCGGACACGGACGCGATCTGCGCAGTCGCTACGACCGCGAGAACACGGTCGCGCGCACCACCTTGCGGCCGCGCGCCGTCGGCGACATGTTCACGGAATTCTTCGGTGCCCGTGAGGAAACCGTGTGAGAGGGGGCATCATGGACGTTCTGAATCGTGCGAGTTCATCGATAGATGTCTGGGACCCGAACTGGGATGATCCGTTCACCCCGACGGCCGAGGCCGACGACGAGTTCGCCGAGTTGGTCGCCGCAGTGCGTGCGGTGCAGGAGGCTTTCACGCGATCGCGTCCCGACCCCGCGACCGCATCGGCCATCGCCGGGAAAATCCGTTCCGTGGCAACGGAATTGGAGGAGCACGAGGTCGGCGAGGACGACCAGATCCCGGGCCGTCGATGGGATCTGGCCGGACGAGGCCAGGCCCTTGCGCCCCCGTTGCACCTCGACGAGGTGACGGAAACGACCGCTCGGGGACGGGTCACGGTCGGCCGCTTCCATTCCGGCCGCTACGCGATGAACGGCGGTGTCACGCCGCTGATCTTCGACGAGATCATGGCTCGGCTCGCGAACGGTTTCGGGCGTCCGTGGGCTCGCACGGCTTATCTCCATGTGGACTTCCGGACGCCTGCTCCGCTCCACGTCGAACTGCGGGTGGAGGCGGAATTCGTGCGACAGGACGGTCGCAAGCGGTTCATGCGCGGAGCCATGTACCACGGCGACACACTGGTCGCAGAGGCCGACGGCCTGTGGGTCGAGTTGAAACCCGAACAGACACTGAATATTTCCGAAAGAGGCACGGAATGAGCGGATACTCCCTCCTCGAGGGAATGCGCATCCTCGAGGTCGCACAATTGGCACCTTCGTCGGTCGGCGGTCACCTCGCCGATCTGGGAGCCGAAGTCATCAAGATCGAGTCGGGTCCGCTGGGAGATCCGGTGCGGGTGGGCGGCAGCCGCGCGATCGGTGACGAGGACGGACCCTCGTTCATGCATCTGCGGTGGAACCGCGGGAAGAAGAGCGTGGCGCTCGATCTGCGCACCGACGAGGGAAAACGCACATTCCTGGAACTCGCCCGCACGTGCGATGCCGTCGTCGAAGGTATGCGCGGCGGCTACCTGGATTGGCTCGGCGTCGGATACGACCGACTGCGACAGGTGAATCCGAGGATCGTCTTCTGCACGGTGTCGGGCATGGGGTCGGACGGCCCGTACAGCCAACTCGGCACCGGCGGGCCGGTGTTCGACGCCTATGCGGGGCTCCGTGAGGTTCGCACGCCCGAGGAGCCGCCGATCGACGGGATCGCCGGTGGGACAACGCCACCGATGGCGATGTACGCGCTCGGTGCGTACGGCGCGATGGGCCTGCTGGCCGCGGTACACCGGGCGGGCCGCACCGGGGAGGGCTGCCGGCTCGAGGTGGCGGGAATCGACGTCGCCGCAGCGTGGATGCCCGATCTGATCGATGCCGAACTCAACAAGGACCGGTCGATCCCGCGTCCCACCTGGCTGCCGGACGGGCGCCTGCCCGACTGGCCGCGTCTCGAGGCGTACCGGACGAAGGACGGCGAAGCCATGCTGTTCGGTTCGCACGTCGAGAAGTTCTGGCGCAACTTCTGTCTCGCGGTGGACCGCCCGGATCTGCTGGAGATAGATCTCGTGAGTACCGATGCCGAGGCGTCGGCGCGCGCTGATCACGTGTACCGGGAGCTTCGGGAGATCTTCCTGCAGCGCACGCGCGACGAATGGCTCGCGCTGTTCCTCGAGCACGAGATCGCAGGTGGGCCAGTCAATTCGGTCAGCGACATGATCGCCGATCCGCACTTCGCCAGCCGTTCCAACACCTACCGCGTCGAGTACGAGGGCGTGGGTGAACTCGAATTCGTTGCGAGCCCGATCCGGGTGTCCGGGGAGGAATTCGCGCCGGCACTGCCTCCGAAGTTCGGCGCGGACACCGACGAGGTGCTCGCCGGCCTGTCGTGCCACGACGGTTCCGGCGATCCGTCCGGCAGGAGCGCGGCCGCTCGCGGTTAGCCGAGAAAATGCCCGGCAGATTCGGTTGTACCGTTTACCTACGCATGTTAGATTCGTCCCGTCCCCGGTGACCGCGCTCACACTCTCGGTGAGTGTGCATCCCGCGCCCGGGGATCTTGGACGGGTGGACAGGCTCGGCAGGAGCCGCACATTTCGACAGTCGTGAGCGAGAGCGGGCTACGCCGCCACGGCCGGCACGAGGAGACAGAATGAATCTGGCCGATCTGGTTCGATACTGGGGCAAGACTCGTCCCACCCAGCAAGCGATCGTCTTCGGGGACACTTCCCAGACCTGGGCCGAGGTGGATGCGGTCACCGACTCGCTTGCGCGGGGGCTCGCAGCCCGTGGCGTGCGCAAGGGCGATCGTGTCGCCGTGATGATGCTCAACCGTCCCGAGCTGGCACACGTCGTTCTGGCTACGCTCAAGCTCGGAGCGATCAGCGTCCCGCTCAACTTCCGGTTGGTCGGCAAGGAGTTGGCGCCGATGATCGCCGACTCGTCACCGCGTGTGGTGATCGTCGAGAACGAGCTTGCACCCCTGCTCGAAGTCGCAGCATCGGAAACCGATTTCGAGATCTTCGCGATCGGTGGGACCGATCATCGGCCGTACAGCGATCTGCTCGAACCCGGTGAGGCTCCCACCGTGGAGATCCACCCCTCGGATCCGGCGTTCATCTGCTACACGTCGGGCACGACCGGGGTCCAGAAGGGCGCGCTCATCACGCACCGCAATGCGCTCGCCCCAGGTATCGCGCAGGTGCTCAGCCATGGCATCTCCGGTCGTGACCGCGTCATGTGTTCGGCTCCGCTGGTCTACACCGGTTCGGTGTTGTCCATCTTCGCGCAGCTCGTGGTGCTGCCCGGATCCACCATGGTGCTGCTGCGTGAGTTCGACCCGGCGATCGCCCTCGACACGTTCGAGCGCGAACAGATCACCGCGACCACCACCGTCCCGGTCATCTGGGAGCGCATGACGCAGCTGCCCGGCTTCGGCAGGCGCAAGCTCGCGAAGTTCACGTTCGCCGGTGCGGGCGGCGCACCGATCAGCCTGGACCTGCTCGACTTCTACCAGAGTCGTGGCGTTCCGATGACGCAGGCGTACGGACTGACCGAGGCGTCGGGCATGGCATCGACGCTGAACTACGAGGATGCTCGGACCCGTCCGGGATTTGCCGGGCTGGCCCTGGCCGGAACGCAGCTGCGCATCGCGGGCGAGAACGGTGGATTCGCCGAGCCGCACCAGGTGGGCGAGATCCTGGTGCGCGGTGAGCACGTCATGCGCGAGTACTGGAACAAGCCGGAGGCCACGGCGGCGACGCTCGTCGACGGCTGGCTGCACACCGGCGACCTCGGCCTGCAGGATGAGGAGGGCTTCCTCAAGGTGGTCGATCGCAGCAAGGACATGCTCATCTCCGGCGGCCTGAACGTGTACCCGGCCGAGATCGAGAAGGTGCTGCACGGCATCGAGGGGTTGGTCGATCTCGCCGTGATCGGCGTCAAGGACGACCGGTGGGGTGAGGTTCCCATGGTCGTCTTCCACAGCGAACGTCCGGCGGAGGAGATCGTCCGCGACATCACCTCGGTGTCGAGCGGCAACCTCGCCAAGTTCAAGCGACCGGTGCACGCGGTGGCCCTCGACGAGCCGCTGCCCCGCACCTTCTCCGGCAAGTTGGCGAAAGCTGTTCTGCGGGAGCGATTCCAGACGCCGCCGGTCGACGCCATCCCGGTGCCCAAGGATGTATCCACCGCGGACGCTGCCACGTCCCGGTCCTGAGCTCCATCCCTTCTCCGAGAGGACACGCACGTGAGCGGTACTCGCGATGTGGACATCACCGCGCTCATCGACCGTTCGTCTCTGTCGTCCCTGCAGAAGCGTGTGCTGGCGCTGTGCCTGGGTCTCGCGATCCTGGACGGCATCGACGCGCAACTCATCGGGTTCGTCATTCCGGCGATCTCCAAGGACTGGGACATCGCACCGGCATCGTTCGGCTTCGCGCTCGCGCTGAGCACAGGCGCGATGGTGGTGGGCAGTCTGTTGTTCGGCCCGCTGGCCGACCGCTACGGTCGGCGCAAGATCATCATTGTGTGCACCGTCATCTTCGCGGTGTTCACGCTGGCCACTGCGGTGGTGACCTCGATGCCGGCGCTGATCGTGCTGCGGGTGATCGCGGGCCTCGGGCTCGGTGGAGTGACACCGAATCTTGTTGCCATGGTGAGTGAATACAGCCCTGCACGGATCCGCGCGACGATGGTGACGGTGACGATCGCGGGCATGTCGCTGGGTGGGTTCATCGGTGGCTTCGGCGCTGCACTCCTCATCCCCAGGTTCGGTTGGCAGTCGCTGTTCGTCCTCGGTGGTGTGCTGCCGTTGATCCTGGTGGTCGCGGCCCTGCGATGGCTGCCGGAATCCGTGAAGTTCCTGGTGGCCCGCGGGCGCCACGAGGAGGCCGTGCAGATCGTCGGCGAGATCGCACCCGAGGCGCGTATCGACGCCGCGACCCGGTTCACCCAGGACGCGGCGGTCGCGACGAAGTCGCCGGTGGGCGCCCTGTTCCGCTCCGGCCGCGCGGCCGACACGGTCCTGCTGTGGGGCGTGTTCGTCATCAACTTCCTGGTCATCTACTTCCTGCTCAGCTGGATGCCGACCCTGTTCGGGGAGGGCGGCCGGAGTGCATCGACCGCGCTCGTGGCGGCGTCGCTGTTCAATCTCGGTGGGATGACCGGTGCGCTGACGTTCGGGCGGATCACCGACCGGATCGGCAACGGATTCGTCGTCGTGATGGCCGGCTACACCCTCGGCGCCGTGTTCACCGCAGCGGTCGCATTGCTGCTCGGCAGCGGATGGCTTCTCCTGGTGGCGGTCTTCTTCGTCGGGTTCGGCATGTCGGGAAGTTCGGCAGGCATCATCGCGATCGCGGCAACGGTGTATCCCGTCGCGGTCCGCGCAACGGGTGTCGGCTGGGCGATGGGCATCGGACGAGTCGGTTCGATCGCGGGGCCGGCGATCGGTGCGCTGCTCATCGCGGCCGGGTTGGATGCCAAGAGCATCTTCCTGCTCACGATCGTGCCGACGCTGCTGGCTGTGGTGACGCTCGGCGTCCTGGCGCTCCGAAGTCGGCGACCAGGGCGTGACGACAGCGTCGCGGCGGCCGCAACTCCAAGCCTGGTCGAAGCCGAATAGAACTGGACCACAAGGCCGTTCACCGACATCACGTTGTCGGTGAACGGCCTTGTACAGTCTCGACGACGACGTTGCCCGCCCGACGCCTTTTGCAGTGTTTAACTACAGATGTTAGATTAAGCCCATTGTGGTGGTGCTCACGTCTTTGCAGGGCGATTGTCTCTGCCCGAAACCGCGGAGGGAGCAGCCGATGCCGGTGAAGTTGTCCTATTGCCGTCTGTGCCCCGCGTCGTGCGGGGTGCGGGTGGAGGTCGACGGCGACCGCATCGTCGGCATCGTCGGCGACGGCCTGCACCCGCTGTCCGGCGGCTACTCGTGCCCGAAGGGCCGTCGGGGCGGCGATTTCCTCCAGGGCCCGGACCGGCTCACCACATCGATGCGCCGAACCCGCAACGGCGACTACGAGCCCGTTCCGGTGGATACCGCGATCGCGGAGATCGCCGAGCGGATCGCCGCGATCACCGGTGAGTACGGCCCGGACTCGCTCGGTCTCTTCATGGGCACCCAGCAGAACTTCGCAGCGCTGACCGGACCGATGGCGCGAGCGTGGTTCCGCACCACCGGATCTCCCAAACTTTTCTCGACCATGACGATCGACCAGTCCGCCAAGTGGGTCGTGCAGGCGCGGATGGGGGAGTACCTCGGTGGAAGACAGCGCTTCGACACGGCGGACGTGTGGCTGCTCGCGGGCACGAACCCGATGGTCTCCCTCAACGGAGGCGACGGCGACGGCGCGATCACCCGCAACCCGTCGGTCTCGATCCGCGACGCGCGGGCCCGCGGACTGAAGCTCATCGTCGTCGATCCGCGACGCACCGAGACCGCAGTTCGCGCCGATCTGCACCTGCAGCTGCGGCCCGGGACCGACGCCGTGCTGTTCGCCGGATTGCTGCACGTGATCCTGTCCGAAGGCCGCCACGACCGGGAGTTCTGCGACCGCTTCGCGGACGGCCTCGACGCCCTCGCCGCCGCGGTCGCGCCGGCCACTCCCGAGCGCACCGAGGAAGCAACGGGTGTTCCCGCCGTCGACGTGATCCGGGCAGCCAGGCTGTTCGCGGCGGGACCCCGGGGCATGGCGACGACGGGCACCGGGGTGTGCATGGGCCCCCATTCCAACCTCGCTGAGCATCTCGTGGCGTGCCTGAACGTCGTCTGCGGCCGGTACCTGCGCGAAGGTGAGATGACACCCAACCACAACGTGCTCGCGCGGGACGTCCCGTTGCGCGCCGAGGTTCGTCCTGCAGCTCGTACCTGGGAGTCCGGGTTCCGCAGCCGCATCGGCGGAATCGGAACGATGAACGGGGAACTGCCGTCCGGGATTCTCGCGGACGAGATCCTCGAGCCCGGCCCCGACCGGGTGCGTGCCCTGGTGGTTTCGGGAGGCAATCCCGCACGGGCACTGCCGGACCGGGTGAAAGCCGAACGGGCACTGCGTGCGCTGGACCTGCTGGTGTGTGTCGACACCCGCATGTCGGATACCGCGCGGCTCGCCGACTTCGTGATCGCGCCGACGATGGCATACGAGCGTCCCGACCACACGCTGTTGATGGAGTTCTTCTTCGCGCGGCCCTTCGCGCAGTACACCCCGCGGATCGTGGCGCCGCCGGAAGGCGTGATCGAGGACTGGGAGTTCTACTTCCGTCTCGCCGCCGCGTCCGGTCGGTCGATCAAGTTCGCCGGGCGCGTGCTGGATCCGGCTGGACCGCCGCCCTCGGAGGAACTGCTCGCGATGTTCGCCGAGCGCGGGCGCATTCCCGTGGACGAGTTGAAGAAGGCGCCGCGTGGCATGCTTGCGCCTCCCGACGACAAGGTGGTGGGACCACCGTCCGAAGACGCAGCAGGGCATCGTCTTTCGTTGTGCCCGGACGACGTCGCCGGGGAAATCGCCGCTGCACTCGGCGAATCGATCCGGATCAACGAGTTTCCGATGCGCCTGACGGTGCGGCGAATGCGGGAGTTGATGAACTCGCTGGGCCGGGAGATCGGCGGGTTACCACGCCACGGGTACAACCCCGCAGGCGTGAATCCGGAGGACATGCAGCGACTGGGCATCGAACACGGCGACATCGTCCGGATCCGCTCGGCCCACGGACGGATCCGGGCCGTCGCACATACCGACCCGAGCGTCGGCCCGGGCACGGTGTCGATGACCCATTGTTGGGGTGGTTCCGACACCGAGGCGGACCCTCGGGTCGCCGGGAGCAACGTGAACGACCTGACCGGCTACGACCGGGTCCAGACCATCAACGCAATGCCCAGACTGACCGCAGTACCCGTGACCATCGAACGTGAGGTGTGTGCAAGTGCTCGCTGACAAGACCGTCGGGGTACGCATCTGCCCGTTGTGCGAAGCCACGTGCGGATTGCTGTTCGAACTGGACGGACGCACCGTGACGTCGGTGACGTCCAACCCCGACGACGTGTTCAGCGCCGGACACAGTTGCGCCAAGGGACTGGGCCTCGCGCGGCTGGAGAACGACCCCGACGTCATCCGTACGCCCCTGATCCGCGACGGGGACGGCTTCCGCGAGGCGACGTGGGACGAAGCCTTCGCCGAGATCGGCCGACGACTGCCTCCGATCATCGCGGCGGACCCGAACAGCTGTGCCGTGTACTCGGGCAACCCTGCCGCCCACCACCTCGACCCGTCGCTGTACGCGCACCCGCTGATCGCTGCCATCGGCACCCGCAACGTCTACTCGCCCGCGAGCATCGACACCCTGCCGAAGAACTACGCGAACATGCTGCTCTACGGAACCGGACTGGGGATGCCGGTCCCCGACATCGACCACACGTCCTACCTGTTGATCCTCGGTTCGAATCCGCTTGTATCGAACGGAAGTACGATCACAGCGCCCGGCATCGGCAAGCGGCTCGACGCCTTGCGTGCGCGCGGCGGCACGCTGGTGGTGGTCGATCCGGCACGCACCCGCACGGCGGAGATCGCCGACCGCCACCTTGCCATCCGGCCCGGAACCGACGCCTTCTTCCTGCTCGCGCTCGTGTCGGTGATCGCCGCGGAAGGTCTCGCCGCTCCCGGCCGCCTGAGCGAATACACCGACGGCATCGACGACGTCCTCCGTCTCGCCGAGCCCTTCACCCCCGAAGCGGTCGCGGGAATCTGCGGACTCGACGCCGACGAGATCCGCCGGGTCGCCCGCGAGTTCGCGGCTGCGGACGCCGCCGTTGCGCATTCCCGAATGGGTTCGTGCACACAGGAGTTCGGCAGTATCGCGAACTGGATGATCGAAGTTCTCAACGTCGTGACGGGCAATCTCGATCGGCCGGGCGGAGCGATGTTCCCGGTCCCGCCCGCCGGCGGACCCACCACGTGGCCCGCAAACCCGAAGGCACCACGTGTCTTCGATCGATGGCGATCGCGAGTGCGCGGCATGCCGGAGGCGATGGGGGAGATTCCCGCGGTGTGTTTCGCCGAGGAGATCCTCACCCCCGGGCCGGGACAGGTGCGCGGCCTGATCACGATCTCCGGCAACCCGGCCCGGTCACTCCCGAACAGCCGAGCCGTCGAGGCTGCGCTGGCCGACCTCGACTTCATGGTGTGCATCGACGGCTATCTCAACGAGACGACCCGGCACGCCGATGTCATCCTGCCGCCCCCGCCGCTGACCACCCGCGGACACCACGACCTTGCGATCACTCACTTCCAGGTGCGCAACGTGGCCCGCTATTCGGCGCCTCTGCTCGAGCCCGGCCCGGGACAGATGCCCGAATGGCAGATTCTGTTGCGGCTCACGGCAATCGTGAGGGGCGAACCCGACCGCCCGATCGCCGAGCTCGACGAGGAGGTCGCCGCCACCGCGATCCGACGCGCCGCGAGACTCGCCGGCCGCGATCTCGACGACGTGGTCCGGGCCACCGGCGATCGCACCGGCCCCGAACGGCTGCTCGATCTGCGGCTGCGCAGCGGCCCGTACGGTGACCGGTTCGGCGCCGTGCCCGGCGGCCTGACCCTCGAACTGCTCGAGCGCAACCCCAACGGCGTCGACTACGGGCCTCTGGAACCGCGGGTACCCGAGGTGTTGCGGACGCCGAACGGCCGGATCGACCTTGCCCCGGACGAGTTGGTGGCCGATCTGTCCCGCCTGCGCGATGCGCTCGAGCAACCCGTCCCCGACCTGGTCCTCATCAACCGGCGTCAGCGCCGCGGCATGAACTCCTGGCTGCACAATGCGCTGCCCCAACCGGATTCGGGGCAGTGCGCCCTGTTCATGAGCCCGGTCGACGCGGCGGCGCGCGACCTCGTCGACGGCGATACGGTGCGCGTCACGTCGAAGACCGCATCGATCGTCGCGGAACTGCACGTCACCGACTCGATGCGGCAGGGCGTGGTCAGTCACCCGCACGGGTGGGGACACGACGGTGCGGGGCTGCGCACCACCCGCTCGGCCGCGGCGCCCGGCGCCAACGTCAACGCCCTGGTCGACGACATGGTGGTCGAGCCGTTGACGGGTACCCCGATCTTCAACGGATTCGCCGTCGACGTCGCCCGCATCGAGAGCGTGCCGGCATGACCGCGGAGCCGGGGACCCTGGCGGGCACCACGATCGGAGTCGTCGGGGCGGGGATGATCGGGGCCGCCCTTGCCTACACGTGCGCGAGGGCGGGAGCCGACGTGGTCCTGTTCGCGCGGACGCACGACGGCGCACGCAGGGGCAAGTCGTATGCCACGCGACGGGAAGAACGTGCCCTCCGTGCGGGCACGACGAGCGAAGCCGTGTCGCAGGCACTGCTCGACCGCATCCGGCCCACCGCACGCGCCGAGGATCTGGCGCAGGCGGCGCTCGTCGTCGAAGCGGTCGCCGAGAACGTCGCGGTCAAACAGCAGGTCCTGCGGGCGGTCGAATCGGTCACCGCGCCGGACGTCGTGCTCGCCTCTACGACCTCGACCCTGCCGATCACCACCATCGGGTCGGCGCTGGCGCGCCCGGAGCGTTTCGTGGGGATGCACTTCTTCTCCCCGGTCGACCGGATGGCCCTGGTGGAAACCGTGGTCGGCGCGCGCACCGCCGAGAGCGCCCTCGCCAGCGCGCTGGCCTACGCGCGGCAGCTGGGGAAGACACCCATCGTGGTGCGCGACAGCCGGGGATTTTTCACCAGCCGGGTGATGGAACGCTACCTCGACGAGGCGATGATCGCGGTCGGGGAAGGAATCGATCCGGGCGTCGTCGAACGCGCGGCGACCGACGCCGGATACCCGGTCCCACCGCTGCAACTGCTCGACGAGATCTCGCTGACGCTCAACCGGGACGTGCAGCGCGAGAACCGGATCGCCGTCGAGGACGCGGGCGGCACATGGCACGGCACCCGTGCGGACCGGGTCCGGGCACGCATGATCGACGACCACGACCGCGGCGGCAGATCGGTGGGCCGCGGGTTCTACGACTACGACGCCGACGGCGCGCGCATCGGGTTGTGGCCCGGTCTTCGCGAGTCGTTCGGTCCGGTGAAGCAGATCTCGATCGACGACATGTGCGACCGGTTGCTCTTCGTCGAGGTCGTCGAAGCGTTGCGGTGTCTCGCCGAGGGTGTCGTCGCTTCCGCCGCCGACGCGGACAGCGGTTCGGTGCTCGGCATCGGGTTTCCCGCACACACGGGCGGGGTCGTCTCGTTCGCCCGCGCCTATCCAGGGGGCGTCGACGGGTTCACGGCCCGCGCGCACGAACTCGCCGATCGCTACGGCGACCGTTTCCTCCCGCCCGAGCCGGGTCCGCAATTCAACGAACAACCGGAGTGGCCATGACATACGTAGTGACCCAATCCTGCTGCAACGACGCGACGTGTGTCGCGGTGTGCCCGGTGAACTGCATCCACCCGACCCCCGACGAAGCGCAGTACGCCCGCACCGAGATGCTCTACATCGACCCCGATGCCTGCATCGACTGCGGCGCCTGTGCCGACGTGTGCCCGGTGGACGCGATCGTTCCCGACAGTGACCTCACGGCCGAGACCGAGATCTACCGGGAACTCAATGCCTCGTACTTCGCGGACAACCCGACCGCGTCCGGCCCCCGAGAGGTGCCGGCGGAACCCGCCACCGCAACCGACCGGCCGGGTCCGCTGCGGGTGGCGATCGTGGGGTCCGGACCCTCGGCCTTCTACGCGGCCGAGGAGCTGCTGAAGCGGCGCGACGTCGACGTCGAGGTCTCCATGTTCGAACGGCTCCCCGTTGCCGGCGGGCTCGTCCGCTACGGGGTGGCCCCGGACCACCAGACGACGAAGGCGGTGGAGCGGGTGTTCGCCCGTACCGCCGGCCGCACCGGGTTCCACGCCTTCTTCGGTGTGGAGATCGGCCGCGACATCGGCGTCGACGAATTGCTCGACCATCACCATGCGGTGATCCACGCGAGCGGAGCGTCCGGCGACCGGAAGCTCGGAATTCCGGGCGAGGACCTGCCGGGCAGTGTGGCCGCACGGGAATTCGTCGCCTGGTACAACGGGCATCCGGACCACGCAGACCGCACGTTCGACCTGTCGGGACGCCGGGCCGTCGTGGTCGGCAACGGCAACGTCGCGCTGGACGTGGCGCGCATCCTGGCACGCGATCCGGAACGCCTCGTGCCGGGTGACATCGCCGAGCACGCACTGGAAGCGCTGCGGCACAGCGCGATCGAGGAAGTGGTGGTGCTCGGTCGCCGCGGTCCCGAACACGCGGCGTTCACGACCCCCGAGCTGCTCGCGCTGGGGTCGCTGCCGGAGGTCGACGTCACCGTGCACGGAGGGTACGAGGCACCCGAGGGCGCGTCGGTCAAGCTTCGGACGATCGCGGAGTATGCGCGACGGGTTCCGCGGCAGGGCCGCCGGCGGATCACGCTGCGATTCCACGGAGCGCCGGTCGAGATTCTCGGCGGCGACGGCGTCGAGGGCATCCGGATCGCGCCGTACGGACGGGAGGGGACCGAGGCCGACCTCGAGGCCTCGCTGGTGGTGCGTGCCGTGGGCTACCGTGGCCGCCCGCTTCCGGGTCTTCCGTTCGACGACGAGCGCGGGACGGTGCCCAACGTCGCCGGTCGGGTGATCGATCCGGCCGGCGACCGTCCGGTGCCGGGCCTGTACGTCGCCGGCTGGATCAAACGGGGTCCGACGGGGGTCATCGGCACCAACCGGTACTGTGCCGCGGAAACGGTCGAGGCTGTGGTCGCCGATCACTCGCGTGCGCTGCTTCCTCGGCCGAGCCGGGCACGTGACGAGCTGGCGTCGCTGGTCGAGAGCCGTTGCCCGACGGCCATCGAAGTCGACGGCTGGAGGCGCATCGACCGGCACGAACGCGTCGAGGGGCGACGGCTCGGCCGTGCCCGGCAGAAGCTGGTCGACGTCGAGTCGATGCTCTCGGTGGCGGGCGGTCCGGGCGGCAGGTGAGACTTGCCCCAATAAACAACAAACATTAGATTTAACGCGCGGATGTGACCTACGTCTCACCGGGTCGGGTCCCGCGATCGACGCATACATCTTGGAGGTTTGCATGAGCGGCACCGTGGTAGATGCTTTGACCTACTGGGCTCGGTCGAAGCCGGATCTGGCGGCGATCGACTTCGACGGCGACGTCGTCACCTACGCGGAATTGTCCACCTGGGCGGACGGGGTCGCGCACGACCTCGCGTCCCGCGGCGTAGTCCCCGGCGATCGGGTGAGTTTCCTCGGCGTCAACAGCCTCGAGTGGGCCGTGGCGTCGCTCGGCGCGATGAAGGTCGGTGCCATCTCGGTGGGGTTCAACCAGCGCATGCTGGCGGGTGAGCTCACCACCCTCGTGGAGGACTGCGAGCCCACTGTCGTCTACTGCGACGAAGCGCTGCTTCCTCGCCTCGAAGAGGTGCAGCAGGCGCGCAACACGTTCTCGATCGCGGTGTTCGAGAAGGATGTTCGCCCGTTGCGCGGGGGTGGACACGAGCGGTACCGCACGCCGGTCGTCGATCTCGATACCCCCACCGCCATCGTGTTCACCAGCGGCACCACCGGACGACCCAAGGGCGTGATCTTCACCCACGCCACGATCGCCGGCGAGATGCACGAGTGGTCGCTCATGGAGCCCATCCAGCCCAACGGCCTGCGGCCGCTGCTGGTGCTGCCGCTCTTCACCGCCGCCGGGATCATCTGGGGCATTTCGCGCGTCGTCCTGCAGGGCGGAACCCTGTTCCTGCAGCCCGGATTCGATCCGGCGAAGGCGCTGAAGGTGTTGTCCGAGGACAAGGCCAACACCCTCACCGGGCCGCCCATCCTGTTCGAGCAGATCGCGAAGGTGCCCGGATTCGCCGAGGCCGACCTGAGTCACATGATCACCGCGCACGTCGGTGGCGCCCGCGTCCCGGTCGACCTGCTCGGCAAGTGGCAGGAGCAGGGAGTGGCGCTGCGGCAGATCTACGGTCAGACCGAGATCGGCGGTTCGGCGACGGCGATGCCCCGAGAGGAGGCTGCCGAGCATCCCGACAAGTGCGGCTGGGGCGGGATCTTCACGAAGATCCGGGTCGTCGACGCCGAAGGAAACGACCTCCAGCCCAACGAAACCGGGCAGATCCTGCTGCGCGGGCCGGGCATGATGCCGGGGTACTGGCGCAACGAGGAGGCCACCCGCGCCGCCCTCGTCGACGGCTGGCTCCAGACCGGCGATCTCGGCAAGCTCGACGAGAACGGCTACCTCACGTACGTCGATCGTCTCAAGGACATGATCATCTCCGGTGGCCTGAACATCTCGCCCGCCGAGATCGAGTCCGTCATCAACCAGATCCCCGGCGTCGAAGAGGTCGCCGTGATCAGCGTTCCCGACGCCAAGTTCGGTGAGACGCCGGCCGCGCTGGTCAGGGCCACCACGGAGATGAAGGAATCCGAGGTCGTGGACTTCTGCAACGACCGGCTGGCCGACTACAAGGTGCCGCGCTACGTCGTGTTCCTGGACGAACCGCTGCCCCGGATGGCCAGCGGGAAGATCGCCAAGCGAGAGCTGCGCGATACCTTCGCGGACGTGCCCGACAACTACGAGAAGGTCCGGTGATCGAGTAGTGGACTCGCAGAGAGTTGCCGTCGTCACCGGCGGCGGTCGCGGTATCGGTGCTGCAGTCTCGCGACGCCTCGCCGCCGACGGATTCGCCGTCGCGGTCAACTATTCGCGCAGTGCGCGCGACGCCGAGGACGTCGTCGCGAAGATCGTCGCGGACGGCGGACGGGCCGTGGCGATACAGGCCGACATCTCCAAGGCTGCCGACGCCGAACGGCTCATCGCCGACGCGACCGCGCAGTTGGGTGCACCGACCGTCCTCGTCAACAACGCGGGGATGAACAAGGCCGGTGCAGCCCGGAAGCAGAGCCCCGAGGAATTCGACGAGGTCGTCTCGGTGAATCTCAACGGGGCGTTCTACTGCACGCACTTCGCGCTCCCGGCCATGTATGAAGCGGGCTGGGGCCGAGTGGTTTTCGTCAACAGTCCGTCGGGTGGTCGTCGCCCCGCGCCCGGCATGAGCGCCTATTCCGCGGCGAAGGCGGGTCTCGTGGGCATGGCCAAGACGATGGCCCAGGAGGTGGCGCGGCGGGGCATCACGGTCAACTGTGTGATGCCCGGGTTCGTCGCGACCGACATCGTGTCGTCGGGCGGCGAAGCGGGTGTGGAAGCACTGACGAAGCACTGGCCGTCGATCCCGCCCGAGTCGATCGCCTCGACCGTGTCGTTCCTGGTGAGCGACAACGCCGCCGACGTCTCCGGCGAGGAGATCGGGGTATGGCGGGGCGGCCCCGTAGGCGTCTGAAACTCGAACACACTGCGACCCATGCCGATTCGATCGGCATGGGTCGCAGTTCTTTTGTGTCGTCGTGGAGCCGGCCGCACCGGCGAGCCTACGCCGAAACGAGGACAGGCCCCGGTCGTATCGACCGGGGCCCCGCCTCGAACCGTGCGTTACACCGACACCGGGGCCTCGGCGTCGTCCTGGGTGCGGACCGAGGACCGTCGGCTGCGGGACAGGAAGGTGGCCGCGAAGCCGAGCAGTGAGACGACGCAGACCAGGAGGCTGAGCCAGACGGTGGTGTCGTCGAAGGCAAGCGCGACCGCGATGACCGGGACGACCGCCGCACCCAGCGCATTGCCGGCCTCACGGCCGAGACCGAGCCCGCTGTATGCGTGCTGGGTGTGGAACAGCTCGATGACGTATGCGCCCATCGGGCCGAAGATGGCGGCGACGCCGATGCCGTTGCCGGCGGCCATGACCACCCAGTACAGCAGCGGGGGAGTGCCGACGCCCGACAGCAGCGAGATGCCGATCCAGGCGAACGCGGCGCTGTAGAGGAAGCCGAACATGATCACAGGCGCTCGCCCGACCCGGTCCGACAGGGAGCCGAACATCGGGATCAGAGCGGCGTTCGTGAGCTGCGCGGCGATGAGACCGACGAGGACTTCGGTGCCGCCGTAGCCGAGTTGGTTCTTGCCGAAGGTGCCCATGAACACGATGTAGAAGTAGCCGATGCCGGTCTGGCCGATGGTCATCACGAGCACGGTCAGCAGGGCGCGCGGCTGCTGCCGGATAACGTCGAGGAGCGGACGTTTCGAGACTGTGTCGCTCTCCTCGATCTCACGGAAGGCGGGTGTCTCGGGCAGGCTGCGGCGAAGCCACAGGCCGTAGGCGAGGATCACGACGCTGCACAGGAACGGGATGCGCCAACCCCACGCGAGGAAGTTTTCCTGGGACATCAGCGACGACACCACGAGCAGCGAGAGCGTTCCGAGCACACCGCCGAGCGCCGCGCCCATACCGGGCAACGAGCCCATCAGGCCCTTCTGCTTCTCGGGTGAGAACTCGACGGCGACCAGGGCCGCACCGCCGTACTCACCGCTGGCGCCGATGCCCTGCAGGATTCGCAGGAACACCAGCAGAGCCGGTGCGACCCAGCCGATCTGGGCGTAGCTCGGCAGCAGACCGACGAGCAGGGTGGCGACACCCATCAGAACGAGGGTGAAGACGAGGATGCGCTTGCGACCGAGGCGGTCGCCGAGGCTGCCGAGGATCACTCCGCCCAACGGGCGGACGAGGAATCCGACGGCGAATGTGCCGACCGCCTGGAGCGTTCCCAGGAGGGGGCTCGAGCCGGCGAAGAACACGCTGGCGAAGACCACCGACGCTGCTGAGGCGTAGAGGCTGAAGTCGTAGTACTCGAGCAGAGTCCCGACGAATGCGGCGCGGCTCGCGCGTCGCGAGTCCGCGCGGGAGTGTCCGGGATGGGTGCCTGCAGGGGAGTCTGCAGGCACAGTTGTACGTTCGGTCATGCGAAACCTCGCGTTGGGGGATGGTGGGCGAGAGGCCGATCGTGAAGTGACGCCGACCACATTAGCTACAGTGATTAGATTTGTCTATCGGGTGCGCTGCTCTCGCTCCGCGTGACCTCGACGTTGATTCCGGTGAGGTGCGACTGATTGCTGAGGATGTCGTACGCACCGATTCCGGTGGGGGAGAGGTTGTTCACGTTCACGCCCGGGTGACGCCGCGCCACGTCGAGGCTGCGAGCGGTGCGCTGGCCCCAGCCGTGCGTCATCGCCACCACGCCCGGTCGCAGCCCGTCGTCGTATTCCAGCACGGCGTCGATCGAGCCGTACCGGTTGTGGACGGTGACGTGATCGCCTTCGGCCAGATCGCGCCGTTCCGCATCCTTGGGGTTCATCCACAGCGGATTATCCTGGTGCACACCTTGTTTCAAGATCGAAAGGTTGTGAAGCCAGCTGTTCACCATGTACGGGGTGCGGCGGGTGACGAGCTTCAGCTGGTCCGCGCTCTCGGCGCGCAGCTCCTCGAGGATGTCCTCGGCGGTGCGGTAGGCGCGCCGGAAAATAGTTGGGCAGCAATCGATCAGGCCGTCGTCGTGCTGGACCGCGATGGTGAACACGTGGGACGGCACCGCCTCGGGCAGCACCGCCGTCTGACACGGCATCGATTGCAGGAGTTCGATGCTCAAACCGGCATCGCGCATCGCTGCATCGGCCGCGGCGAGAGGATCGGGATCCGGGGCGTCGAGCAGGGTCGTGACCCCCATCTCCTGCTGGATCCGCGACAGGATCCACCAGTCGTCGCGACGTTCACCCTTCGGAGGCACCACCGCGGGGGTGTACTGCACGTACGGCTCCAAGGCCACGCCCATCGTGTTGAGGAAGTTGACGTCCTCGTGCTCGAGCCAGTCGGTGGCGGGCAGAACGAAATCGGAGATCTCCCCGGTGACCGTGCGATACAGGTCGATGGTGACGATCAGCTCGACACTCGCCAGAGCCCGGCGGAGTTCTTGCTCGCCGCCCACCGACAACAGCGGGTTGCCGGAGATCACGATCAACGCCCGAATGGGATCGTCCGGATTCTCGATGTACTCCGCGAGCCGCGCCGCGGGAAGATCCCCGCCGACGGTGCGGGTCTCTCCGAGGCTGCTGGAGAAGAACGGATCCTCGCGCCTGCGCTTCGAGTTCTGCACGACGTCGGTCATGCCGCGCGAGTAGATGTTGCCGCCGCGCCTGCCGAGGTTGCCGGAGAACAAGCTGATCATGTTGAGCATCCAGTACGCCAGCGCACCCTGACGTCCTTGGTTCACGCCGGTCGCCATATAGATGCTCGCCGTGGGCGCGGCGCAGAAGTCGTCGGCGACCTGCCTGATGGAGTCGGCTTCGATGCCGGTCACCGCGGCCACCCGCTCGGCCGGATAGCGCTGCACGAATTCGAGCAGTCCGTCGACGTTGCGTGCGTACTTCTCCACCTCGGTGCGGTCGTATCCGATCCGGAAGACGATCTCGTGCAGCATCGCCGCGAGGAAGTAGAAATCGGTGTCCGGTTTGATCAACAGCACGTCGCCGGTGTCCGGTCCCGACGACTCGATCCGCCGCGGGTTGACGAAGAGCACGGTCCCACCCCGGTGCTTCACCGCCTTGATCTTCCCCATCGGGTCCGAGACGTGCATCAGCGTCATGTGCGAGACCTGAGGATTGCTGCCCAGGCAGAGGAAGTAGTCGGTGTGCAGCAGATCCGGGATCGGGTGGGCCATCGATGCCCCGTAGATCGCCTCGCTCGCAGCGTATTTCGCGGAGGTGTCCTGGGTGCCGGCGCTGAAGCGCATCCGGGTGTCGAATCCGCGTGCGAGCGCCGCGGCGTTGGCGTAGTAGGTGCCGTTGAACGCCGACGGGTTGCCCTGGTAGATCGCCAGTGCGTTGCGTCCGTGCCGTCGGCGGATGTCTTCGAGGCGGGCGGCGATCTCGCCGACGGCATCGTCCCAGTCGACCGGTTCGAAGTCGCCGGCCTCGGTCCTGCGTGGATTCGTGCGTCTGAGTGGCCGGTCGAGGCGGTTCGGATCGTCGTGCACCCGGAGATAGTGCACACCTTTGTGGCAGGAGAAGCCCTTGTGGACGGGATGGTCCTGGTCCGGTTGTAACCGGACGACCCGATCGTCCTCGACATCGGCGACGAGACCGCAACCCGGTTCACAGATGCGGCAGAAGGTGTGGACCCGGCGCGCGGTCATCCGGTCATCCACCGACCGTCGCGGCGCGCGACGACGCCGCGAGGGCTTCCTCTCGATAGTTGGACGGCCACTTCTTGCCGAGGGTCAGGCCGCCGTCGACCCCGAGGGTCTGGCCCGTCACGAACTCGGCGTCGTCGGAGGCGAGGAACGCCGCGGCGTGGGCGAGGTCCTCGGGTTCACCCGCGCGGGGGATGGGCTGGAAGTTCGTCAGGCTGCGCCGCACGGCCTCGACACTGCGATCGAGCGCGTCGTCCTCGAGTCCGGCGCCGTGGCCGACGATGCGGGTGGCGACGCCGCCGGGGACCAGAGCATTGACGCGGATCCGGAACTCGGCCAGCTCTACTGCTGCGGTTCGGGTCAGTTGCAGCACAGCGGCTTTCGCTGCGCTGTAGGGGTGCGGACCGAACCCGGTGCGGACGCCCGCGACGCTCGAGACGTTGATGATGCTGCCGGATCCCTGCTCGCGCATGACCCGTGCGGCGTGTTTGGTCCCGAGGAACACGCTGCGTGCCAGCACCGCGAATCCGTTCTCCCACTCCTCGAGCGTGGTGTCCTCGAGGAACGTCCACGCTCCCACGCGGCCCGCGTTGTTGACCATGCAGTCGAGCCGGCCGAACCGGTCGACTGCGAGCGCGACGGCGGCTTCCACCTCGGCTTCGTTGCGCACATCGGTGTGCAGGTAGACGCCGCGGTCGCCGAGTGCGGAGGCGACGGCCTCGCCGCGTGCGTCGTCGATGTCTGCGACGACCACGCGGGCCCCGCGCTGGGCGAACGTGTGCGCAGTCGCCGCACCGATTCCGCTGGCGGCACCCGTCACCAGGGCTACCTTGCCGTCGAGGTTCGTCATGGGACTCCTTCGGTCGTCGTCCGTGCGCGGTTTCCTTGAGCTTTTAATCTAAAGCCATTAGCCTGCGTGTGTCGAGCACTCAGTCCCTTGGAGAGTCATATGTCCGATGTGAAACCGATCCTGACCGAGCGACCGCGGCCAGGTGTGCTCGTGATCCGGCTGAATCGCCCCGACGAGCTGAATGCCATGAACGTCGACCTCATCGACGCGTTGCACGAGGTGCTCGCCGAGGTTCGCGACGATTCGACCACCCGCGCGATCGTCCTCACCGGCGAAGGCCGGGCCTTCTGCGCCGGGCTGGACCTGCGCGGATACGGAACGCCGTCGGGCACCACGGAGGGTGAGGGGCGTGCGCAACTCGGACTGCGCGTGCAGAAGCACATCGCGGGTCTCGTCGACGACTTCCGCAGCGCGCGGCCGCCGGTCATCGCCGCGGTCAACGGGGCTGCGGCGGGCGGCGGCATGTCGCTCGCACTGATGGCCGACATTCGTATCGCGTCGGAATCCGCGGTGTTCCACGCCGCGTTCATCCGCCGCGGCCTGTCCAATTGCGATATCGGCATGAGCTGGCTGCTGCCCCGCATGATCGGGTTCTCCCGGGCCGCGCAGATCATGCTCACCGGCCGTTCGATCGACGCCGGCGAGGCCGAACGCATCGGCCTCGTCTCGTCCGTCGAACCTGCCGACGCACTGCTCGACGTCGCGTTGGACACCGCCGAGGCCATCGCGCAGAACAGCCCGTTCGGGGTGTGGATGACCAAGGAGGTCATGTGGTCGAACCTCGAGGTGCCCAGCATGCGTGCCGCGATCGACCTCGAGAACCGCACCCAGATCCTCAGCTCGCTGACCCGGGACCACAGGGAGGCCGTCGTCTCCTTCCTCGAGAAGCGTCCCCCCGAGTTCCGGAACCACTGACCATCGGCCGACGCCGGCTCGACCAGAACACACGTAGCAGAAGTAGCGAGGCAGCATGAGAGTAGGAATCGCCGCAGGTTATTGGGGGTCGGGCCCGCCGCGGCACGTCGAGCGGATGCTCGCCGAGGCCGAGACGCTCGGGGTCGACAGCTTCTGGACCGCAGAAACGTACGGGTCCGACGCGCTGACGCCGCTGGCGTGGTGGGGCGCGCAGACGTCGACGATCAAGCTGGGCACCTCGGTGTGCCAGATGTCCGCCCGCACACCGACGGCGCTGGCGATGGCTGCGCAGACCCTCGACCACCTCAGCGGCGGCCGCGTGATCATCGGTATCGGCGCCTCGGGACCGCAGGTCGTCGAAGGCTGGTACGGGCAGCCGTACCCGCGGCCCCTCGAACGCACCCGCGAATACATCGAGATCATGCGCCAGGTGTGGGCGCGGGACGAACCGGTGACCTACTCGGGACGGCACTATCAGCTTCCCCTGCAAGGCGGAACGGGACTGGGGAAGCCGCTCAAGTCGATCGTGCACCCGCTGCGCAACGACATTCCCGTCTACATGGGCGCCGAGGGACCGAAGAACGTGGCGCTGGCCGCCGAGATCGCCGACGGCTGGACACCGCTGTGGTTCTCGCCCAAGAGCGACGAGTTCTACCGCAAGGCACTCGCCGAGGGGTTCGCCCGGGAAGGCGCACGCCACACGGCCGACGACTTCGAGGTCGCGAACGTGTGCTGGCTCGTCGAGAACGACGATGTGGAGAAGGCCGCGTCCCGGCTCAAGCCGACGGTCGCCCTGTACGCGGGCGGCATGGGCGCCAAGGGCGCGAACTTCCACAACGACGTGTTCGCGCGCATGGGCTGGGGTGAGGTCTGTGCCGAGATCCAGGAGCTGTACCTGAGCGGGCGGGCCGATCTCGCCGCGCAGGCCGTGCCCACCGAGATGGTCGAGGACGTCGCGCTCGTCGGTCCCGCGGACAAGATCATCGAAGAGATCGAAACCAAGTGGAAGCCGACGTGTCTCACCACCCTCATCCTCGGTGGGTGGCCGAAGCCGGAGAACCGTAAGCGCATTCTGGAGGCGGTGCAGTCGTGAGTCTGGATCCGAGAACCCCCATCCTGGTCGGCGTCGGCCAGGTCAACGAGCGCGACGGTGGCATCGAACCCGTCGATCTGATGGTGCGTGCCGCGCGCGCGGCGGCCGACGATGCCGGTTCGGCGCGACTGCTCGAGCTTGTCGATTCGGTCCGTGTGGTCGGGTTGCTGTCCTGGCGCTACCGGGATCCGGGTGCGCTCGTCGGGGAGCGCATCGGCGCGACCGTCCGGCACACCGGTTACTCGGGCAACGGGGGCAGCACGCCGCAGGTCCTCGTCAACGGTGCCGCCGAGGACATCGCCGCAGGGCGTGCCGACGTCGTGCTCATCGGTGGTGCCGAATCCTGGCGCACCCGAACGAAGTTGCGCGCGCAGAAGCAGCGTCCGGAATGGACGGTGCAGGACGAGTCGGTGCCGGCCGCCGAAATCATGGTCACCGACGTGCCGATGGCCGACGAGAGCGAACGCCGGATCGGTCTGGACCGGCCGTCGTACGTCTATCCGCTGTTCGAGCAGGCGCTGCGCGTGTCGGCGGGGCGCTCGGTCGCGGAGCACCAGGACTTCATCGGCGGGTTGTGGTCGCGGTTCAGCAAGATCGCGGCGACGAACCCGAACGCCTGGGTGCAGCGCGAGTACACCGCCGCGGAGATCGCGACCCCGTCGCCCGACAACCGGATGATCTCCACGCCCTACACGAAGCTGCTGAACTCGAACAACATGGTCGATCAGAGCGCGGTGCTGCTGCTGTGCTCGGTGGAGACCGCCACCCGGCTCGGAATTCCGCAGGAGTGCTGGGTCTTTCCGCAGTCCGGCACCGAATCGCACGACACCTATGCGATCGCCGAACGCGGTGCGCTCGACCGGTCCCCGGCGATCCGCATCGCGGGCGCGCGGGCCCTCGAGCTCGCGGGGATCGGGCTCGACGACGTCGCGCACGTGGACGTGTACTCGTGCTTCCCCTCGGCGGTGCAGGTCGCGGCGAACGAACTCGGTCTCGCCCTGGACGACCCGGGTCGGCCCCTCACCGTGACCGGTGGCCTGACGTTCGGCGGCGGACCGTGGAACAACTACGTCAGCCACTCGATCGCGACGATGGCGGCGCGGCTGCGCGAGTCTCCCGGCTCGTACGGCCTGGTCACCGCCAACAGCGGGTACCTGACCAAGCACGCCATGGGCGTGTACCGGTCCGAACCGCCGGCCGGCGGCTTCCGTCGTCTGGATGTGCAGGCCGAGGTCGACGCGCTCCCCACGACGAAGGCGCTGCTGTCCTGTGCGGGCACGGCGTCGGCGGAGTCGTGGACCGTGGTGTACGGCCGCGACGGCGCCCCGGAGCGCGGTTTCCTCGCAGCCCGCACCGCCGGTGGTGAGCGGACGCTTGCCGCGACCACGGACGCCGACGATCTCGCGCGTCTCGTCGAGGACGATGTCGCAGGCAGGCAGGTCGTCGTCTCGGAGGACGGGCAGTTCCGGTTCGCCCGACGTTGACGGCTTTTATCTAAAGACATAAGGTTAATGCCACTGACACGACGGTCTCGTGTCACGAAAGCGAGGAGTTCACAATGTCTGTCGAAGACTTCCGCGCCCTGTACGAACAGCACGTGGGCTACGTCGTCGCCGGAAACATGAAGGCCGCCCTGGCCGACATGGTGCAGGAGAACATTCCGCAGGTCTTCGACGGCGTCGACGCCCCGCGCGCGGCCGCCCAGGGTTTCGAGATCAGGGACGTGCGTGCCGAGGGCGACCTGATGGTGGGCGAGACCGTCTACGACATGGGCGACCGCTCGATCGGGCTGCGCTCCATCTGGGAACTCCGCGACGGACGGTGGCTGGCCGCGAAACTCGAGAACTTTCCGACAGGAACGGACGCGAACGCATGACGACGACCGAACCATGGGGGCCCGCTCCCGACGGGCTCGACCGGCCCTACTGGGAAGGCCTCCTCGAAGGTGAGCTGCGGCTGCAGCGCTGCACCGGGTGCAGCACCTGGATCTGGGGCCCGCAGGCCATCTGCGGCACCTGCCACGGCTTCGACATCGGCTGGGAGACAGTGGAACCCGTCGGTACCGTCTACAGCTGGAATCGCAGCTGGTACCCCTACATGGACGAATACGCCGACAAGCTTCCCTACGTGACGGTGCTCGTCGAACTGCCCCACGCCGGCGGACGCCGGGTACTGGGCATCCTCACCGACGACATCGACACGAACCCCGAGATCGGCGACCCCGTCGTCGGGGTGTTCGAGCACACCGAGGGCGCGACCTGGCCGTTGCTGCGCTGGCGTCGCACCGGCACGACCGAAGAAGGAGAACAGCGATGAGCGCGGGCAACGTGCGCGGGGCCGCTGCGGTCGTCGGCGTCGCCGAACAGCACTACCGTCGCGGCGAGGCACCCCACAGCGAGAAGCGGATGATCCTCGAGGTCATTCTCGAAGCGTGCGTCGACGCGGGCATCAACCCCCGCGAGATCGACGGCTTCGTCTCCTATGCGGGCGGTCCCAACGACGGCGCCATCATCGGCGGCGCGCTGCTGATCGACGAACTCCGCTGGTCGAACATGATGTGGGGCGGTGGCGGTGGCAGTGTCGCCGCCGCGATCACGAACGCGGCCGCCGCGATCGCCACCGGCCAGGCCGAGTGCGTCGTGGTGTACCGCGCCATGTCGCAGGAGGATACGGGCCGGCTCGGGTATGCGAAGTACCACTACGGAAGTCACTTCCTGGCCCACGGCATCGGTTCGCCCGCGCAGATCTGCGCCATGCGCACCCAGCGGATGCTCGAGCACGGCGGCGTGCCGCGCAGCGCGATGCGCGCGCTCGTCCTCGCCGCGTACCAGCACGCGCAGAACAACCCGACCGCGCAGGGTTACGGCAGGCCCCTCGACGAGGACACCTACGAGAAGTCCCGGCTGATCGCCGAACCGTTCCACCTGTTCGACTGCTCCCGGGAAAGCGACGGCGCGGTCGCGCTGGTGCTGGTCTCCGCCGAACGCGCCAAGACCCTGCGGCCCGATCCGGCGTACCTGCTCGCCGGTGCGCAGGGGGCACCCGGTGGCTTCTCCGAGCTGATCGACAACGACCTGGGCGAGCAGTACATGTCCGCCGGATTCGGTCCCGCCAACAACGGAAAACCCGGTGTTGCGCAACGACTCTGGGCCGGAGCCGGATTGGGTCCCGACGACGTCGACGTCGTGCAGGTGTACGAGAACTTCAGCGGCCCCGCAGTGGCGGCGCTGATCGATCACGGCCTGTGTCCCCCGGGGGAAGCGGCCGGCACGTTCATGACGGTCGAGAACCTCACCGCACCGGGCGGCAAACTCCCGATCAACACCAGTGGCGGCAACCTCGCCGACTCGTTCGTCAACGGCCTGAACCTCGCGGTCGAAGCGGTCCGCCAGATCCGCGGCACCTCGACCAATCCGGTGGCGAACGCGAAGACGTCGCTGTTCATCGGCGGCCCGATGGCGCCGCTCGTGAGCTCGGTGCTGTTCGGCCACGAAGACACGCTCTGACCGTCACCCCCGCGAAAGGCACGACATGAACGACCTGGACAGGAACGAACTGTTCATCGGCGGCCGGTGGGTCGCGCCGAAGTCCGGTGCCACCACCGACGTCATCGAGGCGGCCACCGAGAAGGTGCTCGGTACGTCGGCCCTGGCATCCGAGGCCGACATCGACGAGGCGGTCGCGTCCGCGCGCGCCGCGCTGACCGGCCCGTGGGCCGCGCTGACCAACGCAGAACGTGCCGACCTGCTCGACCGGTTCGCCGCAGCGCTGAAGGCCCGGGGTCGCGACACCGCCCGGCTGGTGACCCGCGAGAACGGCATGCCGATCGCACTGTCGAACGGAGTCAACGGCTTCGGCCCCGCGGCGATGTTCTCGTACTACGCAGGCCTGATCCGCGACGCGGCCGACGAGGACGTGCGGCCGAGCGCGTTCGGCGGCCGGACCGTCGTGCGCCGCGAACCCGTCGGTGTGGTCGCGGCGATCACGCCGTGGAACTACCCGCAGCCGCTGGCGGCGATGAAACTCGCCCCCGCGCTCGCGGCGGGATGCACGGTGGTCCTCAAGCCGGCACCCGAGACCGCGCTCGACGCGTTCGCCTTCGCCGACGCCGCCGTGGAGGCCGGTCTGCCCGAGGGCGTGCTCAGCGTCGTCCCGGCCGGCCGGGAAGCCGGTGCCTACCTGGTCTCGCACCCCGGCGTCGACAAGGTGGCGTTCACCGGGTCCACGGCCGCGGGCCGCGCGATCGGCGAAGTCTGCGGCCGGCTGCTGCGCCCGGTCACCCTCGAACTGGGCGGCAAGTCCGCGGCGATCGTCACCGAGCAGGCCGACCTCGACGTATTCGCGAAGAACCTGCTCGAGGTGTCGCTGGTGAACAACGGCCAGACCTGCCACGCGAGCACCCGGATCCTCGCGCCGCGCTCGCGGTACGCGGAGGTGGTCGAGGCGGTCACCGAGACGGTGCGGGCGCTGACCGTCGGCGATCCGCTCGACAAGGCGACGAACATCGGGCCGCTGGTGTCGGCGGCGCAGCGCGAGCGCGTGCTCGGCTACATCGAGGCCGGTCGCGCCGACGGCTACCGCATCACCACCGGTGGCGGGCGCCCCGCGTCGCAGTCCGTGGGCTGGTTCGTCGAGCCGACCGTGTTCACCGATGTCGACAACTCCGCGCGCATCGCGCAGGAGGAGATCTTCGGCCCGGTCCTGACCATCACCCCGTACGGCGACGAGGACGAAGCGGTGTCGATCGCCAACGACTCGGAATACGGCCTCGGCGGCACGGTCTGGACCACCGACGAACAGCACGGCCTCGACCTGGCCGCACGCATCCACAGCGGCACCGTCGGAGTCAACTACTACGCCCTGGATCTCGCGGCGCCGTTCGGCGGCGTCAAGTCGTCGGGGCTGGGCCGCGAGCTCGGACCCGAGGGACTGGCGCCGTACTTCAACGCGAAGTCGGTGTACTTCGGAACTCGCTGATGCGCGCGGGATCTCGCGGCAAGCACACACTTTGGAGCACATGATGGCACTTCCACTGCAGGGTGTCCGGGTACTGGAACTGACGGACGGATTCGGCGACGCCGCAGGCAGGTTTCTCGCCGACCTCGGGGCCGAGGTCGTCCGGGTCGAACTTCCCGGCGGATCGGCCGGGCGATCGGCGCAGCCGGTCCGGAACGGAGTGAGTGTTCCGTTCGCGCTGCGCAACGCCAACAAGCTCGGTGTCGTCCTCGACCTCGACGACGAACAGGACCGGGACCGGCTGCGCGCACTGGCACGGCGATCGGACATTCTCCTCGACTCGTTCGCGCCGGGCTTCCTGGCGGCTCGGGGCATCGGCGCCGAGGATCTGTGCCGGATCAATCCCGCGCTCGTGGCCGTGTCGATCACCGGTTTCGGGCAGGACGGTCCGTACCGCGACTGGGCGGCGACCGAGCAGGTTCTCTACGCGCTCAGCGGCGTGCTGTCGCGGTCCGGTGAACCGGGGGAGGAGCCGCTGCTGCCACCCAACGGCCTGATCGACGAGTCGGTGGCCGTGCACACGGCGTGGTCGGCTCTGCTCGCCTACTTCGACCGCCTGCACACCGGACGGGGACAGACCGTCGACGTCTCGGCGTTCGAGGTCGTCACGCACGGCTTCGATCCCGGCTTCGGTGTGCAGGGGTCCGCTGCCGCCGGCCGCTCCGAGGACTTCCCGCGGGGCCGGCCCGACGCCGCCAACTTCTATCCGGTCTACCGGTGTGGCGACGGTCAGGTGCGCATCTGCCTGCTCGCCAAGCGTCAGTGGCGGGCGATGTTCGAATGGCTCGGTGAGCCCGAGGAATTCGCGGATCCGAAGTACGACACGATCCCCGCCCGGTTCGCCGCGTCCGATCGCCTCAACCCCCTCATCGAGCAGCTGTTCAGCACCTACACCCGCGACCAACTCGTCGCCGAAGGCGCTGCCCGCGGTATCCCGATCGGTGGGCTCAACACCGTCGCCGAGGTGCTGACGACCGAGCACTTCGACGCGTCCGGCACCTTCGTCGACACCGAGATCGCGCCCGGCCTGACCGCACGGGTTCCGTCCGGCTACGCGAAGATCAACGGTGACCGGGCCGGGATCCGCACTCGCGCACCGGAACCCGGTGAACACAACGAACACGTCTTCGGGGCCACCGACGATGCGCGTGACCCTATCCCCGCGCCGCGCCACGAACCGGGCACACGCCCGTTCGAGGGCCTGCGGGTTCTCGACATGGGTGTCGTCGTGTTCGGCGCGGAACTCGGGCGTCAGTTCGCGGACAACGGCGCCGATGTCATCAAGATCGAGAACTCGAACTTCCCGGACGGCCTGCGCCAGTCCAAGCGCGGCGCCGCTCTGGCCGCGTCCGTGGCGTGGGGCCACCGCAACCGGCGCAGCCTCGGGCTCAACTTGCGCAGCCCCGAAGGCATCCGCATCTTCAAGAAGCTCGCCGCCGAGGCGGACCTCGTGCTCGCCAACTTCAAGCCCGGCACCCTCGCCGCGATGGGCCTGTCGTACGACGAGCTCGCCGCGATCAACCCGCGCATCATCGTCTCCGAGAGCAGCGCGTTCGGCAGCGTCGGACCGTGGAACAAGCGCCTCGGCTACGGGCCGCTGGTGCGGGCCGCCTGCGGTGTCTCGGCGCTCTGGCGGTACTCGGACACCTCCGACGGGCTGTGCGACGGCTCCACCGTCTACCCCGATCACATCGCCGGGCAGGTCGCCGCGACCACGATCCTCGCCGCGCTGATCAACCGGCTTCGTACCGGGCGCGGCGCCGCAATCGAGGTCGCCCAGGCCGACACCGCGATCGTGCAGTTGGCCAATCAGCTCGTCGCGGAGTACCTCGAGCCGGGATCGATTCACGCACCGGGCAATTCGGATCCGTACTCGGCGCCGTCCGGGGTGTACTCGTGCGCGGGTGACGACGAGTGGTGTGCCGTCACCGTCCGCGGTGACGAGGACTGGGTCCGGCTGTGCGAGGTCCTCGGACGGTCCGAGCTGGCCGACGACCCGCGTTTCGCGACCGCCGAGCGCAGGATCGAGAACCGTGCCGAGGCCGACGAGGTTCTCGCGCAGTGGATGGCGCTGCGCACGCCGACCGAGGCGATGGAGGCGTTGCAGGCAGCCGGCATCCCCGCCGGGGCGATGGTCCGGTTGCCGGAATTGCTCACGAATCCGCAGCTCGTCGCCCGCGGTGCGTACACCGAACTCACCCACGAGTTGTTGCCGGCCTCGCTACCGACGGCGAAGCAGGTGGCGCACTTCTCGGCGTTGCCGGAGTGGCCGCTGCGGCAAGCACCGTCGGCCGGACAGCAGACGCGCGAGATCTGCGAGACGCTGCTCGGCCTGAGCACGGCGGAGATCGACTCACTCGTGCGTGACGGGGTGCTGCAGCCCCCCGCCGACGATCCGGCGCTGGCGCCGGTTGCTTCCTGAGTGTAAGAACCGGAAGGTCCCCGGAGAGCTTCTCCGGGGACCTTCGTCGTTGTAGGCTCCGTGCTTCGCGGGCCACGAATGAGAGGTGGATAGGCATGAGAGTCAAGACGAGACTGAACTGCCCGTGTGGCGCCGCGATCACCGGCGCCGACGAGGACGACCTGGTGGAAAAGACCCAGGCGCACCTGGCCGAGTCGCATCCGGGAATGGAATATTCGCGCGACGAAATCCTGTTCATCGCTTACTGAACCGGACACGAGAAAGGGGACCGATCACGATCGGTCCCCTTTCTCGTGTCCGTATGGAGGTCCTGAAAGGATCAGGCCTTCATCAGATCACGATGGATGATTTCCTTCATGATCTCGTTGGTGCCGCCGTAGATGCGCTGGATCCGGGCGTCGATGAACGCCTTGGCAACCGGGTACTCCATCATGTAGCCGTAGCCACCGTGGAACTGGACGCCGGCGTCGATGACACGGCCCTGCAGCTCGGTGGCCCACAGCTTCGCCTTCGACGCATCCACCGCGGTGAGGGTGCCCTTGTTGTACTCGCGCACACACCGGTCGATGTAGGTGCGGGAAACCTCCACTGCCGTCTGCAATTCCGCGAGGGTGAAACCCATGCCCTGGAATTCGCCGATGCGCTTGCCGAACGCGGTCCGCTCCTTGACATAGTCGAGCGTCCAGCCCATGACGGCCTCCGCGGACATCTGCGCGGCGATTCCGATCCCGAGCCGCTCGAGCGGCAGGCTCTGCATCAGATATCCGAAGCCCTGACCGAGCTCTCCGAGCAGGTTCTCCTTCGGAACGCGCACGTCCTCGAAGAAGAGTTCGGCGGTGTCCTGGGCGTGCAGACCGACCTTGTCGAGTTTGCGGCCGCGGGTGAAGCCGGGCATGCCCTCTTCGACGACGAAGAGGCTGAATCCCCGGGATCCCGCCTGGGGATCGGTCTTCGCGAAGACGATGACCAGGTCCGCGAGGATACCGCTGGTGATGAACGTCTTGGAGCCGTTGAGGATCCAGTGGTCGCCGTCGGCCACCGCGCTGGTGGTGATGCCGCGGAGGTCGCTTCCGGCGGCGGGTTCGCTCATCGCGATCGCGCCGATCGTCTCACCGGTGACGAACCCCGGCAGCCAGCGCTGCTTCTGCTCGTCGTTGGCGTGCCGGAGCAGGTAGTTGAGGACGATGTCGTCGTTGGTCGAGAAGCCGGACTGCAGGGCCGACGCACCGACCCGCGCGATCTCGGACTGGATCACGACGCGGAAGCGGTAGTCCGACTCGCCGGGGCCGCCGTACTGTTCCGGCACGCTCAGTCCGAGCAGGCCCTGCTTGCCGGCGGCGAGCCAGGTGTCCCGGTCGATGAGCCGGTCGGCATCCCACTTCTCCAGATTGGGGACGACGTGCTTGTCGACGAAACCCCGAACCGAATCGCGGAACAGTTCATGGTCGTGTTCGAAGAGATCGCTCTCCACGTAAAGCCTCCTGGTGGCGGGGCGCCCGCAGGCGCCCCGCCGTCGTGTTCGGGATCAGTTCTCGCTGACCAGTTTCTGGATCTCGCGGCGGAAGACCTGGTTGGCGACCTCGTTCCGGCCGAGGAGCATGTTGCCGGCGTTGGCGCTGGCCATGGCCCGCTGCGAATCGCGCAGGATCGGGAAGTCCTCGTTGTGGAGGACGGCGATGAGGATCTCGACGTTCTTGTCCCAGAGCCGGTTCCAGCGCTCCTCGGTCATTCCGCTGTCCTCGACCGTCGGGCAGATCAGGCGGATCTCCATGCGGCAGTTCTGCGGGTCGCTGTGATGCGGCCGGAAGGTGAGCAGCTGGAAGTGGTCGGGCTGGCGGAGCAGGGTGCTGTTGGGCCCGATGAAGTGGGTCTCGGTGGTGTGCTCGGCCAGGCTGCGGTCGCCGGGATCCTCCTCGATCCACCGGTCGATGGTCTTGCGCAGGTTCATGAACCGGCAGTGGTGGCCGAAGTCCTCGAAGGACATCACGTTGGTGTGGATGTGCTTGGCGGCAGTGTTCGGGTGCGCGTACTGGATGTGGTAGCCGTCGAGGAACGCGTCCTGCATCAGCTTCCAGTTGACGGGCTCCTCGAACACCTGGACGCGGGTGCTCACCAGCTTGTCGAGGTTCTGCGAGGCCAGGATGGCATCCATCTCGGGTCCGAGCCAATCCGCGACGTCGATGGTGGCGTCGGCGTCGTCCACGACCCAGATGAAGCCGTGCCGTTCCTCGGTGGGGAGCTGGACGAGGTTGCGCTGGTCCCGGTCGGCCTCACCGAAGGTGTTGTCACGGGTGATCGTGCGCAGCGTGCCGTCGGTGTCGTACGACCAGCGGTGGTACGGGCAGGAGAAGAGGCGGCAACGGCCCTTCTCCTCCTTCTCGACCATGGCCCCGCGGTGGCGGCACTGGTTCACGAGGGTCTTGACACTGCCGTCGCGCTGACGGACGACGATGACGTTGTTCCGCGGCATCTGCAGGGTGAAGAAGTCGCCCGCGCGAGGGATCTCGGACCCGTGCGCAACGATGGTCGGAACGCGACCGAACACGCGGTCACGTTCGAGCTTGGCCGTTGCCGGGTCGACGAATTCGCCCGGTTCGAACCAGGTGAGGTGCTCGTATTCGTCGGTGGTGTCGTTGCGCAGGTGGTCGAGCGCACGGCGAATGCGCTCCTCGCGGGGAATTCCGACCTCTGTCATGGCTGCCTCCAGGCGGTGGTTCGGATCGATGGCGCTAAATCTAACTCATGTAGGTTTAAGTGTAAACCCTGGGGATGCTCACGGAAGCGTTACGGTCATTGCGGCCGTATACCGATGGGCATTAGATTTACGACACGAACCGGCAGATGAGGAGCGGACAGGATGATCTCGTATCAGTGGTGTTCGGAACTGGATCCCGACGATCGCGACGAGGTGCTGGCGCTGGTTGCCACGGCCGCCGAGTACGACGAGGAAGCGGGCTTCTCCCGGATCCACGCCGCCGACGTCACCTCGACGAGCCGTGACGGCGCACGGGTGTACCACCTGCCGATCAAGGCACGCCGCGACCTGAGTGCCCGGGAGGACGCCCCGCTGGTGATCGTGGCGTACCTGCACCTGCACGTCGACGACGAGGGGCTCGGCACCGTGCAGTTCGTGGTCCACCCGGACTACCGGTCGCGCGGGGTGGCCACCATGCTCGTCGAGGAGATCGGCCTGGACACGACGCGCGACGGCGGCTGGGAAGGCACCGGCGCCGTGGCCCTGCGCTGCTGGGCGTACAGCACCCACCCTGCGTCCGAGCGGCTCACGCGACGGTTCGGCATCCCGGCGGTGAGCAGGCTCTGGACGCTGTTCCGGCACCTGTCCGGGCCGTTCGCGGTCCCGCTCGACGAGGCGGTTGCGCGCGAGGACATCACGATCGGCGAGCCGCGGTCGCTCGGGGACGCGGCGGTGTCGAAGGCGATCGACGAGGTGCTGGACTCGGCGTCGCTGGTGCCCGCCCAGCGTGAACGTCTCGCCGACGAGATCCGCCTCGGGTCCGGCAGCGTCGTCGTCGCGACCGATCCGTCCGGGGCGTGCGTGGGATTCGTCTGGTACGACCCCGCCCTGTTCACGCACAACGAATTGGATGCGGCCCCGATCCGAGCCCTCGTCCTCACCGAGGCCGCCCGGGGCGCGGGCGTCGGGACGGCCCTGCTCACGACCGCGCTCGGAGCGCTCCGCGAGGCGCGGGCGCAGATCGCCCTGATCCGCATCGATCCCGACGACCCGTCGGCGGTGCGCATGTGCCGGCTGATGGCGTTCGAGCAGGAGGACGAGCACTCCTGCTACCAGGTCGGCGAGTGGGCCGAGGTGCCCAGCTTCTGATCCTGCGTCCCTGACGAGAGGGAGGTTGTGCGCGAAATCCTCGGGGATATCGCACACAACCTCCCTCTCGACCGCCTTCCGCGGCAACGAGACAAATTACGAAGTATGTTCGGTGTTGACCTAAAGGGTGTAGGCAACTACCGTCTGTGGTGTGGTTCACAGGCGATGAGGTGAGTCACCGCATTCATCGCATTCATTCGTTGTCCCGCACTGCAGTCGGGACGTGCAATCCGCAGAGGAACAATCATGGGTCGACTCGAAGGCAAGGTCGCTTTCATTACCGGTGCTGCGCGGGGCCAGGGCCGCTCGCACGCCGTCCGGCTCGCCGAAGAGGGCGCGTCGATCATCGCGATGGACATCTGCGATCAGATCCCCACCGTGTTCTATCCGATGGCCACCAGCGACGATCTCGCCGAGGCCGAGCGTCTGGTCAAGGAGGCCGGCGGCTCGATCGTCACGTCGGTGGGCGATGTCCGCAATCTCGAGGATGTCCAGCGGGCTTACGACGCGGGCATCGCGCAGTTCGGCAAGGTCGACATCGTGCTGCCCAACGCCGGCATCATGCCGGTCATCGGACCCGGTGAGCAGCGCCAGGCCTGGCACGACGCGATCGACACCATGCTCACCGGTGTGTGGCATGTGCTCGAGGTGACGGTGCCGGATCTCGTCCAGCGAGGCGAGGGCGGATCGATCATCATCACGAGCTCCGCCGCCGGCCTCACGAGCATCGGCCTGAACACCCTGCCCGGTCAGGTCGGATACACTGCCGCCAAGCACGGCGTCGTCGGACTCATGCGCATCTACGCGAAACAGCTGGCTCCGCACAGCATTCGGGTGAACACCATCCACCCGACCGGCGTGAACACCCCGATGGTCGCCAACGCCGAATACGGGGAATTCCTCACCGCCAATCCCGATGTGGCCGCGGATGAGTCCTACAAGAACCCGATGCCGGTCGAGCTGGTCGAGGCCGTCGACATCAGCAACGCCGTCGTCTACCTCGCCTCCGACGAGGCTCGCTACGTCACCGGTGTCACGTTCCCCGTCGACGCCGGCTACAACATCCGCTGAAGCGAAGGAGCTTTCACGCATGTCCACCACCGAAGCCACGACATCGACGATCCCGGCGATCGCCGACCGCGAGCAGGTGTTCATCGGCGGTCGCTGGGTCGACTCGACCGGCGACGAATGGGTCGACGTCGTCGACTCGTTCTCCGAGGAGAAGGTTGCGCGGGTACGCACCGCTACCGTCGACGACGTAGCCAAAGCGGTTGCAGCGGCGCGTGAGTCGTTCGACAAGGGCGAGTGGGCGTCGCGCACCATGGCCGAACGCGCCGATGTCATCGACGAGATCGCCGACCGCCTCGAGCGGCGCCTCGACGAACTGACCACCATCGGCGTCGTCGAGGTCGGCGTCCCCGTGAGTGTCAGCGGACCCACCCAGCAGATGATCGGTGGTCTGTTCCGGGCGGTTGCCGCGGTGGCCCGCACGTTCGAGACCAGCGAGGAGCGTCCCCGCGCCGGCGGTGGCGTGTCCCGCATCGTCAAGGAACCGACCGGTGTGGTCGCGGCGATCATCCCGTGGAACGGCCCGGTCGGCACGATCGCGTTCAAGCTCGCCCCGGCGCTCGCGGCCGGCTGCTCGGTCGTGCTCAAGACCGCTCCGGAGGCACCGCTCTCACCGTCCGTGTTCGCGGACGTCATCGCCGAGCTGGTCGCGGAAGGCCGTATCCCCGAAGGCGTCGTGAGCGTGCTGTGCGCCGATCGTGAGGTGTCGGAGACCCTCGTCACCAACCCGGACGTCGACCACATCACGTTCACCGGCAGCACCGCCGCGGGCCGTCGCATCATGTCGCTGGCGAGCGAGCGCATCGCGCGGGTCTCCCTCGAACTCGGCGGCAAGTCCGCGGCGATCATCCTCGACGACGCCGACATCAACCACGTGCTGCAGACGCTGCCCATGGGCGGCTGCATGCAGTCGGGTCAGGCCTGCATCGCCCTCACCCGCGTCCTCGTCTCCCGTAAGCGGCACGACGAGGTGCTCGAGGCGCTGAAGGCCGCGTACGGCGCCCTGCCGATGGGCAACCCGTGGGAGCCGACCAACTTCCTCGGCCCGCTCGCGTCGAAGCGTCAGCAGGACCGCGTCCTCGGGTACATCGACATCGCCAAGGAGGAAGGCGCCAAGGTCGTCCTCGGCGGCGGACGTCCGGAGGGCTTCGACAAGGGCTTCTTCGTCGCACAGACGCTGCTCGACGACGTGGCACCCGATTCCCGCATCGCGCAGGAAGAGGTCTTCGGGCCGGTCATCTCGGTGATCACCTACGAGGACGAGGAGGACGCGATCGCGATCGCCAACAACTCGATGTACGGCCTGTCGGGTGCGGTGTACACCGAGGACATCGACCACGGCTTCGACGTGGCGCGGCGCATCCGCACCGGAACCATCAGCGTGAACACCGCGACGATGGACTTCACCCTGCCGTTCGGCGGCTACAAGCAGTCCGGCCTCGGCCGGGAAGGCGGCATCGAGGGCCTCGAGGAGTTCTTCGAGACCAAGACCGTCCACATGCCTGCCTGACAGGGCTCCACAAAGGCGACGCCCCCGCGGATTCGATCCGCGGGGGCGTCGTTGTGCTTGTCGCCCTCTTCAGTTGGCCGAAACCGTCAGTTGGCCGACACGGTCAGTTCCTCGGTCTGCCCGGCCGGCTCGTTGCGCATCACCCCGTACAGGAAACTGCGGATCATCTCCTCGAACAACTGGCGAGAGGTGAACTCGTTCTCGGCGAGCGCCCGGGCCAACAGCGGCTGCGATTCCGGATCGACGTGGGGGAAGATCGTGTTCTTCGTGCTCGGCTTGCGCATGGCCTCGGTCAGCACCGCACCGAGGGTCAGCCGCTCCATGCCGTCGAGAATCTGGACGTGCAGGCGGGCCGGTACCCCGGACTTCTCCAGGAACTGCGCGGTGTCCTCGTAGCTGCCGATCAGCAGGTCGCGGGGAAGGTACTGCAGCAGGATCGGTGCGGCGTTGCGATGCTTGAGGATCGACTTGCGGAAGTTCGAACTCAGGGTCACGAAGTACTCGGGCCATCCCGGGCCGGGCTTGCGCCGTGGCAGCGGGATGTTGCCGGCGATCTCCTGCGCGACCGCGGCGAGGATCTCCGACTTGTCGGCGAAATGGTGGTAGAGGGACGGCGCCCGCACCCCGAGGTGCTTCGCCAGGCGCGGCAGGCTGAACGCATCGAGTCCCTCGGAGTCGATGATCTCGATGGACGCGGCCACCGCGGACGCGCGACTGATGAGAGGCTTCGACGGTCGGGCCATCATTCGCTTTCGGCTAGTACGGTCCTCCGGGCAGGTCCGCTCGAAGGGTGGAAGAAATCGTATCCGTTCCGGTCGACCCGGCGGTCACGCGGTGAGCACGGCCTCTTCGAGGAACTCCACCAGGCCCCGGCTCAGCACGTCGTTGTCGTCGCCGCCCACCATGTGCCCCGCGCCGCCGACGTCGATGTGCCGTGCCCCGGGGATCAGTTCGAGCAGTTCGCGCGCACCCTCGGTGCTGACCACATCCGACTGGGCCCCGCGAATGAGCAGGGTCGGCACCGTGACCCCGCGAGCGGCGGCCCGTGCACGTGCTTCGCGCTCGGCGGCGGCTTCCGGAAGGTTCGTCCGGTGGGCGAGCATCCGCGGGTCCCAGTGCCAGTACCAGCGGCCGTCCCGTTCACGCAGGTTCTTGCGCAGTCCCTCCAGCCGCGGGGGACGGCTCCGGTGCGGGTTGTACGCGATCACCGCGTCGAGCGCGTCGTGCAGGCTGTCGAAGCCGGCGAGTCCCGCCCGCATGAATCCGGTGATCTTGGCCAGGCCCTCGGGTTCGGATTTCGGGGTGATGTCCACCAGCACCAGTGCCCGGGCGAGTCCGGGGTCGTCTCCCGCGGCGATGAGCGAGGCCATTCCGCCCATCGACGCACCCACGAGTACCGGTGGTTCCCCGAGTTCGTCGGCGATCGTGCGGATGTCGCGGGCGTGCGCATCGCTGCTGTAGTCGCCGTCGTGGGCCCAGTCGCTGTCGCCGTGCCCGCGCGCGTCGACGGCGTAAGCCCGCCAGCCTCGAGTTGCGAGGCGGATTCCGGTGCGCTGCCACGAGTGCCGTGTCTGCCCGCCCCCGTGCAGCAACAGGACCGTGCCCTTCTGCTCGGAGGCCGGTTCCCAGAGATCGGCGGCCAGTGAAACCCGGTCGCCGCGAAGTCTTGTCGTGCTGGTGGAGATCGTCATCGGTGTGTCGTCCCTTGGTCGTCGGAATCGGTGTCCGAGAAAATCAGTGTCCGGAGGTGCCACCGTCGACGGCGAGCGTCGATCCGGTGATGTAGCCGGAGGCACGGCTGGCGAGGAACACGACAGCGGCGTCGATCTCGCGCTGCGTGGCGGTGCGACCGAGCGAGCAGCCGCGCAGGAACTCCGCGAGCGTATCCGACGACATCTCGGAGATCAGGTCGGTCTCGACGAAACCGGGTGCGATCGCGTTGACGCGGATGCCTTTTCGCTGCGACCACTGGTGGGACAGATCCCGGGTGAGGCCGATGAGACCGGCCTTGCTCGCGGCGTAGGCGGCCTGGGGGAGAACCGACTTGATCAGGCCGAGCATGCTCGCGACGTTCACGATGCTCGAACCGGGGTTCATCACGCGGCCGCACGCCTGCGCCGCCCAGTAGGCGCCGAACAGATTCACGTCCATGACGGCGCGGAAATCTTCGGGCCGCTCGCGTGTCGAGGGTGCGGAATGGGTGACGCCGGCGTTGTTGACCAGGATGTCCAGGCGGCCGAACTCGGCGATCGTGGCTTCGGCGAGTGCGGTGCACTGCTCGGGGTCGGTGACGTCGGTGGGGACGACGAGGCAGCGGCGGCCGGTGGCCTCCACCGCCGGGGCGACGGCCTCGAGGCGGTCGCGCCGGCGCGCGGCGATCACGACGTCCGCGCCGGCCTCGGCGAGGGCGCGCGCGAAGCCGGCCCCGAGGCCGCTGCCGGCGCCGGTGACGACGGCGACGGACCCGTCGAGCCTGAAGAGGTCGAGGACCGAGTCGGCGGGGTGGGCGGTATCTGTCGAGGTCATGCGGTGTTCTCCCGGTGCTGCGTGCGGTGTGGTCGCGGGTGCGCCTTGCGCGCCCTAAAACTAATTACATAAGATTAGCGCGTAGGCGAGGTCCAGGGGAGTGGGAGCACTGATGGCCGCACACAGCAACTCGGAGCAGGACAAGATGCAGGTGATCGGCAAGGACGTCGTCGCGGACGGCGTCGTGGCAGTGCGATTCGCCGACCCCGACGGTGGGCGCGTTCCCGCATGGGATCCCGGCTCGCACATCGACATCATCATCGACGAGTCGACGGTCCGGCAGTATTCGCTGTGCGGCGACCCGGCCGACGACACCTGCCTCACCGTCGCGGTCCTGCGCGAGGAGAACGGGCGCGGTGGCTCGCGGTGGGTCCACGACTCGCTGCAGATCGGCGACCTCGTCAGCATCGCCGGTCCCCGCAACAACTTCCGCTTCGAGCCCGCGCAGTCGTACCTCTTCGTCGCGGGCGGAATCGGCATCACCCCCTTGCTGCCCATGGTGCGGGCCGCGGAAGCGGTCGGCGCCGACTGGCGCCTGCTGTACGGCGGGCGCACCCGCGCGAGCATGGCCTTCGCCGACGACCTCGCCGCCCGGTATCCCGACCGGGTCCTGCTCCGTCCCCAGGACGAATACGGCCTCCTCGATCTGGCGGGCGAGCTCGACGCCGTGGCCGCCGGCACCGGCGTGTACTGCTGCGGGCCGGAGCCGCTCCTGCAGGCCATCGAGAACGAGTGCCGCAACCGTGCCGGTATCGCCCTGCACGTCGAACGGTTCGCGGCCAAGGAGCGTCCGGCCGATGCCGTCGACCAGGCGTTCGACGTCGAGCTCCGGCAATCGGGCAGGACGATCACCGTCGACGCGTCGGAGACCCTTCTCGACGCGGTACTCCGCGCCGGTGTCGACGTGTCGTTCTCGTGCCGCGAGGGGACGTGCGGCACGTGCGAAACCGCCGTGCTGGACGGCGTGCCGGATCATCGCGACTCGGTGCTCACCGAAGACGAGCAGGCCGAGAACGACTGCATGATGATCTGCGTATCCCGCAGCTGCACAGCGAAACTCACCCTGGACCTCTAGATCCGGCCTATGGTGACCCAACGACTCGCCACCGCGAGGGGAGGGGTACGCAACCCCACCGTCCCGCCCGGTGTGCTGATTCCTGCACTGTGTTTCGTCGTGATGATCACGGCGGTCATGCAGACCGCCGTGGTGCCGCTGATGCCGGCGATGGCGACGCAACTGGAGGTGGGTACGAACGCCGCCGGGTGGATCGTGACGGCGAATCTCCTCGCCGCCACCGTTTCCACCCCTCTGCTCGGGAGGCTTGCCGACCGGCGTGGGCCTCGGAAGGTACTGCTCGGGATTCTCGGCGTGGTGCTCGTGGGGTCCTTGCTGTGCGTTGCGTGGGACTCGTTGCCCGTGCTCGTCGCCGGCCGTGCACTGCAGGGGACTTCGTTCGCTCTGTTTCCGATCGGGGTTGCCGTCCTGCGCAGCGCACTCGGCTCGCATCGGCTCACGCCCGCGCTCGGCGTCATGTCCGGAACGATGAGCGTCGGGGGCGGTGCGGGAATGATCGCGGCCGGACTGCTCTACAGAGAGGGCGACGACTATCGCCGCGTGTTCTGGTTGCTGGTGGTGCTCGCGCTGCTCGCTCTTGTCATCGCCTGGGCGGTGGTGCCCCGCAGCGCCGGTTCCGGTGCCGGAGCGGGGTTCGACGTCCGGAGCGCACTCGGGCTCGCGATCGGCCTGTCCGCGCTACTGCTGGCACCGGCGCAGGGCGGGACCTGGGGCTGGGTGTCCGTACCGACGCTCGGTTGTGCCGCCGGCGGTGTCCTCGTGCTCGTCGCCTGGTACCGGCGCCAACGACGGTGCGCCGAACCACTGGTGGCTCCGGCCCTTCTCACGGCTCGCGCGGTGGCACCGGCGCACCTCGCCGCGTTCCTGGTGGGCATCGCGATGTTCGTGCAGTTCTTGGCGATTGCGATGTTCGTGCAGGTCTCCCGCGGCGACGCGGGGTACGGGTTCGGCGCGTCGGTCCTCGTGACGAGTCTGGTGTATCTGCTGCCGGGGCAGGTCGTGGGCGTCGTCGCGGCCGCGATCAGCGGGTTCCTGGTCCGCAGGTTCCGTGCAGACCGGGTTCTCGCGACGGCGTGTGCCGTCGGCGTGTGCGGGTTCGTGTTCCTGATTCTGGCCCACGACCATACCTGGCAGATGATCACGGCGGTGGCGATTCTCAATGCATTCGTCTGCGTCGCGTACGGCGCGCTGCCGGCGATGCTCGTGGAGCACGTGCCGCTGCGGGACACCGGTGTTGCGAACGGTGTCAACGCAATCGCGCGGACGTTCGGCAGTTCGCTGGCCGGTGCGCTGGTGGGAACGCTGCTTGCGTCGAACACGATCGCGGAGACCGGCATTCCCTCCGAAGGAGCGTATGTGGCCGTCTTCGTGGTCGGGGGAGTGACGGCACTGGCTGCGGGACTCGTCGCGAGCGTCCCGCGCTTTGCAAGTAACAGATTTTGATTGACGTCTCACAGAAATGCGGATAGCGTGGATCACACGCGACGTGAGGACCCCGTCTCCTCGATTCATTCGCGCTGAAAACTTCTGGGGACAAACCCGATTCGGATTCTTCTCGGTACGGGAAAGGCAAGGGAGACATGGCTACCACCGTCGGCTCGGCATTGCATTGGTGGGCGAAGACCAAAGGCGAGCAGAACGCGATCATCGTCGCGGGCGAAGCCCTCACTTATCGCGAGCTCCAGGATTGGTCGAGCCGCATCGCTCGCGCCGTCGTCGATCGCGGAATCAAGCCCGGCGAGCGGGTGGGCGTGCTCGGCCCGAACTCGCTGACCTGGCCGGTCGTCGCGCTCGGTGTGCTCAAGGCCGGTGCGGTGCTCGTTCCGCTCAACCCGCGTTTCAAGCCCGCCGAGCTCCGCAAGGTGGTCGACGATGCCGGCGCCGTCCTGGTCATCGGACCGGCCGAGTTCACCGGCACGGTCGAGGAGGCCCGAGAGCTCGGCGACACCTTCGCCACGCTCACGTTCGACGACATCACCCCGCTCCGCGAGGGCGAGCAGGACGACTTCCGTGTCGACCTCGACCCCGACGAGCCGACGGCACTGCTGTTCACCAGCGGTTCGACCGGGCTGTCCAAGGGTGTCATCTGCACCAACCGCACCCTGCTCAACATCGTCTTCGAGGCCACTCTCACCGAGGAAGGCTTCCGGCCCGGCTCCACGTCGCTGCTGGTGCTTCCGCTCGTGTTCACCCCGGGTCTGGTGTGGGGCCTGATCATGACGACCGTCCTCGGCGGCACCCTCGTGATCGAGAAGGAACTTGATCCGGGACGGGCGGCCACGCTCCTCGGCGAACACAAGGTGCAGGCGATCTTCGGTGTGCCGCTCATCTTCGAGGCGATCTCGCGGGCACCCGAATTCGAGAAGGCCGACCTGTCCTCGCTGCGCACCGCGATCGTCGGTGGCGCCGCGGTCGCGCCGGCGCTGCTGAAGCGCTGGGCCGACAAGGGCGTCGCGTTGCGCCAGATCTACGGCATGACCGAAGCCGGTGGTGTCGCGACCGCGACGCTCGTCGCCGAGGCGTTCGATCACCCGGACTCGTGCGGCTCCGGCTCGATCTTCACCGAACTGAAGGTCGTCCGTGACGACGGCACCGACGCCGACCCGGGCGAGGAAGGCGAAATCCTGCTGCGCGGTCCCGGCGTGACCCCCGGGTACTGGAACGACGAGGAGTCCACCGCGTCCGCGCTGCGCGACGGCTGGCTGCATAGCGGCGACCTCGGCACCCTCGACGCCGAGGGACGCGTCAAGTTCGTCGATCGTCTCAAGGACCTCATCATCACCGGCGGCATCAACGTCTCGCCCGTCGAGATCGAGCGCGTCATCGGCGAGATCCCCGGTGTCCAGGAGGTCGCGGTGATCGCGGCGTCCGACGAGCGGTTCGGCGAGACCCCGGCAGCGATCGTGACCGTCGGCGACGGTGTCGACGAGGCGACGATCATCGAACACTGCGACCGGTTGATGGCCGATTACAAGGTTCCGCGTTACGTCGTGATCCGCGACGAGCCGCTGCCGCGGCTCCCCAGCGGCAAGCTGTCGAAGACCGCGATCCGGTCCGAGTACAAGGACGTGTCGGAGCGTTTCGACAAGGTGCGCTGACCTACACAGGTCCGCGGGCCCCGGAAGGAAGCAATCAAGTGCCCGAAGCAGGAATCGACGACATCGTCGTCCTCGAACGTCGCGACGAGATCGCGATCGTCAGACTGAACCGACCCGATCGGCTCAACGCATTCACCAACGAGATGTGCCACAAGCTCGGCGCGATCTTCGACGAGACGGATGCGGACGACTCGGTGCGGGCGGTCGTCCTGACCGGAACCGGACGTGCGTTCTGCGCCGGCGCCGATCTCGCGGCCGGTGGCGACACGTTCGTCCTCGGCGACGATCCCGAGACGGGAGGGGCCCCGCCGGACACCGGAGGACAGGTCTCGCTGCGGATCTACCGGTCGCTCAAGCCGGTGATCGCGGCGATCAACGGACCCGCCGCCGGGGTCGGTGTCACCATGACACTGCCGGCGGACATCCGAATCGCAGCGGACACAGCCAAATTCGGTTTCGTGTTCGCGCGGCGCGGGCTCGTGCCGGAAGCCTGCTCGACGTGGTTCCTGCCGCGGGCGGTGGGAATCTCGACCGCGGTCGAGTGGACGGTGGGTGGCCGGATGGTGCCGGCCCAGGAAGCACTCGAGCGTGGGCTCGTCCGTGAGCTGGTTCCGGCCGATCAGGTGCTGGACCGGGCGGTCGAGCTCGCCCGCGAACTCGTGACCGGCACCGCGCCGGTCTCGGTCGCGCTGACCCGTCAGCTGATGTGGCGGATGCTCGGTGCACCCGAACCCGAGATCGCGCATCGTGCCGAATCGATCGGCATCTACGTCCGTGGCACGTCGGACGACGTGAAGGAAGGGGTCGAGGCGTTTCTCGGCAAGCGCGACCCCGAGTTCCCGAACAGGGTGTCCGACGGACTGCCCGATCTGTTCGAGTAGCCGACGAGAACAGAACCCGCCTGTGCGGGTCGCGAACGCCCCGGGGGGTCGACCTCCCGGGGCGTTTCGCTTTGTGTCACAGGGTGCGGTGGTCCGGGCAGGCCCGCGCCGACTCGTTGACAAGTGACGCATCTTGTATCATCAAACGAAACTTTTCTGCCGGGAATCGACATTTCAGGAGCAATGCAATGGCGCGACGGAGGGGGAGCGTCCTCAGTGACGACACGGAGGAGGCGCGCGCGCAGATCCTGAAGGCCGCCGAGTCGATGTTCCAGCGGTACGGCGTCTCGAAGACGACGATGGACGACATCGCCAAGGAAGCGGGTGTTTCGAGGCCGACGGTCTACCGTTACTTCGGCGACCGGGACTCACTGATCACGGCCCTGATCGAGGCGCGATCGCGTCGGTTGTTCGACAAGGCGCGCGCGTATCTCCGCGAACGGAAGACACTGGCCGATCAGATCGTCGACGGCCTGATCTTCCTGGTCGAACGGGGCCGTCACGATCCGATCGTCCGGCTCATCGTGAGCCCCGAGCACATGGATCTCGCGACCGCGCTGGTCGGCAGCACCGGTCTGGCGGCGCGGCTCACATACGAGATGTGGGCACCGTTGCTCGCGGAGGCGCGCGAGCGCGGCGAGATCCGGGAGGGTCTGACCGACGAGGAGATCTGCGAGTGGATCGCGCTCGTCCAGCTCGTCCTGGTCGGGCGCATGGATTTCAGCTCGGAGGAGGACCCCGAGAATCGGCGGATGCTCACGAACTTCCTGCTGCCCAGCATCGTGGCGCAGTCCGCGTGACGGCCTCTGCCGTCGTCGATCGGTAGGTTTCGAAGCAGCCCAGCGGCTTTCGGTCCGCGACCACCCGGCCGGCCCCTTCCCTCCACGGGACGGGGCCGGCCGCTTTTTTCGATCGCTCACAAAGCACTTTACAAATTTCGATTGACGTCAGCTGTAGCTTGGCGGTAATCTGGGTCACACGCGGCAAGCCCCCTCGCTGAGGTGGGACGACGGCATCCACTCCGGGCCCTGAAACGGCAGGAGGGTCGGAACCGCTTGCCGCCCAGTGTATTTACCGAATTCCCAGCAGCCCATGAGCAGAGGAGCTCGCATGAAACTCGAAGGCAAGGTCGTTCTCATCACCGGTGCGGGTTCCGGACTGGGGCGCGAGGCCTCCCAGTTGTTCGCCTCCGAAGGCGCCAAGATCGCCGTCGTCGACATCGACCCCGAGCGCGCCAAGGGCACCGTCGAACTCGTCGAGCAGCAGGGTGGCGAGGCCATCGCGATCACCGCCGACGTCAGCAAGGAACAGCAGGTCATCGACGCGGTCGCCGCCACTGTCGATCGCTTCGGCAAGCTCGACGTGGCCTGGGCCAACGCGGGCATCGTCTCGCGCGGCGGCGTTCCGTCCGTCGCCGGTGGTGAGCAGGTCGAATTCCAGGACCTGACCGACGCCGACTGGCAGGAAGTCCTCGGCGTGAACCTCAGCGGCGTCGTGTACACCGCCAAGGCTGCGGTGCCCGCGCTCCGCGCCAACGGTGGCGGTGTCATTCTCGCGACCTCCTCGGCAGCGTCCTTCGCGGCCTACCACAGCATCGCGCTCTACTCGGCGACGAAGGCCGGCGTCAACGGCCTGGTGCGCGGCCTGAGCCTGGACCTCGGCAAGTACGGCATCCGCGTCAACGCCGTCGCTCCCACCCACGGCATGTCCCCGAACTTCCTTGCGCCCGCGGGAACTCCGGTTGTCGGCAAGTCCTACGAAGAGGTCGCCGGCCCCTGGGATCCGGGCATCTCGCCGATCCCGCTCAAGCTCAACCGCCCGCCGTCACTCGGCGACAACGCGCGTGCCGCCCTGTTCCTCATCTCGGACGACGCCGCGTACATCACGGGTCTGACCCTGCCGGCCACGGACGGCGGCACGCTCTCCCGCGTCGCGATGATGTTCCCCGAGGACGAACTGAAGCCCACGCTCGAATCCAACTGATTTCGCGCGCAGAGGCTTTCGAAAGGAGGGATCGGATCGTGTCCGATACCCGGCAACAGACGCGGCAGCTCGTCGTCGATCGCTCGGCCTGCGCCGGTCACGGCCTGTGCTACTCGACCTCCCCGCAGCTGATCGACTGCGACGACCAGGGATATCCCGTTCTCCTGAAGGAGTTTCTGTCCGACGACGACGTGCCCGCCGCGGAAGCCGCGGCCGTCGTCTGCCCCGAGCGAGCGCTGACCATCGAATCCCGCTGAGGATTCCGGCCCGAGGAACACCTGATGACAACCACCGAAAAGTCGGTACCCGACGAACTCGTCGTCGACTTCGACATCTACGACCAGACGCTCGCGCAGCCTGTCGACACCGTGCAGGAGCGGGTTGCCGAGCTGGCGGCGAAGGGCCCGGTCGTGTACTCCACCGCGCACGGCGGACACTGGATCGTCACGCACTACAAGGAGATCCACGAAATTCTCCGCGACCCGGAGACCTTCTCGAGCTACCCGAACAACCTCGTCACCGGCCCCGGTGGCATGGGCAAGTTCATCCCGATCGAGCTGGATCCGCCGGAGCACACCGGCTACCGCCTGGCGATGCAGCCGCTGTTCAGCCCGAACCGGATGAAGGCGCTGGAGGAGCAGATCCGCGCCCACACCAACGACCTGATCGACGCTTTCGCGGGTAAGGGCGAGGCGGAATTCATCACGGAGTTCGCTCACGAGCTGCCCACCCGCGTGTTCCTGGCGCTCATGGACTGGCCCCTCGAGGACGCGCCGCTGTTCACCGAGGCCACCGACACCGTCCTCCTGGGCAAGCCCGGGCTGAGCCCGGAGGAGAACCAGCAGGCGCAGGTCGCGGCCGGGTTCGAGATGTTCGGCTATTTCCACAAGATGGTGCAGGAGCGTCGGGAGAACCCGGGCGACGACATCACCTCCACGCTCATCCACACGGAAGTGGAGCTCGAGGGTGGCAAGCGGCTCCTCACGGACGAAGAGCTGTACCGGATGTTCTTCCTGCTGCTGATCGCCGGCCTGCACACGACGCAGGGCGCGCTCGCGTGGTCGATCATCCACCTGTACAACAACCCCGCGCAGCGTCAGGCCCTGATCGAGGACGACACCCTCATCCCCAGCGCGGTGGAGGAGATCCTGCGCTTCGAAGCACCCGTGACTCCCGGACGGCGCGCGACCCGCGACGTCGAGCTCGGCGGGGTGCAGATCAAGGAGGGGGATCAGCTCATCCTGACCCTCTGCTCGGCCAATCGCGACGCCGAGGAGTTCGACGATCCGGGCGAGCTCATCCTCGATCGTCGCCCGAACCGGCACCTGTCGTTCGGAGGCGGTCCGCACCGGTGCCTCGGATCCCACCTGGCCCGCATCGAGCTGACCATCGCGCTCGAGGAACTCCACCGCCGGATCCCGGACTACTCGCTGATCGCGGAGGATCCGCCGGTCCTCCATGCCAGCCAGGTCCGCGGCTGCATGCGCCTGCCCATCAGGTTCACACCGACCGCCTGACCCACCGCTCGCCTGCCGGCTCCGAGGGCAGACGGACCCGGTAGGCGAGCGACCGCTCACGGCGGTGCCGCCGCCGTGCCGACCGGTACGGCTGCGGTATCGTGCGGGGCGCACTGGGTAATCGATCGGCCGAGGAGGACACATGGCGCGACGTCACGGTGTCCTCAGCGAGGACCCGGAGGCTGCACGTTCGCAGATCCTCAGGGCAGCCGAAACCGCGATCCAGAGATTCGGTATCGCGAAGACGACGATCGACGACGTCGCGAAGGAAACCGGTGTGTCGCGACCGACGATCTACCGGTACTTCCGTGATCGCGACACCCTGATGACCTCCATGATCGAGGCCCGATCCCGCAGGCTCTTCGAGCAGGCCCGCGAATATGTCTCGGATCGGGACACGTTCGCCGAACAGGTGGTCGACGGCCTGCTGTATCTCGTGGACCAGGGCCGCCGGGATATGGTGATCCGCCTGATCGTCAGCCCGGAGCATGCCGGCCGGCGGACCGCGCTCGCCGGAAGTTCCGGTCTCGCTTCCCGATTGACGTACGAGATGTGGGCTCCGCTCATCGATGCGGCTCGCGAGCGCGGGGAGATCCGGGAGGGGATCACCGACATCGAGATCTGCAACTGGATCACTCTGGTCGAGTTGATTCTGGTGGGACGCATGGACTTCGGCGATCCGACCGGTCCCGAGAACAAGCGCCTGCTCACCAACCTCCTTCTGCCCGGGATCGTCTCCACTCCGGTGGAGGTCATGCGCTAGCAATCCCGCAACCTCCGGTTCGAATTTCAACGGCCCGTGGACGTATTGTCCACGGGCCGTTCCCATTTCATGGCACAGCATTGGTTGCGTGGTCCAGCTCACATATTGTATAACAAAATACGAATTTTGTATCTTGTTATCCACGACGTCCGGTCGACCACGAGAATCAGCGGAGAATCCCAGCCCGCCCCGCAGGCGGAGATCGACGACGTGGACTCCATCGATCCGAGAGGGTTACCCCACCATGACAGTGGATCCGTCGTCGTTGATCGTGGCAGTGGCCTCCGCCGTCAGCACCGCAGTGCTCGGCGTCGATGTACCCGAGGAAGTTCAGGAACCCGCGGCCGCGCTCGCCGCGTCGATCGAGCAGGGCGCGGCCGACCTCGGCGCACAGCTCGACGATGCGTTCGCCTCGCTGCCCGTGGAGGTGCAGGCCCCGGCCCGGCAGGCTGTGGCCGATACCCAGGAGCTTCTCGCCGGCGTGACCGATCCGCACACGCCCGAATCGTCGGCCACCGAGACCGATGTCGCCGTATCGCCCGCGCCGGACGGCGCGCCCACGATCGCGGCCCCCGCGGCGCGACCCAACCCGTGGGGCATCGACTTCGGCACCTCGACCGGTACGCCCGCTGCGGGTGCCTCCGCGGTTCTCCCGCAGATTCCCGCGATCGTCCCCGGCACGTCACTCGCCCCGATCGGCGCCATCGCCGTGTTCGCGCCGTGGCTGAAGAAGGCCGGCTCGATCTGCGAGGGTGTCACCGCACCCGTACTCGCCGCGCTCTACTCGGTCGAGAACGGCTTCCGTTACGGCCCCACCGCGCCGGTCTCGCCGGTCGGGGCGCGTGGACCGGGGCAGTTCATGCCCGGCACGTGGGACGCCTACGGGAAGGACGCGGACGGCGACGGCAAGGCCGACGTCCTGGGCGTCGCCGACCCGGTGATGGCGTCCGGTCACCTGCTGTGCGACAACTGGTCTCGCATCGAGGCATGGAAGAGCGAGGGTCGCGTCACCGGAGACACCCTGGGACTCACGCTCGCCTCGTACAACGCCGGGCTCGGCGCGGTCCTGCGCTCGGGCGGGATGCCGTCGGGTCTGCCCGACTACGAGAACCAGACCAAGCCCTACGTCGCGAGGATCCTCGCCGCCCGGCCCGTGTTCGAGCGGCTCCTCGCACCCTTCGGGGCACTCGGCCTGCCCGCCGCGAACGACATCGGTCAGAGGGTCATCGACGCCGCCTTCCGCTACCTGGGCCTGCCGTACGTGTGGGGTGGCGGCAACATCAACGGACCGTCCGGCGGCGGCTTCGACTGCTCCGGGCTCACGTCGTTCGCGATGCACGCCGCCACCGGTATCGCGCTGCCGCGCACGTCCGAGACGCAGTGGCACGTCGGCGTCGAGGTTCCGCTCGCGGAGGCCCGCCCCGGCGACCTCGTCTTCGGGAACTGGCAGTCCGCCGGCCCCGGACACGTCGGCATCTACATCGGTGGCGGACAGATGGTCCACGCGCCGACCACCGGCGACGTGGTCCGCATCGGAGACGTCTTCCCCGACATGCGGGCCCGCCGCATCGTCTGAGACCGACCGGACACGAAGAACAACAGCTGTGACGAGGAGTGATCAACGATGGCGCACGTGGTGACACAACCGTGCTGCAACGATGCGGGATGCGTGGCGGTCTGCCCGGTCAACTGCATCCACCCGACCCCGGAGGAGCGAACCCGCGGTCGCACCGAGATGCTCTACATCGACCCCGAGGCCTGCATCGACTGCGGCGCCTGCTTGGACGAGTGCCCGGTCGACGCGATCGTGCCGCCCGAGGATCTCACGCCCGAGATGCAGCCGTTCGTCGACATGAATGCCGCCTACTACCAAGACAATCCGACGCCTGATCCGATGCCCGCCGTCGAGCTGCCGAAGGTGTCCGCGGGGGCGGGTGTGCTGCGCGTCGCGATCGTGGGGAGCGGGCCGTCGGCGTGCTACCTGGCGGAGGCACTCACGTCGCACCGGGGCCTCGACGTCGAGATCTCGATGATCGAGAGGCTCCCGGTGCCCGGTGGACTCGTCCGCTACGGCGTCGCACCCGACCACAGTTCCACGAAGAGCATCGCCGGCCCGTTCACGCGGATGATGGGGCGCCGGAACATCGACGTCTACCTCGACGTCGAGGTCGGCCGTCATCTCACGCACGAGGACCTTCTGCGCCACCACCACGCCGTCGTGTATGCGAACGGCGCCACCGGGGATCGTGCACTCGGAGTGCCGGGAGAAGACTTGGCGGGCAGTATGTCCGCTCGCGAGTTCGTCGCCTGGTACAACGGTCATCCCGACTATGCGGACCTGCGGGTGGATCTGTCGTGTGAGCGTGCGGTGGTCGTGGGCAACGGCAACGTCGCGCTCGACGTCGCCCGCGTTCTCACGTCGGAAGTGTCCCGGCTGCTGAAGACGGACATCGCCGCACACGCGCTGGAAACGCTTGCTGCGAGCCGGATTCGGGAGGTTGTCGTGCTCGGGCGCAGGGGAGCGGGCGCGGCGGCGTTCAGCACACCGGAACTGCTCGGCCTCGGCGACCTCCCGGGCGTCGACGTGACGGCCTCCGATATCGGCACCGGAAGTGCCGAAATGTCTGCGCTCGAACGGATTCGAGCCGACATTCTCACGCGGTACGCCGCGACGGAACCCGCGCCGGGCCGGCGCCGCATCCATCTCCAGTTCCTGCGATCGCCCGTCGAAGTACTCGGAAACGGACGCGTCGAGTCTCTGAGAACCGCGGTGAATACGCTCGAGGGCGCCACCGGCGAATTCGAGAACATCGAGACCGGGTTGGTGCTCCGGTCGATCGGATTCCGGGGCATGCGTCAGTCGGGCGTGCCGTTCGACGAGGACCGCGGGGTGATTCCCAACGCGGCAGGCGCGGCGATCGATCCGGAGTCCGGCGACCGCGTTCCCGGCGTCTACACGGCCGGATGGCTCAAGCGTGGGCCGAGCGGTGTGATCGGATCCAACAAGGTGTGTTCGGCGGAGACCGCCGCTGCGATCGTCGGTGACTTCGTAAACGGCCTGCACACACCGCCGGTCGGTGACCGTAAGGCGTTTGCGGAGCTTGTGTGCGCCCGCCACCCCGACTACATCGACCTGCAGGGATGGCGTCGCATCGACGCGTTCGAGCGAGGGGAGGGACGCTCGGCCGGACGGCCCCGGGTGAAGGTCGTGAGCGTCGGAGACATGGTGTCGGTGGCGCGGGGTGAGCCGGCGACTCTGGGCCGCTAGTGGCGGTCGGCAGAGCGTCGAAATGTCCGCTTCATGGCGACTTGTCCAGTTCTCCTGAGACGGGGTGAATTCGGGGGTGAGACACGACGACGCAACGATTGACAATATTCGTATTTTGAATCACAGTTATCGGCGATCGGGACTTTGGTCACATCGAGTCCCAGCGCGCGGCCCGTGTGAAGCCCGGCGAGGCCGCAAGAGTGCCGAACCTGTGTCAACACATGATGATTCGCTGACAGTCGCTGCCGACGGCACGCGCCGAAGCAGCGGCGAACGGGAGGGAACCGATGGGTGTCGAGGTCTCGGTCGAAGGACTCACGAAGTCGTTCGGCTCACAACGAATTTGGGGTGATGTGACGCTGACGCTGCCCGCGGGTGAGGTCAGCGCGCTGTTGGGCCCGTCCGGTACAGGTAAGTCGGTGTTCCTGAAGTCGCTGATCGGCCTGCTCCGCCCGGAGCAGGGATCGATCGTCATCGACGGCACGGACATCCTGCAGTGCTCGAGCAAGGAGCTCTACGAGATCCGCAAGCTGTTCG
>NZ_JALPTB010000033.1 GCF_023218075.1 Rhodococcus sp. HM1 | reverse complement strand
GTTGACGGGCAGGTCAACCTGCGGGGTTCCGGTAGTGCTCGGCGAGTTCGGCCGCGCGATCCCACGGTGACCAGTCGATCGGGCGCCCCTCCAGTTGCGCTTCGAGGACCTCGAAGCCGGCGTGCCATCCGGCTCCGTGCGCGTAGGCGTCTTCCTCGTCGTCGGTGGTGTGGGTCAGCGTCAGGTAGCAACCGCCGCTGCCGTCCGGGACCAGTTCCCAGTGCAGGACGTCCGCGTCCCACATGAACTCGAGGACCCGTGCCGGGCGGACCGCGATCACAGTTCCCTGGGTGGTGTGGTCGGCGGGAACCGCGAATCGGCGGACCTGCTCATCGGTCGCGGAGAACTGCAGTTGGGCCCCGGGTTCGAGAACCAGATTCACCCGGGCCGGGAACCACGTGGCGAGTAGATCCGGGTCGGTGATCGCACGCCAGACCTGTTCCGGCGGTTGGGGGAACGCGCGTTCGAAACGCAGGGCCACCCGGCCGTCGTAGGTACGGGAAACGGTGCCGATATCCATGGGATCCTCCAAGACATGAGCCCGTGTCATCAGCGGGGTCCTGGTGTGCTGTCCCTCTATGCTGCCAGGTTTCGTCGGCTCGCGAAGTATCTCCGGCTACCCGAAAATGGATCGTCGAATTCGATCTTGCGCGCCAGCAACCGCAATGGTTGTGAAAAGTCTTGTGGCGCAACGTTTTGTACCTTCGGATACAGCGGATCGCCGAGGATGGGAATTCCGAGCGAATTCATGTGCACGCGCAGCTGGTGGGTCTTTCCGGTCCGCGGCAGCAGTCGATAGCGGGCGATCGCGCCGTCGGAGTCGAGCAGTTCGACGCGGCTGATCGCGTTGATCTCGCCGGGTACCTCCCGCGCCTGCAGCACCCCGGGGCGCTTCTCGATCCGGCTGCGGACCTCCCGCGGGAACGTGAGGCCGTCGGTGAAGGGGGCGAGCGCCTCGTATTCCTTGTGCATGCGTTGCTCCGCGAACAACGACTGGTAGGCCCGCCGCGCCCCGGCATGGACGGTGAACACCAGCACGCCGGCGGTGAGGCGGTCCAGCCGGTGAGCGGGACTCAGTTCCGGCAGATCCAGTTCCCGCCGCAGCCGCACCAGCGCGGTCTCGGTGACCCACCCGCCGCGCGGCATGGTCGCCAGAAAATGCGGTTTGTCCACTACGAGCAGATGCTCGTCGCGGTGCAGGACGTCGACGGTGAAGGGCACCGGCACCTCGGGCGGCGGGTCGCGGTACAGGAACACGAACTCGCGCGGAGCGAACGGGGAGAGGTCGGTGATCGCGGTGCCGTCACCGGTCACCACCTCGCCGAGCGCGACCTTCTCGCGCAGGCGCGCGGCATCGTGCGGAAACCGTGCCAGCAGGTACTCCAGCACCGTCGTCCATTCCCCGGCGTCGGGCAGGCGCAGCCGGGACGGGTTCAGGCCGTCGCGGACGGGGAGCGGGGCGATGGGCACATCGCCACGGTAGTGGCCCTGCCGGTGCCGGTCGCCGAGAGCGGCGGACGATCGGGTCCCAACTGCGACATTTCGGTTTCCCGCGGGTCACGGATCGGTACTGAGCGAGAGGAATGGAGACCGTGACGATACGCTGAGACGCCGGTAACAGATATGTAAGAGTGACCGACAGACATCCAGGCGCCTCTACCGGGGGGCGCCGTGGCCTGCCGCTGTGACGCGAGTGTGGCCGGTGTCCGCTACGGGACACACAGACACACAGGGGAGCTTGGTGTGACAACTTCTTCGATGACCACGAGGCGGCCGAGGGGGGTGCGCGCGCTGGTCCGGATGCTGGTGGCGGCCGTCATCCTGCCGCTCGCCGTTGCGTTCGTCGGCGTCGGGACGGCCTCCGCCGACCCGTACAGCCGCTTCACCGAGGACTGGGTACCCGCGCCCGGGGGCGTCGGACAGATCAAGGTCCGCATCTGGTTCGCGAACAACGGCAGCAACAAGGCCGTCTACCTGCTCGACGGCCTCCGCGCCACCGACGACGTCAGCGGCTGGGAGCACGAGACCAACGCCGCCTGGCTGGCCGACAACGGCATCAACGTCGTCATGCCGGTCGGTGGCCAGTCCAGCTTCTACGCCGACTGGTACAGCCCCAGCAACCTCAACGGGCAGCCCTACACGTACAAGTGGGAGAGCTTCCTCACCCAGAACCTGCCCGACCACCTGTCGCGGTACGGCATCAGCCGCAGCAGCAACGCGGTCGTCGGCCTGTCGATGGGCGGCAACGCGGCGCTGATCCTCGCCGCCTACCACCGCGACCAGTTCACCTTCGCCGGGTCGATGTCCGGCTACCTGAACCTCTCGGCGCCCGGCATGCGCGAGGCGATCCGGGTCGCGATGCTCGACGCCGGCGGCTACAACGCCGACGCGATGTGGGGACCGCCGTGGAACCCCGCGTGGCTGCGTCACGACCCGTTCGTCGCCGCACCGCAGTTGCGCGGCCTGCCGATGTGGATCTCCGCGGCCGGCGGCGTCCCCGGCGAGCACGACAATCCGAACTCCCTGATCGGGGTGTTCAACACGGGCAATGCGATGGGTCTCGAGACTCTGGCGCGCGCCCAGAACCGGGCCTTCCAGGTTCGTCTCGCGACCCTGGGTATCGACACGGCGCACTTCTCGTTCCCGATCCAGGGCACCCATACGTGGGGTTACTGGCAGGACGAGCTGTGGGCGATGCTGCCGATGATGAAGAACGCGATTGGCGCCTGAGGTTCCGTCGCTGCGTGGCCGCACCTTCGTGGTGACCGGGGCCACCAGCGGCGTGGGGGAGGCCACCGCCCGGGCACTCGGGGCGGCAGGGGGGCAGGTGGTGCTCGCCGGCCGCAACGTGGCGAAAGGGCAGGAGATCGCCGGACAGATCGGGCCGCACGCATCGGTGCGGCGGCTCGATCTGTCCGACCTCGCGTCGGTACGCGAATTCGCCGCCGGCATCGGCGAGACACACGACAAGATCGATGTGCTCGTCAACAACGCCGGGGTGATGGCGGTGCCCCTGGAGCGGACCGCAGACCGCTTCGAGATGCAGGTGGGCACGAATCACTTCGGACACTTCGCGCTGACCGGGCTGCTGCTCGGCCGGATCACCGACCGGGTCGTGACGGTCTCGAGTGCCGCCCACCGCCTCGGACGCGTCGATCTCGACGACCTGAACTGGGAGCGCCGCCCGTACAGCCGCTCCGGCGGCTACGCGCAGTCGAAGCTCGCGAACCTGCTGTTCAGCTTCGAGCTGGAACGACGGCTCGCGGCGAGCGGTTCGCCGGTGCGGGCGATCGCCGCGCATCCGGGCTACGCGGCCACCGAGGTCGGCAGCAACACCGGCACCTGGTTCGACCGCCTCTTCGGTTTCGGCAAGAAGTTCCTGCAGCGCACTCCGGCGCAGGGCGCCGAATCGGTCGTGTACGCCGCGACCCGGCCGGAGTTGCGTGGCGGGTACGTCGGCCCGGACGGGTTCCTCGGGTTGTACGGGTCGCCGCACGTCGCGTCGGCGTCGTCCCGGGCCCGCGACCCGGAGACCGCGCGCCGGCTGTGGGAGCTGTCCGAACAGCTGACCGGGGTCCGCTTCGAGCTCTGATCGGCACCATTGCAACGTGCGAAATCGGCGATGCGGTCGTTCCCGGAAACTCCGGAACGACCGCATCGCCGCATTCACGTGCCCTATCGCTTCCCGCCAGGGTTCCTGACGAGCTTCTTGTTGGCGAATTCCGCGAACCCGAACCGGGCCAGCTCACGGCCGAATCCGGAACGCTTGACCCCGCCGAACGGGAGATCCGGTGAACTCTTGCTGGTGCTGTTGATCCACACCATCCCGGTTTCGAGTTCGCTCGCCGCACGGTCCGCCTTCTCCGGGTCCGCCGTGAACACACTCGATGCGAGACCGAACGGCGAATCGTTGGCGGCCTCGATCGCGGCGTCGAGGGAACCGACGCGGTGGACGACCGCGACCGGCCCGAACAGCTCCTCGTAGTACGCGCGCATCCCGGGTGCGACATCGACCAGGACCGTCGGCGGATAGTACGCACCGTCCCCGTCCGGACGCTCGCCGCCGGTCAGTGCCCGAGCACCGTTCGAGAGCGCGTCCTGCACGAGTTCGTCGAGATCGTCGACCGCCGAACGGGACGACAGCGGGCCGAGTTTCGTCCCGGGATCCGCCGGGTCGCCGGGCTGCCAATCGGCCAGTGCGGCAAGGAATTTCTGCACGAACTCGTCGTAGATCGGCTCCTCCACGAAGAACCGTTTCGACGCCGTGCACGCCTGCCCGCCGTTTGCGAACCGGCCGACTGCGGCTGCAGCGGCTGCCGCATCGATGTCCGCATCGCGCAGCACGATGAAAGGATCCGAACCCCCGAGCTCGAGCACGCACTTCTTCATGTGCCGGCCGGCGACCTCGCCGACGGCGGAGCCGGCCTTCTCGGATCCGGTCAGCGAGACACCCTGGACCCGCGGATCGGCGATCGCCTCCGCGACCTGAGCGGACGAGACGAACGCATTGGCGTACACGCCCTCCGGCAGACCGGCCTCGGCGAAGACGCGTTCGATCGCCAGCGCGGACTGCGGGCAGTTACGCGCGTGCTTGAGAACGATCGTGTTGCCCAGCGCCAGATTCGGCGCCGCGAACCGAGCCACCTGGTAATAGGGGTAGTTCCACGGCATCACACCGACCAGCGGCCCGATCGGTTCCGTGCGAACCACCGCCGAGCCGGAGCCCGCGATGTCGAGAGGTTCGTCGGCCATGAACTCCTCGGCGTGATCGGCGTAGTACCGATAGATGGATGCGACCAGGGCGACCTCGCCCTTGGCCTGCGCGATCGGCTTGCCCATCTCCAGTGTGAGAAGGCGTGCCAGCTCGTCGGCTCGCTCCTGGTAGATCTCGGCGACGCGAGCCAGGACGGCGCGCCGCTTCTCGAGAGGCGTGGCGCGCCACTCGCGGTAGGCGGCGGCACTGCGTGCGATGAGATCCTTCAGCTCGGCATCCGAGATCTCCGGGTACTGCGCGAGCCGTTCCCCGGTGGCGGGGTCGATGGTGGTGTAGACACCCATGGTTTCTCCTGCTGATCGACGGTGCGGAGCGCTCCGCGCGGGTTCCGGGGGAGACCCGTCACTTGCGGCGGTACCAGGCGGCGAGCTTCGCGAGTTCGGCGTCGACGAGAGCGGAGCGACCGGCCAGGAACGGATACACGTGCTGCTGTCCCTCACCGATGGACAGGGTCACGTCGACACCGGCGGACTCGGCACGCTCCTGGAGACGGGTCGCGTTGTCGAGGAGCGACTCGACGCTGCCGGCCGTGACGAACAGTCGGGGGAATCCCGTGAAGTCGGCGTACAGCGGGTTCGCCAGGGGCGTGGTGGGATCGATCGTGTCGCCGAGAACACCGGCGATCATGCCTGCGAGCAGTTCCGGCGTGATGAGAGCGTCGGTGGCGTCGTTGGTGACGAGGGTTTCGCCCTTGTTCTCCATGTCGAGCCACGGCGAGAAGGCGATGACCGACCCGGGGCCCTGCTTACCCTGCTGCAGGAGCGCGAGCGCGATGGAGATCGCGAGGTTGCCACCGGCCGAGTCACCGATCGTGGTGACGTCCTGCGGGGCGATCCCGTCCGCGACCAGCGCGTCGAAGACCGCGACACCGTCCTCGATCTGCGCGGGATGCCCGAACTCGGGGGCCCGGCGGTAGTCGAGGACGAAGCTGACGACACCGAGAGCCTTGGCGACGTGACCTGCGAGTTTGCGGTGGCTGGACGCCGACCCGACAGCGAAGCCGCCGCCGTGCGTGTAGAGCAGGACCTTCGATGCGTCCGCGTCTTGGGGCAGGCACCAGATGCCGGGAACGCCACCGACGGTGTCCTCGCGGTAGGTCACGCCCTCGGGTTCGACGGTCGGCTGGTGCCACTCGTCGAAGAGGGAACGCAGCAGACGCAGCGACAGCTCCGGGTTGGCGGCCATGATCTCCGACCAGTCGGCATAGAGGTCGCGCAGCACGTCTCGGTCCTCGACGCTGCCCGCTGCGATCCCGGTCTGTTCGGAAACATTGCTGGTCATGGCACTTCCTCCTGTGAGTATCGGAGCATTTCCGGTGCAGGGGACGAACGACGTCGCCCACCGGTGTGTGGTATTCGGTCGCGGCGAGCTCGGTGTGTGATGGCCGACACGACTCTGTGCTTCCCAAGCTAGAGAGGCGCTCCGCCCCACAGCTGTTCCGATTTGAAACAGTCGGCCTGCGGGCCCGATCGATACTGTGCGAGTACTCGATAAACGAGATGTTCGGTATCGGATGCACGTCTACGCGGTGGTGCATCGTCGAAGCAATCTGCCGATCGCCACATCGAACGGAGCCCATCCCCATGCACGTCTTCGCCGTCATGCCCGACGACCCCACGATTCACGCCCTCGAGGTGCCCACGCCGGATCCCGAGGGCAGGCAGGTGCTGCTGAAGGTCCTCCGGGCCGGCGTCTGCCACACCGACACCCATCTGCGAGCCGGTGGGTACGACCTCGGCAGCCGCGGAACGATGAGCCTGAAGGAACGCGGCATCGAATACCCCATGGTGCTCGGCCACGAGGTGGTCGGTGTTGTCGAGAAGGTGGGCGACGAAGTCGGGTCGGTGCAGGTGGGTGATGTGCGCCTGATCTACCCGTGGATCGGCTGCGGAACCTGCCGTCAGTGCCGCGAAGGTCACGACAATCGTTGTGCCGCAGGGAAGAACCTGGGTGTCGCCCGGCACGGCGGATACGCCGAGAGCATCCTCGTGCCCGACGAGAAGTACCTCGTGGACACCGACGGTCTCGATCCGAGCTGGGCCGCCACCATGGCGTGCTCCGGCCTGACCGCCTACAGCGCCGTGGACAAGATCCTTCCGCTCGACCCCGACGAACCCGTGGTGATCTTCGGAGCCGGGGGACTCGGCCTCACGGCCATCGCCATCCTGCGTTCCCGTGGGCACCGCAACATCTGCGCCGTCGACGTGGCCGACCGGAATCTCGAGTCCGCCCGCGTCATGGGAGCCACCGACACGTTCAATCCGGGAACGGGCGATGCCGCGGCACTTCGCGAGGCCGTCGGTGCGCCGGCCGGGGCGGTTGTGGACTTCGTCAACAACGGCGCCACGGCCACCTCGGCATTCGAGATCCTGGCCAAGGGCGGAATCATGGTTCAGGTCGGGCTCTTCGGCGGCGAGGTCACCATCCCGACCGCGCTGCTGGCGCTGCGCATGATCCGCATCGAGGGAAGTTTCGTGGGAACTCTCGCGCAGATGAAGGAACTCGTGCGGTTGGCGCAGCGCGGGGAGGTTCCCACCATCCCCGTCGTCGAACGGCCGCTGTCGGCAACCGAGGTGTCCGGCGCCCTGGATGATCTCACCGCGGGTGGAGTCACTGGACGCATCGTCCTGAGGGCCTGACAATGGAGTGATGCCAGTGGAAGGATCGCGGCGCCAGGACGAGGTGAGGAACGCCCGCGAGCGCATGCTCGAGCAGGGCCTCCTCCGGGCGTCCGTGCTGGAATCCCTTGTTGCGTCGGAGATCGAGCAGAGCTGGCGTCGCTCCATCTCGAACCGGGTCGACCCCGGAGCCGAACCGCTCGTCCTCGGAGAGATCGACCCGGACAGCGCCATCCTGCGCGCGGCAGGTCGCGTCCTGGACCAGTGGCAGAACAATCTCACCCAGTCGCGATTGGCGCTGCTGCTCGCCGACGAGAACGGCCGCATCATGTCCCGCCGGATCGTCGACGCCGAGGATGCTCGAATCCTGGACCAGGCCAACGCAATCGAGGGTTTCGACTTCTCCGAGCAGGCCCTGGGCACGAACGGTCTCGGCACTCCCATCGAAGCTCGCGATGTCGTATTCGTCCGCGGCAGCGAGCATTTCAACGACAACCTGGCGCGGCTGGCGTGCGCCGGAGCTCCCATCAAGCACCCCGTCACCGGGCGGATGGTCGGGTCGCTCGCCTTCGCCTCCCACATCGACGTCTCGAGCCCGTTGATGGTGGCGATGGCCCGGCAGGCCGGACAACAGATCGCCGAAGCGCTCGAGAACATGGCCGATTCCCGCGACCTGGAGCTGGCACGTGTGTACCGCCGCTTCCGTGCGGGTCGGCGATCGGTGTTGGTGATGAGTTCGGACACCGTGATGACGGATCTGCCGTCTCTCGCACACCTGGACGCCGAAGCGCACGCCGTGTTGTGGGAGAAACTGCGAGCCCATCGTTGGGGCGACGACGTCCTGCGCCTGGAACTTCCCACACTCGGAACCGAGGCGCTGGTGCGGCGTCTGGGCCGCGACGAACACGACGCAATCTTCGCTCTCGAGTTCGTGACTCCCGGTGCGGCCGAACCGATGCCCACCGATCTCGGTACACCCCCGCGGGGTGGGAGCATTCCGGTCGTCGGTGGCACGTCCGACGGCCTGATCGCCACCCGCCGGTCCACGGAGTCCCCGTACGAACGGGTGCGTCGTCAGCTCACCGCCGTGGCGGGCCCGGACGGATTCATCCATCTCGTCGGCGAGCCCGGGGTCGGCAAGCGCTTCCAGGCCACGACGTGGCTGCGCGAACGAACCGGCCGGGACCCTGCGGTGTTCACCCGGCCCGACCTCTCCGAGAACAGCAGCTTCTGGGACGCGGCCGGCGAAGTGTTGCGCGAGGGCAGGGGTGTCGTCGTCGATGCCGACGATGTCGGAAACGAAAGTCGCACGCGCCTCGCAGATTTCGCTCGGGGTCGGTGCTCCGGAGCTGCGAACGGTCCCCTGGTGATTCTCACCGAGCGCGGTGGCTCCCAGGACGGCTCGGCACCCATGTCCGTGCGTGTCCCCTCGCTCGCGGAGTTGCGCGACGAGCTGCCCTCCGTCATCCGCGAGGTCGCCGCCGCCCGCTTCCCAGGTACACCACCGCCGCGATTCTCGCCTGTCGCGCTCCGTTGCCTGCTGGCCTGGCGCTGGCCGGGGAACGTTGCCGAGCTGGTCCGGCTGCTGGCGTCCCTGCCACCGGCACAGGAAGGCGGGTTCGTCCAGGCCAAGGACCTCCCGCCCTCCATGTGCGATACCACCCGTTCCACCATGGGCCGCTACGAGCAGGCCGAGCGTGAGGCGATCATCGGTGCACTGCGCGACGCCGAAGGCAACAAGTCACGCGCTGCGGAGATCCTCGGCATCGGCCGGACCACGCTGTATCGCAAGATGCGGACCTTGAAGATCGATGACGAACAGCTGAGCACGTTCGGCCCCTGATCCCCGAGCGCGCCGCCGGTGTGTACATGTGGCGGCCCCGGGCGCCACAAAGGCACACGGGCGCGTCAGCGCCTAGGTGGCCGCTGACAGCGCCGGCTCGGCGGAGCTCGGGCTGAGGGATTCGTCGGTCCGGTCGGGACCCTCCGCCCCGGCCCGGACCTTCGGAATCAGCACCGTCAGGACGACTCCCAGCAGCGCGAAGCCCGCGAGGACATAGAACACCGCGTCCACCCCGAACCCGGCGGCCAGGAACAGGCCACCCAGCAGCGGGCCGCTGACGCCGCCGAGCCTGCCGAAGCCGGCAGCCCACGCGACGGCAGCACCGCGCATCCGGGTGGGGAAGTAGTTCGCCACCAATCCGTACACCAGAATCGACGTTCCGGTTGTGCCGAAGCCGACGACCGCGACGAAGAACAGCAGGACGGGAAGCGGCATGTCCAGCGTCATCAGGGCGACGAAGGTCGCGCCGATGAAGAAGCCCGTGGCCACAACAGGTTTCGGGCCGAATCGGTCGGCGCACCGCGAGCCGGCGACCGCACCCAGGATTGCACCTCCACCGAGCACGAGGAGGAAGGCCAGCGATCCCTTGGTGTTGAACCCCGATTTCTCCATCAACACCGGCAACCACGTGTTGAGGTAGTAGTTGAGGAACTGCCCGAGGGCGCTGATCGATCCCACCACGATCGTCGAGAACAGGAATCCGCGCCCGACCAGGCCGGCGAAACCCACCCGCTCGGTCTTCGCCGGCGGCGCGAGGCTGTCGGGCATCGGCACACCGGTTCGCGCGGAGGCCGCGCGGGCCTCGTCGATCCGACCGCGGGCGACCAGCCACTGCACCGACTCGGGCATCTTCACGATCGCCAGGGGCAGCAGCGTGACGATCGGCAGTGCGCCGATCATGAACAGCCCTCGCCAGCCGATGGATTCGAGTAGAAGGATCGCGAGAAGGGCGCCCAGCAGGCTCCCCAGCGGCACGCCGGAGTAGGTGATCGCACTGTAGAGGTTCTTCTTCCCAGGCGGGGCGATCTCGGTCACCAGGGTCGCGGTCGTCGCGATGAGTGCCCCGATACCGAGGCCGGTGACGAAGCGCATCGCACCGAAGGTGGTGGTCGTCGTCATCAGTGCGGTGACGAACATGCCGATGGAGAACCATGCGTAGGAGATGAGCATGACCTTGCGGCGTCCCAGCACGTCGCCGACGGCACCGGCTAACAAGGCGCCGAACATCATTCCCAGCAGCGCGTAGCTGCCGAGCGTGCCCGCGAGCGCGGGCGTGACCTCACCGATGTGACTCGGATCGTCGAGGAAGGTGGACACCACCGCGCCGTAGGCGACGAGGTCGTAGCCGTCGAAGATCAGGCCGACGGTGGCGAGGGACACGACCCACGCGACGGTTCGTCTGCGTCGAGTGTCCGGATCGGTTGTTGTCGAAGTCATTCGGTTCTCCGATGGGGGAGCAGGTTTCGTCATGTGGTCGGCGCGGCGGCCGGTTCGGTGTGCCGGTGGCGCCCGTTCGGGTCGGACGGCCGATGGCCCCGATCCCGACCGGAGGGCGTAGAAGTCCCCAGAATCTCTGCGGGGAAGTCGATCTCGCGCTTGAGGATCTTGCCGGTGCTTCCCTTGGGAAGTTTGTCGACCAGCCAGACATGGCGCGGATACTTGTAGGCGGCCACGCGGGTCCTGACGTACTCGCGGAGTTCGTCGGGTGTCGCGGCGGCACCGGCACGCAAGGTGATCGCGGCGGCGACCTCCTCACCGTGCGTCGCGTGAGGCACACCGATGACCGCGGCCTCGCGCACTGCGGGATGCTCGTAGAGCACTTCTTCGATCTCGCGCGGGTAGATGTTGTACCCGCCCCGAATGATGATGTCCTTCTTGCGGTCGACGACGAAGTAGAAGCCGTCGTCGTCGCGGACGGCCATGTCGCCGGTATGGAACCATCCGTCGACGATCGCCGCCGCGGTGGCGTCCGGGCGGTTCCAGTAGCCCTTCATCACGTTGTGCCCCCGGATGACGATCTCGCCGACCTCACCGGACGGGACCTCGGCGCCGTTCCTGTCCACCACCTTCATTTCGACACCGTCGATGGGCAGTCCGATCGAACCGGGCTTCGTGTGGCCGAGCCGGTTGAAAGTGGCGGTCGGCGACGTCTCGGTCAGACCGTAACCCTCGAGAATCGGGGCGCCGAAGGTCTCCTCGAAGCCGTTCAGAACCTCGACCGGCAACGCGGCACCACCGGAGACACACATGCGCAGACTCGAGGTGTCGACCGGCCCGAGATCGGTGTGGAGCAGGCCGACATACATCGTGGGAACGCCCTCGAATACGGTCACCCCGTGTCGCTCGATGAGCTGCAGAACCTTCGCAGCGTCGAAGCGTTGTACCAGCGACACACTCGCACCCGCCAGGATGGAGGCGTTCAGTGCGTTGCTCTGCCCGAACGCATGGAAGAACGGCAGGCACCCCGCCACCACGTCGCCGGGGCCGAAGTCGAACATGTCGACGAACGTGGTGGCGTTGCGACGCAGATTCGCGTGGGTGAGCTGGGCACCCTTCGGGGTCCCGGTCGTACCGGAGGTGTAGAGGATCACGGCCGTATCGGCGTCGTCTCGCGCGGCGACATCCTCGGTGGCCGGCCACTCCGCGACGGCCGCGACGGTCTCCTCGTCGACGACGACAGCCGTGGTTCCGGTCGCTGCGGCGGCGGAATCCGCCTCGGCCGCCACGGTGCTCCACACCAATGCGAGCGCGGCACCGGAGTCACGGAAGTGGTGCTCGAGTTCGCGGGCCTTGAGCAGCGGGTTCATCGGCACGACGGTCGCGCCGGCGCGAAGAACGCCGTAGTAGAGAACCGGGAATGCCAGAACGTTCGGCAGTGCGATCGCGACTCGGTCACCCGGCAGGACTCCTCGGGCCCGGAGGCGGGCCGCGGCGCGCGCGGTCAGTGCGTCGAGTTCTGCATAGGTGACGACGACGTCGTCGACACGAAACGCGGGCCGATCGGGATATCGGCGCGCGGACTCGGTGAGGATGTGAGCGAGGTTCGTCATGACAGACCTTCTGGTACGGGACTTTCGGGTTCTGGGTAGGCCATCCACAGCCACGGCGGGGGCCGGAACGGGGTCCACCTGCCGACGGGTTGGGCGAGACGGTCCGCGACGGCCCACAACGCTGCAGGGTGACCGATGATCCCGATGTGGCTGGCCAGGACGGCGATGTTCTCTGCACGCTCGGACGGCTCGTCGAGGCAGGTCCGCCAGGCGACGACGCCGTCGAGCGGGCTGTAGATCGACGTCGCTGGGACCGGGAGCGGACCCTTGCCCCGTTCGAGCGGTACGTCCAACGGCTCGATGTGCTCGTGGGCGTACGAATGGAACAGTCGGTTGGCGCGGCTCTGCTCGTGCCGGGCCAGACGGATCGGGCTGCCCAGCGTGATGACCTGCCGGACGGCGTCCGGAGTGCGACGAGCCAACTGGCGGGCGTAGATACCGCCGAGACTCCACCCGATGACCGTGACCGGTTGCTGGAACCGATTGGTCAGGTAGTCCAGCCGTGCCCGCATGCCGTGCACCGCTTTTCCGGTGGGGCCGATGTTGCGGCCGAGCCGCCACCCGTAGGTCCGGTATCCGAGTCCCCGGAGCACGAAATGCATCGTCGCCGCGGACATGTCGGTTCCGTGCAGGCGCGGCAGGATGAGCACGGGATGGTTGTCTCCGCGCGGAAGTGCGGCGAACAGGGGTGCCGCGCACGCGAGGAGCGCCCCGTCGAGGGCCGCTCGCGGGTACTCGGTGTAGTGGAGCAGATCACCCGGTGCCGACATACCTCGTTGCGAGGTGCTGGTCATGTGATGGTCTCGCTTCGTCGGAGGAGGAATTCGATGATGGCGGGGATGGTCTTCTTCGCTGCGGTCCGGCCCACGAGCACCCCCACGTGCCCGCCCTCGAGCCGCAGCTCGTGTTTGTCGGACGAGCCGACCAGATCGATGAGCGGGGCGGCGGACGCCTCCGGCACGATGTGGTCGCGGTCGCCCAGCACCGTCAGGAACGGCACGGTGATGTCGGAGAGGTGGACCCGGTCTCCGTCGAGGACGATCGCGTCGTCGACGAGCGCGTTGGTCCGGGTCATCTCCGCCAACTGCCGTGCGACCCCACCGGGGAGCGGGACGTGATCGCCGGCCCATCCGATCATCGCCTGATAGGCCGTGACGTAGTCGTCGTTCCACAGCTTGTCGAACAGATCCACGTACCGGGTGACCCGCATGGTCGGCTTCAGAATCTGGAACGCCTGGTGCACCACGTGCGGCGGCACGTTGCCGTCGACATCGAGCAGTTTCTCGACATCGGATTCGGTGTTGCCGAGCACGCTGGTCAACGGCCCCAGTTGCTGCAGATCGATCGGCGCGGACACGACGGTCAGACTGCACAGCGGCGCGTCGCGACGGCGGGCGGCGTAGAGCAGCGACAGGACGCTGCCGAAGCAGTAGCCGAGCATGTCGACCTGTTCGGCTCCCGAGATGCGGCGCACCTGTTCGACCGCGGCGGGAATGTAGTCGTCGACGTAGTCCTCCAACCGGTTCGCCGCGTCGCGCTCGTCGGGAACCCCCCAATCCAGCAGGTACACATCGAATCCGGCGTCGACGAGCTGCTCGACGAAGCTGTTGCCCTTCTGCAGATCCAGAATGTAGCTGCGCGAGAACAGACCGAAGACGATCAGGAGCGGGGGCGAGACCCGCACGTCGTCGCTGCGGTACCGCCACAGCTCGGTGCGACCGTGGCGCCACACCACATCCTTGGGTGTCGTACCCACCTCGGGCCGGGAGATCCCCGCTGCCATACGAATTCCGTTGCGTGCCCGGAGCACGCAACGTTCGAGCTCCCGGCCCACAAGGTCGACGATGCCCGGTGCTTCGACGTCGATTGTCATCGTCCATCACTCCCTGTTCGAGCGGTGTCGCGCTGCTCGAGCTGCAGCGACAGCCGCCGCACGTCCCGGTCCAGCGCCCCGAGCTGTGCGTGCATCCGATGCAGGTCGCTGCCGGCCGGCAGATTGACCAGGTGCCACACCGTCGCGGCGAGACCGTTCAGGCCATCGCCCACGGCACGCCGGATACCGAAAACGGTGGCGGCCACTGCCGCGAACCGATCGCTGCGCACCAACGCTTCGGCCGGCGGCGCGACAAGTCGTTCGGCGAAATCGTAAGGCGTTCTCCAGCTCGGCAATCCGGTCATCGATATCCCTCGTTGCGCATGAAAATCCCCTCCGGTCCGACCCGTGTCGAACCCGGTGATGTGTGACATCCGACCGCTGGGGTGCCGCCGATCGGCGGCACCCCCTCCCTCCGTGCGGTCGACAGGTCAGACCGTTACCGGGACAGCGGACTTCAGTTCGAAGCCGCGGTACCCGTCGGCAACGACCCCGGAGAGAACGCCGCGGTAGTTACCCAGCCCACCCAGGTAGAACAGGACACTCGGCTTCTTACCCGGAATGTTCGCGCCGAAGATCCAGGAGTTGCCGCGGGTGAACAGCGTGGCGTTCGCGATGTCCGTGCAGGTCTCGGTCCACTCCTCCTCGGCCTCCGGGGTGGGCTCGATGGCACGGATCTCGTTGCGCTCGGCGTATTCGACGGTGTCGCTGATCCACTCGACCTGCGTCTCGATGGTCGGCGGCAGATTCGTGAACGGGCCGTTGGGTCCGAGCACCATGAACCAGTTGGGGAAGTTCGCGGTCGTGACACCCAGGTAGCTCGTCGGCTGACCGTTCCAGTGGTCGTTGATGTGCAGGCCGTTCCGGCCCCGGATCTCGATGCGGCGGTAGTTGCCGTCGACCGCGTCGAATCCGGTGGCGAAGACGAGCACGTCGAGTTCGTGCAGGACGCCGTCCTCGGTCACGACGCCCTTCGCGGTGACCTCGCGGATGGGGTTCTCCTTGATCGCGACGGCCTCGACGTTCGGCCGGTTGTACACCTCGTAGTAGCCGCTGTCGCACAGCGGACGCTTGGCGAACAGACCGGTCGGCATCAGCTTGCGGGCGGTCTCCGGATCCTTGATGATCTCCGCGACCTTGCTGCGGATGAACGATGCGGCGGCTTCGTTGGCGGCCTCGTCGGTGGCGATGTCGCCGAAGGTCCCGAACATGAAGCGGAAGCCGCCGCCGTGGTCCCAGGCCTCCTGGAAGATGCGGTTGCGCTCCTCCTCCGACACCGACATGGCCGGCAGGGTGGACTCCTCGAAGCCGAAGGCCACCGCGGACTTCTTGGCGCGGTCCCAGATGCCGTCGTAGTCGGCCTTGATCGCGTCGATCTGTTCCTTCGTGACCGGTCGGTTGCCGACCGGCACGGAGTACTGCGGGGTCCGGACGAACACGGTGAGGTGCTCGACCTCGGGGGCCAGGGCGGTGATGACCTGCTGGCCGGTGGATCCGGTGCCGATGACACCGACGCGACGACCGGCGAGGCTCTTGCCCTCGGGCCAGGCCGCGGTGTGGATGGTCTCGCCCTCGAAGGTGTCCAGACCGGGCAGGTCGGGGAAGTTGATCGCGGAGAGCAGGCCGACAGCGTTCACGACGTACCTGGCGCGGTAGACCTCACCCTTGTCGGTGGTGACCTCCCACAGGTTCTCGTCGTCCAGGTAGATCGCCGAGGTGACCTCGGTGCCGAACCGGAAGTGGCGGCGCAGGTCGAACCGCTCGACGACGCTCTCGAGGTACTCGAGGATCTCCGGCTGGGTGATGTAGGTGGTCTTCCAGGTGCCGTCCTGCAGCAGGTCGCGGTCGAACGAGAAGCGGTAGAGGTGGCTCTCGGTGTCGGAGAGGGCGCCGGGGTAACGGTTCCAGTACCAGGTGCCACCGGGGCCGTCCGCCTTGTCGAAACCGACGGTGGTCAGCCCGAGTTCGTTGTGCAGCTTGTGCACGGCGTAGATGCCGCCGAATCCTGCGCCGATGACAACGGCGTCGACGATGCTGGGTGCGATCTGTGCAGTCATGGAAATGGCCTTCGTTCGGTGCGATGAGATTGGTGTCGAATCCGACCGGACGCGGAAAACCCCTGCGTTCCGCTTCCTGTGGCGTCTCCCGCCGTGTCGATCTCGTGTGACGGTCGACACGAGGTCTGTGTTCGAAGTTAGGCCTGTCGTCCGGCACACAGCTGTTCCGATGTGAAACACATCCGGAACACCCTGCGCCGACAGGTTTGCGCAGCACCGGAAACGCGCAGAGGGGCCGGACGAGGAGCCGGCCTCGTCCGACCCCTCTGGGCGGGACATGTTCCCGGCGGGAAACGACCCGCCGAGATCTGTCGGTGTTATTCGTTCTCGGTCAACGATTTTCGGAACCGCTGGTCAGCAGTTCACGTGCTCGGAGAATGTTCGCCTCGACTTCGTCGCCGAGATCCACGGCGGGAAGCGAGCCGATTTCGCCGCGGAGCAATTCGACATCCTTGAGCAGCAGGTCGTACTGGACATCGGCGAGGTTGTCGCTCATCCAGCTCTGGCCGGTGGACACTCCGATCACGTCGAAGAGATCCCGGGCTGCCACCCCCGACTGCTCGGCGACTGCGAGCATCCGTGCGGCGGCGGCCAGGTTGTAGGTGGCGAGCGTGTTGTTGAGAAGCTTCACGATGGCCGGCTGTCCGTAGGACTCCGTGCGGAACACGCGGCCGGAGATCTCTTCCAGCAGAGCATTTTCGGCGTCGGTGGGCGCGGGTCCGGCGAGGAAGACGGTCATCGTGCCGTGGCGTGCACCCTGGGGGCCGCCCGACACGGGGGCCTCGAAGACGCGCCAGCCGTCCGGGGCCGAGGGCAGAATCTTCCGTGCGTCGGCAGGCGCGAGCGTGGTGTGGACGAAGACGGTCAGCGGCTGCGCGGTGTGGGCCGTCAGGGCCTCGAACACCGACGAGACCTGGTCCGCCAGCCGCACCGCGACATGGACACTGTCGACGGACTTCCAATCGACGTCCGCGAGGTCGCTACCCGCCGGTGACCCGGTCTCCTGCGACCACTCGCAGAGGCGTTCCTGGTTGAAGTCGTAGCCGTACACCTTCCGGCCCAGCTCGGCGAGATGTGCGCCGACACTTCCGCCGATGGGCCCGAGTCCGATAACCAAGTGCATGAGGGTTTCCTAGAGATATTGAGTGGGTGGGGCGGCGATCCGCACGGACCCTGATGTGCCGCGGGATGTCGCCTCAGTTGGTGGGCGACTCGACCTCGAGGCCGCGCTCGGCCATGACTTCCTTGAGCAGGGTCAGGGCGTTGAGGACGCGCGGGAATCCGATGTAGGGGATGCACTGGATCAGAGCGCCGACGATCTTCTCCTTGGTCAGGCCCACATTGAAACCCACGTTGATGTGCAGCTTCAGCTGCGGCTCGGTACCCAGGGCGACCAGCGTGGAGATGGTGACGAGCGTCTGCTCCTGCCGGCTCAGGCTCGTCCGGGAGTAGATGTCCCCGAACGCGAACGAGACGATGTAGTCGGGCAGCTCGGTGTCGAGATCCTTGTAGGACTCGACGAGCTTGGCGTGATCGAACGTGTTGGAGTGCTCGGTGGAGACGAGCCCCATCATGCGGTCGAGGCCTCGCTGGAAGCGTTCTGTGGTCATGTCTGTGGTCATGAGGTCGTCCTGTCGGCTCGCAGGACACGGTCGGTTCGCGTCCCGATGTGTTGTCGTCCGCCGCGGTGTCACCGATGTGACGGGCACCATGGCTACCGCTCCCACGCTAGAGCGACAGGCCGAAGTGACGGTGTTCCGATGTGGAACAGTCCGCTCTACATGTAGCGTCCGCCGGTGACCTCCGCGACGGTGCCGGTCATGTACGAGGACAGGTTCGACGCGTAGAAGAGGGCGACGGAAGCTATTTCGGACGGTTCGCCGGCCCGCTGCATGGGGATCTCGGACATCTTCTGGTCCCACGCCTTCTGTGGCATCGCTTCGGTCATCGCCGTGCGGATGAGACCGGGCTGAACGGCGTTGATCCGTACCCCGAGATGTGCGACCTCCTTGGCAGCCGCCTTCGTCAGGCCGACGATTCCGGCCTTGGCCGCGGAGTAGTTCGTCTGACCCACGAAACCGACCTTGCCGGAGATCGAGGACAGGTTGATGATCGATCCGCCGCCGTTCTCACGCATGATCCCGGCCGCCTGACGGGTGCCGTTCCAGCATCCGCGCAGGTGAACAGAGATCACGTCGTCGAACTGCTGTTCGGTCATCTTGCGCATCGTCGCGTCGCGGGTGATGCCGGCGTTGTTGACCATGATGTCGAGGGATCCGAACGATTCGACGGCAGCGTCGAGCAGACGGGCCACGTCGTCGGAGGAGACCACGTTGCAGCCGACGCCGAGCGCATCGGTTCCCAGCGAAGCAGCAGCATCCTTCGCCTTGGACTCATCGAGGTCGCCGATCACGACCCGGGCGCCGTTGTCGGCGAACGTACGGGCGATCGCGTATCCGATCCCCTGAGCGCCTCCGGTGATCACCGCGGTGCGTCCTGACAGCATGAGAATCCTTTCCTTGTGACCCGACTCGGTCGGGTCCGTGTGTGTCACCGCGTCGAAGCGGAATGGAGCTTGGTCGATTGCACGGCGATTCCCGCTTCGAGGGCGGATTCGACGTCGGCCGAATCCATTCCGGATTCCTCGAGCAGTGCACGAGTGTGCTGACCGAGCGCGGGGACGTCGCCCATGCGGGCCTCGACATCGCTGAAGGTCGCCGGGGGAAGCAGCGCCTCGACCTCGGCGTTCTCGGTGCCGACGGTGCGCCAGCGGTTTCTGGCGGCGAGTTGCGGATGGGCGACGACCTGCTCGATCTGCTTGACCTGCGCCGCGGGAACACCGGCAGCGGCAAGTTTCGCATCGAGTTCGGCGGTCGACCGGTGAGCGGTTCGTTCGGCCACCGCGGCGTCGCACTCGGCTCGATGTTTCACGCGGTCGATGTTTGTCGCGAAGCGGGGATCGTCGGCGAGTTCGGGCGCTTCGAGGACGTCGTGGACCAGTGCGCGCCAACCGTTCTCGCTCTGCACACCGATCAGTACCTGGCCGTCTCGAGTGGGATACGCGTCGTACGGCGCGATCGACGTGTGGCTCAGCCCCATGCGCGGTGGCTGCTCGCCCGTGTACATCTGCGTGTACATCGAGTGGCCCATCCACTCGACCGTGGCCTCGAGCATCGACACGTCGATCACAGATCCTTCACCCGTACGTCCCCGCCGCAACAGGGCTGCAAGAACCGCTTGGGCACAATACATTCCGGACGCGATATCGGCCGTGGGGATACCTGTCTTCACCGGGGTTTCGGGCGTGCCCGTGATCGAGATCAGGCCCGCCTCGGCCTGTACGAGCATGTCGTAGGCCTTGCGTTGTTCCATCGGCCCGCCCGCGCCGAACCCGGAGAGGTTCACCACGATCAGTTCGGGGTGATCGGCACGCAGTTGTTCGGCTCCGAACCCGAGTCGCTCGGCCGCGCCGGGCGCGAGGTTCTGCAGGAAGACATCCGCACGATCGACGAGATTCCGTACGGCCGTGCGTCCTTCCGGCCGCTTGAGATCGACGGCGATCGATTCCTTGCCTCGGTTGAGCCACACGAAGTGCGCGCCCGTGCCGTGCACCACGTGGTCGTAGCCGCGCGCGAGGTCGCCACCGTCGGGGCGTTCGACCTTGATCACGCGGGCTCCGAGATCGGCAAGGTTCCGCGTGGCCAGCGGTGCCGCCACGGCTTGTTCGAGCGCGACGACGGTCACGCCCTCGAGGGGGAGTGTCATTTTGCCTTCTGTTCCTGCTTCACGAGTCCGCCCCCGATGATCAGGCGCTGGATTTCGCTGGTGCCCTCGTACAGGCGCAGCAGGCGCACGTCGCGGTAGATCCGTTCGACGGGAACCTCGCGCATGTAACCGGTGCCGCCGTGGATCTGCACGGCGAGATCGGCGACCTTGCCGACCATTTCGGTGCAGTACAGCTTCGCCACCGAGGGGGCGATACGGCGGTCGGTCTCCTCGACCCATGCCTTTGCGGCGTCACGGACGAGCGCACGGCCGGCCATCACCCCGGTCTGCTGATCGGCGATCATCGCCTGCACCAGCTGGAAGTTGCCGATCGGGGTGCCGCCCTGAGTTGCCGCAGCCGCGTACGCGACCGATTCGTCGAGGGCGCGCTGTGCCTGCCCGACGGCCAGCGCGGCGATATGCACGCGGCCGCGGGCGAGCGAGATCATCGCGGCCTTGTAGCCCACGTCCTCGTTGCCGCCGACCAGCGCTGCCGCGGGAACCCGGACCTGGTCGAAGTGCACGTCCGCGGTCCAGGCGCCGGCCTGGCCCATCTTGGCGTCCTTGTTGCCCACCTGCACACCGTCGGCGTCCGCCGGGACGAGGAAGACCGCGATGCCGGTGCCGTTCTCGTCGGCCGGACGCGTGCGCGCGAAGACGACGAACAGATCGGCGATCGGTGCGTTGGTGATGAACCGCTTCTCGCCCGTGATGATCCAGTCGTCGCCGTCGCGCACGGCCTTGGTGCGCAGTCCGGCGGGGTTCGAACCGGCACCCGGCTCCGTCAGGGCGAAGGAGGCGACGACGTCGCCGGAGGCGATACCTTCGAGCCACCGCTTCTTCTGCTCGTCGGTGCCGAAGTTGACCAGGACCTGCCCGGCGATGCCGTTGTTGGTTCCGAACATCGAGCGCAGCGACAGGGTGGTGTATCCCAGTTCCATGGCGAGTTCGACGTCCTGCATCAGGTTCAGGCCCAGGCCGCCCCATTCCTGCGGAACGGCGTAGCCGAACAGGCCCATCTCCTTGACGGCGGCCCGGATGTCGTCGGGGATGGCGTCGGTCTCGGCGATCTCCTGCTCCCGAGGGACCACGCGAGTGCGGACGAATTCTCTGACGTGCCCGAGGATGTCGGCGAAGACGTCGTCGGGGACTTCGGTTTCGAGGAGGGACATGTCACCAACTATGGCGACGGGATTATGATCGGTCCAATACCTAATCGGTAGTTCTGAAATGACATGAAAAGCATCACCCGAGGTAGAAGGGCGGATCAGGTGGAGATCTCACAACTCCAGGCGTTCCTGGCGGTTGCCGAGGAACTGCACTTCGGTCGTGCAGCCGAGAAGCTGCATCGAGCGCAGCCCCCACTGAGCCGCACCATCAAGCAACTCGAACGCGAACTCGACACCGAGTTGTTCTCCCGCAGCACCCGGGCGGTGAAACTCACGGCGAGTGGAGAGGCGCTCGTCGGCCCTGCCCGGGACGTACTCGACGCGCTGCGCCGGGCCGAGGCCGCGGTCCGCGCCGCCGACGACGGAGACGTCGGACTCGTCCGCATCGCGTTCGCCGGGGCGTCGACCCACCAGCTCGTCGCTCGACTCGCCCGGGTGGTGCGTTCGCAGCGGCCCGGCATCCAGCTCGAGCTCTCCAGCCAGAACTTCGCCCAGCCCGCGATGAAGAAGCTCGTGAGCGGCGAGACCGACATCGCGCTGGGCCGCTGGGACATCGTCCCCGCCGAGGTGGCCGTACGCGTGGTGATGCAGGACTCGCTCGTCGTAGCACTACCGGACACCCATCCGCTGGCGGGGGAACAGCGACTGTCGATCGCTCGGTTCGCTGCGGAAGGCTTCGTCTCCCTGCCCCCGCACGAGGGCGCGGTCCTTCCCGATCGGTTGCGCCGGCTCGCGCGCGCCGGAGGTTTCGTCCCCGACGTGGTCCAGGTCGCTCCGGACACCCAGACGGCATTGGCGCTGGTCAGCGCCGAGGTCGGGTGTCACCTGACCCTGGCGTCGGTGGCGGCGAACGTCAACGATCCCCATGTCGTGTTCGTTCCGCTCGACGAGTCCACCCCCGACGTCGACCTTCGTGTGGCATGGCGACGCGACGACCCCAACCCGGCATCGAAGGCCGTCCTCCGGATCGTGCTCGACACCGCCGACAAGGATTTTCGGTGAGCGTGGAGTGGTGAACATGCACTCGAATGCCGTTGCCCGACAGTCAGAGTGGGCGCAGGCCGATAATCGAGCGCGCCGAAACGTAGACGTACCGGTCGCCGGGGCGGACGCTGAGCGTTCCCCCGTCACCGAGCGCGTCCGGATCGTTGTCGACCGCAAGGAACGGGATATCCCACTCGAGGTCCCCGGTCCGGACGTCCATCGCCCACAGGCCGGTGAAATCGGACTGCACGATGAGGTCTTCGGTGTGGCCCAGCACCGTGCCGGACCGTTCGGGCACGTTCTGCCACAGCCTGGTCCCGGTGCGCAGGTCGAGTCCGGTCTCGGTGTGGGCGGTGTGATCGGTCAGCAGCGCGACGTCGCCGAGCACGGCACGCACCGTGCCCAACCGGGTGTTGGCGTTGTACTCGTCCGGTTCCCGTGGCACCGACACGAGTTCCGGGGCGGACCACACCGGGTCACCGGTGGCCCGGTCGTACGCGCCGTCGCCGAGCAGGACCGGTACGGTGTCGTCGGCGGGGCCGTCGAACGCAGGGGAGTGCGCCGCGGCGCTGTCGGTGGCGGCGATGACGGCTCCGGTGCCGTCGAGCAGGTCGGATCCGGTGACACGGAGACCGTCGCACTCGACGTGCACGCGCACGACCAGCGCGCCGAGCGTCGGCTGGACGCGGGAGCAGCCGTCCGCCTGCGCGGTCCACGTCTCGTCGCCGGTGTCGAGGTCGAATCCGGCGATGTCGGTACCGAGCGTGAGCAGTCCCTGTCCGTGGCGCACATCGAGGGCGTCGGGTAGGGCGGTGTCGTCCCAGCCGGTGCCCATGTCGAACGCGCGGGTGAAGTGCGCGTCGGGATCGAGGAGAGTTCCTGCGTGCACCCGCACGTCGTCGTTCTCGACGCTGCCTTCCGCGACGTAGAGACGGTCGTCGGTGGCGGCGATCGCGAAGGTGCCCCACTCGGTGGGGACGCGGGTGATCTCACCCGTCACGAGGTCGTAGCCGACCAGCGCCGGATCGCCGGACCAGCCCGGAGTGAAGCACACCAGGGTTGCATCCACCGCGGAATCCGCGCATCCGGCCAGGTCGCCCGCGGGGCTGAGCCACCGGATCCGTCCGGAGTCGGCGTCGACACCGACGAGGTGCGCATCGTCCAGGGCCATGCCGCCCTGGACGCCGACGAGCGCGACGAGGGTATCGCCGAGATCGAGGAAACCCGGTATGCCCCAGTCGTATTCGCTGCCGTATACCGGATCCCGGAACTGCGCCGACTCGTGTCCGTGGACGCTCTGCGCCTCGACGGTCCAGCCGAGACCCGGCGCCGCATCGACGGTTCCGGTGATCTTGCGGGTGCCGTCGCCCTCGGCGTGGGCGATCACCGCGACAGCGCCGGCCGTGGTCACGACGGCGGCGACCGCGGCACACAAGAGGTTTCGAATCTCCCTGGTTACCGCCACCGTCACACCTCCAGGCCCGGCGTCGACGCGATCTGTTCGAGACGCTCCATCGGAAGCGGTTCGGCCGGAACATCGGCGCGAGAGGTGACGTCGACCCGGGTGCCCGACGGGCGGGTCACGGTCACCGTCCGGGTCACGCTCGTCGTCGCGACCGAACCCGCCGCGAGCCCCTGCGTCGTGAGGGTGTACTCCCTCTGCTGGATCACCGTGCCGTCCGGTAGTTCCCGGGTTTCGACGAACCCGCTCCCGGTGGCCGGGGTGGGCGCCTCGTCGGGCGTGGTGGACGGGCGTGGTTGTCCCGCCGCGACCGCGACGGTCAGCGTCGATTCGCTTCCGGGCGTCGTGACGCGCACGGCCTGGCACAATCCTGCGCCGTCGAAACCTGCGGGTCGCAGTTCACCGAGCGGGCTATCCACCGCGAGGTCGGCGACGGGAATCCCCGCCAGCACACCGTCCAGCCGGGCGGCGGTCGCGGCGTCGATCGGGTCACTGTCCGAGGGCGAGGAGCACGATTCCGGGACGGTCGGCGTGCCGGGCGGAACCGGTGCGCTCACACGCAGTTCGGGTATGGAGACCAGGGCGACGAGTTCGTCGACGGTCAGCGGGGGATGGCCAGACTGGACGGCGTCCCCGGTCGTGCTGTCGGTGTCGTCGATGTGCGCGCTGATCTCGGAGCCGTCGGGAGCGTACGCCTGCGCGCTCCGGAACACCGTTCGCACCCCGTTGGTTTCGGACCACGTGTCATCGACGTCCACGACGGTGCCGTCGTCGAGCACGCGGCGTTCATCGAGCCTGCCGGCGACACACGGCGGGACGGGCGTCGTCGACGCCCGGACGGACAGGGACAGCGCCCCGGCGTCCTCGCCGCGGCGGATCGTCGCATATGCCGTCGTGAAACCGCCGAACAGGGCGCGGTCCGCGTCGTTCTCGAAAGACGGATCGAGGATCGGTCCGAACAGCAGGGACTGCCGTGGCGACGCGAAGATCATGTCGGCGTCGCCGGGCAGCGCGCGGACTGCCGCGTCGGTCATCGCGACCGCCTTCGGTCCCGAGAACCACGGATAGGTGGGATTGTCGTACCCGAAGTCGCCGCCGGCAAAGGAGAGGAATCCCGCGTCGTCACCGGGTGGTTCGACGCTCTCGCACCCGGGGATGGTCGTCGGGTAGGTCACCGGTTCGGTGACGTAGGTGTAGTCCTCGGGGACGGGAGCTGCGGTTGTCGTGGTCGTCGGGGGAGCGGTGGTCAATTCGGGTTCCGGGTCGTGGAGCAGCCCGCTGACGATCACCCCGCACGCGGTGATCGCGACGAACGACAGGCCGTACGTCCACGCCGTGACAGCGCGCGACGTACCGGATCCGGGGTCGCTCATCGTGTTCCGCACCTCCACCTCGACGGGTCCGGACCACCCTACGTGTCACCCCTCGGGGTGAACGTGCAGAAGTTGTCGCGGCGCGCCGAGGCACCGCGACAACTTCTGCACAGCCAGGGCTGAACCCCGTGGGTCGGAACCTCAGATCAGCGCGATCGCGGCGAACGCGGCCAGGCCGACGAGCGCAGCGCCGGTCACTGCCTGCACGCGACGATCGACGACGCACATCACCGACAGGAAGCCCGGCATCGTGCCGCCGCGGCGGGAGTGGATGATCGCCGCGACGCTCGGCATGCAGCGGCCGAGCGAGACGACGGTGAACATCGCCGCGCCCAGGGCGGGGGAGCCGACCGCGAGCACGCCGAGCACCAGCAGGTAGTACGCGCTGGACCGGATGAAGATCATGAAACCGGGGCCGATGATCGCGCCGAACAGCAGCGACACCTTCCACGGCTCCATGGTCCGACGCAGGTGCCGGGGGAGCTGCTGACGGCGCATCGGCGCCGGCATCGTGAGCACACCGATCTCGTGCAGGCCGTAGGCGAGCGCGAACAGGGCCCATCCGGCGAGCAGCCACAGCGGCGACAGGTGTGCGGCGGTGACCGATCCGATCGCGCCGAGCAGCGCACCGGTGACCGCGCCGGTGCTCACCGAGCCCAGCGCGTGCCAGCCGAGCCGGCGCAGCGGCGTCGATGAGCCCTTGCGGTTGGGCTGCTTCGGTGCCGCGACGACCCCGGCGACCGACATGCCACATGTCGACCAGTTCGCGGCCAGCGAGGTGACGAGGCCCGCGCCGACGACCGCGGCGGTCAGCGCCGTCGACGTCGTCGGGGAGGCGAGAGTCGCGACACCCGCGCCGACGACGGCGGCACCGGCAGCCATGCCGAGGCGTGCCTGCACGGACACCGCGCCTTCGAGGGTCGGGCGGATGTCGGGGAGATCGGTCTCGATCGGTTGATGGGACAGGACGGCGGTCATGGGAACCTCCTGGTCGGTTGCTGTCTTCGAACTTCCGCTGGGGTGTCAGCGGACGGTGACGGTGCCGGTCATGTACGGATGGATCGAGCACGTGTACGTGTACGTCCCGGCCTGGTCGAACGTGTGCGTGTAGGTGCCGTCGCCGGTGATCCCGCTGTCGAAGGCACCGGGCGACTCGACGTGGTGGAGGACACCGCCGTCCTCGAACCGCCATTCGACGGTGCCGCCGACCGGCACGACGACGTCCATCGGGCTGAACTGCACGTTGCTGATCTCGATCACCGCGTCGGGCGCTTCCTCTCCGGCGCATCCGGCCGCCGCGGTGGCGAGGACACCGCAGGCGAGGATCCAGCGATGCCGAACGAGTCTGCGCGGCTGCACTATTGCACGATCACTGTGCCGACCATCGACGCGTGCGGTGTGCAGTGGTACGTGAACGTGCCGGCCTCGTCGAAGGTGAATTCGTAGGTGCCCTCGGTGAGCAGTTCGCTCTGCAGCACACCGTCGAGCGGGCCGTCACCGGCGACGTCGTGGGGCAACCCGTTGTCGTCGAACCGCCACTGGACGGTCTGGCCCTTCTCGATGGTGACCGACGCGGGCGAGTACGACATGTTCGTCACGTCGATCACGACGGCGGGTTCGGTCGCCGCATCGGACGATCCGCACGCGGTCAGTCCGGAAGCGGCGATCAGTGCCGCGGCCAGTGGAAGCAGTTTCTTCACGGGGTGTCCTCTCATCGGATATACCGCAGGTTCGCGGTCATACCCGCCTCGAAGTGATAGGCATTGTGGCAGTGGAACATCCACTCGCCCGGATTGTCGGCGTCGAACTCGATCGCGAGTTCGGTGCCGGGTAGGACATTGACGGTGTCACGGCGCAGACCGCCGTATTCGGGAATCGCGAACGTGTGTCCGTGGGTGTGCATCGGATGCCACATCGTTGTGGTGTTCGCCATCGTGATGCGCACCCGTTCCCCTTGGCGCATGACCAGTTTCCCGGCGTCGGGTCCGGCCATGCCCCACACGTACCGGTCGCCGGCCTGGATCAGCTCGACCCGGTAGTCCCGGTCGACGGGCCGCGAATCGAGCCGGACCGCATCGGCCGGCCGCAGCGCGCTCTCGGCGAGCAGCCTACCGGCGAGTTCCGGGATGACCGGCCCCACATCGGGATTCGACAGGGGAGCGGCATCGGTGGAGCGCAGCACGGTCGACGCGTGACCGTCCCGGCCCTCGACTTTCGCGACCACCGGCCAGGCGCCGGACTTCAACGTGACGAGCACGTCGTAGCGCTGCGCCATCCCGATGATCAGGGTGTCGGTGGTCGTCGGGGTGACGTCGAAGCCGTCCGCCGCGATCACCGTCAGTTCGTGCCCGGCGATCGCGAAGCGGTACGGCGTCTCGGCGGCCGCATTGATGATCCGCAGGCGCACCCGACTGCCCGGCGCCGCCGTCACGACCTCGGGGTCGTTGGGCGGGCGCCCGTTGATCAGGTGCAGCGGGTACCCGATGTGCTGGGTCATCCCGCCGAGCGGCGTCGAGGAACCGTGCCCACCGGAGACGGCGGCTTCGGCCACCGACATCTGCTCGGCACTGTGTTCGACGGCCGTGCCGCCGCCGTGCCCGCCGTGGCCTCCGGCCATCGCCGGATTGAGTGCTGCCAGAACCGCTTCCGGAGTGGTACCGAGCCCGTCGATCCAGTCGTCGAGCACGAGCACGACGTCGACATCCGCGCCCGAGCGGTCGTCCGGGTCCTCGACGACGAGAGCCCCGAACAATCCGCGATCGGCCTGCAGGCCGCTGTGCGAGTGGTACCAGTGCGTTCCTGGGTCGGGAACGACGAAGTCGTACACGAACTCGCCCGCCGGTGCGATCGGATCCTGCGTCACCGGTGCCGCACCGTCCATGTCGTTGCGGATCCGGATTCCGTGCCAGTGCAGTGTGGTGTCCACACCCAGGTCGTTGCGCACCGACACGAGCATCTTGTCGCGCACACTCGCCCGCAGTTCAGGTGCCACCGCGCGGCCGCCGTACGACCAGGTGTCGACGAACCGGCCGCCGAGATCGACGGTGGCCACGCCCGCGGCGAGCGCTACCGGAACCTCCTTTCCGTTCCAACGGCGGGCCTGTTCGGCCGCGGCGATCTCGGGGTCGGTGGGCGAGATGTAGTCGGGCGGGGCGCCTGAGTCGGCCGCATCGGCCGAACTGCAGGACGCCGCACCCAGACCCAGGATGCCGAGGCCCACCGCACCGGCTCCGAGGGAGCCGATGCGGAGGAACCCGCGGCGATCCAGGATCGGTCCTGATCGGGTCATTCCAATACCTGAGGGGTGAGTAGTGTTCCGAAATCCTCGACGTTGCCGGTAATCTCGGCCGAGCTGACCTTGTCGCCGGTTTCGGACGAGATGCCGACGATCGTCTGCTTGGATTCGCCGTCGACCTCGGGGCCGGCACCGAGGACGTACAGCGTGCTGCCGTCGACGGAGAAGGTCATGCTGTCGATGCTCGTCAGGCCGAGCGCAGCGAAATCGAGCGTCTTGACCGGCGCGAAGTTCGATGCGTCGGTCAGCTCGATCTTCACCACGTTGCCGCCACGAGCCGAGTGGGGGTGGACCACGCTGTCCGTGTACTCGATCGCGACGCGGCTGCCGGTGTTGTTGATGGTGTTTGCGGCGAACCGGCCGCCGTCCTGTCCGGCGTTGCCGATCGGTGCCACCGCGGACTCCGGCAGACCGTTCGAGAAGTCGAAGACGAACACGTCGCCGTTCTCGCTCACCAGCAGCGCCTTCTTCGCGTCGGCGGCCCAGGTGACCTTGCGGGTACTGACGAAGTCGTCGGGCAGAACCTTCGCTCGCTTCGTCTCGGTCGGCACGCCGGCGTCGTCGATCGAGATCTGGATCAGCTCACGGTTCTCCTCACAGACGCTGTACAGCTCGTGCCCGTCGAGCCACGTGAACGGACCGCAGCCGATGATCTGCAGGGAGCCGCTTTCCTTCTTCGCCTCCAGATCCACGACACGGACGCCGTACAGGCCGTCGTCCCAGGTCACGAAGTACTTGCCGTCCGAGGTCACGGCGTTGGATCCCGGCCGGGAGTGGACGCGGGCGTAGTCGGGGAGCAGGACCTCCGAAGGTTCGAGCAGGTTGCCCGAGTAGGTGCTGACCGTGAAGTCCGCGGCGCCGCGCGACCCGCGCGGACGCCACACCTCCGCCGCGAGGACGGCGGGGTCGTCCGGTGTTTCGCCGACGAACCCGTGGATGACCGGATCCCAGATGCCCGGTCCCACGACGAAGCGGCTGCCCGCGACACCGGTGACCGGGTCGAGGGCGTTGACGCCGAGTTCGAGCTTGCCGAAGCCGCCGGCGACGGCGAGCAGATCCGTCGGCTTGATCGGATCGATCGACCCGACGTGCACGGGCTCCGGGATGGTGTCGCCGATCTCCTGGTCGTCGTGGCCGAGGGAGATGCCCTCCCCGGGTGGGATGACCGGCACGGTGGGATAGGTGACCTCGCCGGAGGACGCGCTGTCGTCGTCCGAGCTGCAGCCCGTCAGGACGAGCGCGGCGGCGAGCGGAGCCGCCACTACCGCGGCGGACCGGGAAAGACGCTTGGTGCGTTCGGATTTCATGCGCCGGCACCGACCTTCGGGCGTGCGGCCGGACGGGTCTGGCAGTCCTCGCCGATGATCGGAGCCATCGTGCAGGTGTAGGCCTGGGACTCGTCGGAGACGCACCAGATGATCTCCTGGTCGTTGCTGCCCGAGACCGGGTTGTACATGATCGCCTGCATGTCGGGCTCGCCGCAGAACGCGTTGGAACACGACGGTGCGCCACAGCAGTCGTAGTAGGCGATCAGGTAGGTCTTTCCGGTGTCGGGGTTCGTGCAGCAACCGACCCAGAACTCGGCGCCCGGCTTGCTGCCGGGAGCGCAGGTGGTCACGCCGCCGCCGTTGCAGGCCGCGCACGAGGTGCCGTCCATGTTGCACCAGCGCCAGTACTCGCACTCGGCCGGATCCTTGCCGTCGAACGTGATGAACTGGGGGTCGGGTGCATCCGGAGCGGGCGGCGGCGCCGGGGTTTCCTGGGCCATCGCGGTGCGCGTGACGGGCAGCGAGCTGATCAGCGCGACACCCGAGACGCCCATCGTCCAGCGTCCGATCCTGCCGAGCATCGAGCGGCGCGAAGTGCGTTCGGACAGTTTGCGTCCCGTGCGGCTCATGAAGGAACCGCCCTGACCGGCCATCCACGCGGCCTGTTCACGGACGGTGGCCTCGTCGACCGGATATCGCTGCTCCGTCACCTCATGCGGTTCCGGATTGTTGTGTTGCATGGCGGTTCGCCTCCTTCTATCGGGGGGTGGGTCAGGCGGACTTCGCCTGCGCGTGGAGGTGCTGGAGGGACGGCGTGCCGGATTCGAGTGCGTTGAGCAGACTCTCGACCTGCGCCATGTGGTTGGTCAGGCCCTTGCCGCGGATCTTGCCGTGCTCGTCGAGGATCACGCCGTACGGCGTGGTCCCGACCTGGTAGGCGATGCCCACGTCACGGGCGTCGACATAGCTGAGTTCGGTGCCGATGTTTGCGCCGGCCAGGAACTGCTTGTGCTCCTCGGGTGTTCCGTCGGAGATGATCACGACGTCGAGGTCGGATTCGGCGCGGGCCATCGCACGCAGACCGGGCAGCAGGCTCTTACAGGTGCTGCAGCTCGGCGCCGTGAACATCAGCAGCTGCGGCTTGTCGCGGTGACCGCCGACCTTCACCGAGCGTCCGAGGTGATCGACGAGACCGGAGAACGACGGGCCGGCCTGCTCGATCTTCGGTCCGGTGTCCATCATCCGCGCGCCGAGCGGGCCGAGCCGCACCTGGACGCGGCCGATCTCCCGGGCGAGCGCCAGAGTCATGAGGAACAGCAGTGCGACCGCGATTGTCAGCACGACGACGGCCACCAGCAGAAAGTTCGTCATCGATTCAGTCCTGTCTACGAAAGTTGTTTCGGGAAAAAGAGAGTCACGAACCGTAGCGGGAGACGGTGCTCGTCGCCCGCAGCCGGATCGAGGCGGCGCTCAGGTAGTCGTCGACCGGACGCCGTCCGACGTGCACGACCGAGCGGATCTGCGCGACGGCGACGACGGCCAGCACGACCAGCAGTCCGCCGGCCACCGCGGCCAGACGTTCGGGCACCGTGACGGACACGGACCCGGCCAAAGCGAGCACCAGCGCGGCCACCGTGAACGACGCCGCCCGTGCCGCGTGGAACCAGCCGATCTGCGGGACCTCGTGGGTACCGAACGCGAAGCATCCGCAGTCGAGGTCGCGACGGCCGCGCGCCAGGTTCACGGTCAGTCCCGTGGTGAAGGCCGTGAACAGCAGGGCTGCGGCCACAGCCGGCCACCGGCCGCCGATCCCGAGGATCAGCAGGGCACCGACCACGACCTCGACGAACGGCAGCGTCGCCGCCACCGCGCGTTCCGCGGGGGCCGGCAGCAGCCGGTATCCCTTCACCACCGTCAGCAGCCCGTCCCGGTCGCGGAGCTTCGGAATGCCCGCGAGCAGAAGCGTCCCACCGAGGATCGATGCGAGCACCACCCAGATCATGGATTTCGTCCTCTCTGTCGTCGGGGAAATCCTGACGAGCAGATGAGGCGGTCTTGCTGCGCGGAGGAAACAACTGTGCGGTCGCCGAGTGGAAACCGGATGCCGTGGGTGATTTGCGCGGTTTGCGCTGGTAGTGGCATTCCTCGGGGCCGGATGGGCGCGCCCGACCGCGGGCGATCTCAATCTGCGGACGGTCGCCGCCGAGCGGATTTCCACTTGGGGTTACACCACCGAAACGGTGGACGCGGTGTCCGTCACACACGAGGGCGTGCCGCGACGGAGAGGCCGTCCGCTCGGCAATCACCCGTCAGGGGATTACTGATTGCACAAGGTCCGGAGGAAGGGAAGCGACGGATCGCCGCGGCTCACCGCCGAATTGCGGGCACGCGGTGAGAAGGTCGGCAACAGGGCCGTAGCGTCACCGCGTCCTGGTCACCGTGAGGCGCACACTGCCCCGATTGTTGCCGTAGAAGCCCCACGCGTCGTTGGCAAAGGCGTAGAGGTATCCGGATCGGCACACCCGATCGGTGGTTCCTGCGCCGATGGCGATGCGCTGATGCAGGGCCTCGGCACCCTTGAGGGGGATCGCGTCGTTGGCGACGACACCGATCAGCGACATCCACGGCAGGTCTTCGTACCTGCGGGTCAGCAGGAAGTCGGCCTGCGGGTTCCCGGTCACGAGCCGGAACAACCGCTCGCCCAGACCCAGTGCGCTGCTGGCCAGGCGGAACGCCTCCCGGGGGTGAAACTGCTGCCGGCCGGTGGTGCCGGCCGGACCGGACGCGATATGGAGATCCATCCATTCGCCGCCGGCGGCGAAGGTGTACTCGCCGGCGTCGAGGTAGAGGCCGGTCCAGTTCCACGGATTGTTGGCGGATACGTCGACGGTGGCGGATTCTCCGGGTGCAAGGGTTCGGGTGGGTCGGTAGGGGCCGCTGGTAATCGGTGGTGTCTCGTGACGCCTGTACACCGACGAGTGCAGCGAGAGGTTGTTCCCACCTGCGTCGATCATGGGGGTGGCGCGGGGCCGCGGCTGCATGAACGGCTCGATCAGCGGTCGCAGGATGGGCTCGTACAGCGGCTCGAGCAGACCGTAGATGCCTTGGTTGTCGTCGTGCATCTGGCCGAGTGGGTCGGGTTGGATCTGTTTCTCGACCGCATCGCGGAACGCGAGCCCGACAGCGGCGCGCGACTCGTCGATCATCCATTGCAGTGCACCGTCGCTCAGGCCCGTCTGTGGGTGCCCGCCACCGACATCCATGTGGCTGCCCGGGAACCACACCTGCTCGACGGTTTGGCCCGGCTCCGGGTCGGACCACAACGTCGGAGTGAACGCTGCCCGCTGCTCGTCGAGCGCCACCGCGTGGCGCCCGTGCTTCACATGCCGGTTGAGTTTGACGTCGTGGAAGGCGTACCGCGTCGGAGGGTCCAGCAGGTTGGTCCAGCCGAGCGTGTCCGGGATGCCCAGCGCTCCGACGGTGTCCCACACACCGATGAAGTCCACCGGGATCCGATCCGGCTGAGCGGGGTCGTAGGAGAAGCGGAGGCCGTCGCGCCAGCCGGGATCGGCGGCGGCTCCCCGCCGGTACCGCTGCCGGTAGACGTGCCGGATCCGACGCCGGATCGTCGCCGGATCGAGGCAGTCGGTCTCGATCAGCCCGCACGCTCCGATCATCCCGGCGACGCTGCGCGCGGTGAAGGCGCCGCGGCTGAAACCGAACAGCGCGATGGAGTCCCCGGGCCGGTACGTGGTGGTCAGCCAGTGGTAGGCGTCCGTCACGTCTCTCGACAGCCCGAACCCGGTTGCTCCTCCCAGTAGCCAGCCGAGCAGATCACCACTGACGGTCCCCACCCCGGGCTGGTACCGAGTCAGCTGCTCCTGCCCCTCGGTCTGCCCGTCCGTCGCAGTGTCCACCAGGGCGTTGTACAAGCGGCGCACATTCGAAGGCGCTAATTGGCCCGGTGTGTTCCAGGTGCCGTCGCAGCACACGACGAGTCGACGCATCTTCGACCTCCCCTACCGGCAAGCGGACAGATCCCCGTTGTGCGGTGAAAAGCCTTGTGCAGTGACAAGCGGTTGTGGACCCGGGCCTTCTTCTGGCGGAGCCCCACCTGCTTCGGCAACAGCCCCCGACATGCGCGCCTGTCCATCGTGCTCTCGGAGATACGCGGCTGTCACTGATCGTTAGGCTGCGCAAACAGCGTGACGAGAATCGCAATTCCCGGCACACGGGTAGGAAATCTGTCTGAAACAAACACTCCATACGGTCCCTACGGATGGCCCGGTCGAGATCGCGGGCCTACGAAGGGAACGGTGGCCGGGGTGAGTAGCGGCAGACGTGGCGGTAGTGGTTCACGGATCGGCGGCGCGCTCGCCGCTGCGATCGCGCGGTCGCGCAACAGCGAACCGAAGGCGCCACCGGTGTTCTCCCCGCTGCGTGCGCTGGGCCGTCGGCAGCTGTCCCAGATCGATCTGATCGGGCAGTCCCTGTCGACCATCGCGCCGGCGACCGGAATGATCTTCATCGCCGCCTGGATCATCACCGCGGAACCGGGCTTCGCCGGTCTCGCCGCGATCGTCGGAACCACCGCGGTCGTGGTTGCCGTCGCCTTCTGCATCACCCAGTTCACGCGGCGTCTCGCCGCAGCGGGATCGCTGTACAGCTTCGCATTCCACGGGCTCTCGCGCCGCGCGACACTGACCGTCGGGGCGGCGCTCCTGCTCGGCTATCTCGGCATCTCGATCTCGGTGCTGGCGAACTCGGCCGTCAGCCTGCTGGGAATCGGGACGGCACTCGGGATCGACTTGCCGGGCACGGCACCGCTGCTGGTGACCACCGCACTGGTCGCCGGGACGGTCGCGCTGATCACCGTGCGCGGGGTGCGATTCGCGACCCGCGCAATCCTCGTCGTCGAGGCCTGCTCGCTCGTCCTGATCGGCGTATTGATGGTCGCAGGTCCGGACCTCGACGAAACCGTCGGTACCCCGGCCATATCCGGAACCCTGCCGTTCCTCGCGATGCTGGTCGTGTTCAGCATGGCCGGTTTCGAGAGCGCCGCCTTCTTCGGGGCCGAGGCGCGACGGCCGCTGACGACCGTCTCGCGCGCGGTGCTCGTCACCCCGATGGTGTGCGGCGCCGCGTTCGTCTTCGCCGGGTGGGCCGCCATGTCCGGTCACGCGGATGCGGTCGTCGCCGCCTATTTCGACGGCACGGCATCCGGGGCGAGCCTCGGGATGGTCATCGCCGTGAAGGTCGGTGTCACCTGCTCCTGGCTCGCCTCCACCCTCGGCTGTGCGCAGGCCGGATCCCGTCTTCTGCTGGCGATGGGCATCGAAGGAACCGCGCCGAGGTCCCTGTCGCGGGTCCACCGTCGGCTGCGCACGCCGTACGTCGCCGTGGGGTGGTTCAGCCTGGCGAGCGTCACCGGCGCATGTGTGTATCTGCTGGTGTTCGTGGCGGATTCGACCCCTTTCGAGAGCTTCGTCGAGGTCGCGATCGTCATCGCCTACACCCTGCTCGCGGTGTCGTGCCTGCGGTTCCTGCGGCGGATCGGCGAGGACGCACCGTCCACCACCGCGCTGTCGGCCGGGATCGCCCTTGTCGGTGCGGGACTGCTCGCCTACCTGGTCGTCGACGGCGTGACGCACGGATCGTGGGCAATGCCGGTCGCGGTGCTCATCGTCGGCGTGTCCGGCACGATCTGGGCGTGGCTGCTGAGACGACTCCGACCCGAGTCCCTCACGACGATGGGGACTTTCGACAGTATCGAAACCATCGACCTGCTCCCGGGCTCGGGTGAACTCGTGCTGGACGACGACGGTCGGCCCCAGGTCGTGTCGGTGCAATCCGGCGCGGGGTTCGGGGCATGACCGCACACGTCGAGGCCGAGGTCGGGTTCAGCGGTCAGCAGCCGAAAGCGGTGCGCAAGGCCCTCGTCATGCTCGAGGCCGTTGCACACCTCGGCCCGGGAGCGACCGCGAAGGAGATCGCCCGGTTCGCGGGGGTCGCGCCCACCACCGCCTACCGCATGCTCAATCTGCTCGTCGCGGACGGATTCCTGGTTCGGGTGCCGGACCTGTCGGGGTTCGCGCTCGGCCGGCGCACCGCCGAGCTGTCCCGCGCGGCGGTCGCGACGGACACGTCACCGACCCTGCACGAAACCGTCGAGGAACTGCGCTCGCACACCCGGTTCGGGCTGCACGTGGCGTCGTTCGCGGGAGGGCGGCTGCGGTTCGTCGACCAGGACCCCGATCACGAGATCGTCGGGATCACGCTGCTCGCGAAGAACCTGCACGCGAACGCACTGGGCAAGGTGATGCTCGCGCACAACCCGGCGTTGAACGAGAGGCTCGAACTGCGCCGTCTCACCGACTTCACGGTGTGCGATCCGGAGGTGCTGCGCGCCGAACTGATGCAGGCGCAGCTCGACGGGCACGCGTTCGAGAACCAGGAGTGCCGGCTGGGCCGGTCGGCGCTGGCGGTGCCGATCCGTAACCACGCGGCCGAGGTCGTCGGGGGACTGTGCCTGCAGGGCTCTCCGCTGCGCGTCTCGCCGACCGACTACGAGCAGTTGCGATTCCTGCACGAGGGGTCGCGCCGGCTCACCGGATTGTTGTGAAGCCCTTCAGGATTCCCGTGTAGGGCTTCGGCGGCGGCGGCGCGAACTCGCCGCGTTTGCCGGTTGTCAGGCCCATCGTGACCAGCGACTGCACCGTGAGGGTCGCGGCCGCAACGCCGTCGACCACGGGGGCGCCGATGTCGGCGGAGATCCGCGCGCACAGATCGGCCATCCCCGCGCAGCCCAGCACGATCGCGTCGGAGCCGTCGGTCTCGAGGGCCTCGTGGCATGCCTCGGTGATGATCTTGCGGGCGTCGGGGTCGGTCTCGAGGTCGAGCACCGGAATCTCGCACGCGTGGATACCCCGGCACGCGTCGCGGAATCCGTAGCGCTCGGCCAGGTCCCGGGCCCGGCCCGTGGTGCGGCCGAGGGTCGTGACGACGGAGAAACCCCGGCCCAGGAAGCTCGCGGTGTGCATCGCCGCCTCGGCGATCCCCACGACCGGTCCGGTCGCGACCTCGCGGGCGGCGTCCAGGCCCGGGTCTCCGAAGCACGCGATCACGTAGCCGTCGGCGCCGTCTTCTTCCCCTTTCGCGATCTCGGCGAGAAGGCCGGGTACGGCCAGGGATTCGTCGTAGTGGCTTTCGATCGACGCGGGCCCCATCTCGGGGCTGACCGCCTCGACGCGTGTGCCCGGGCCTGCGACGGCCCGGGCACACGCCTCGATCGTGGCGGTCATCGACCACGTGGTGTTCGGGTTGATGACCTTGATGAACATATGGTCAGACGACTTCCTGTGTGACGGACGATGATTCGGGGATCTGCACCGCGAGCCGGGTGCGGGTCGCGAGCAGGTGGTAGGTGACGAACCCGAGTCCGCAGCCGATGAACCAGCTGTACTGCGCGGCCGTGTGCATGCCGGGGGCGTTGTTGAACAGCACCGGGATCATCGCGACGACGGCGCCGACGACGGTCGCGACCACCGCGGCCGGGTTGTAACCCTTGCGGTACCAGTAGGCGCCCTTCTCGGACATGGTGAACAGGTCGTCGACGATCACCTTCTGCTTGCGGACCAGGTAGTAGTCGGCGATGAGGATGCCGAACAGCGGGCCGATGAACGCGCCGAGCGTCTCGAGCGTGTAGTGGATGACGTCCGGGTTGTTGTACAGGTTCCACGGGGTGATCAGCACCGAGCCGACCGCGGCGATCATGCCGCCGGCACGCCAGCTGATCTTCTGCGGGCTCACGTTCGAGAAGTCGAACGCGGGCGAGATGAAGTTCGCGACGATGTTGATGCCCACGGTGGCGATCGCGAAGGTGAGCGCGCCCAGGACGATCGCGAACGTCGAGTCGATGCGCGCGACCGTCTCGACCGGGTCGGTGATCAGCTCGCCGTACACCGGCAGCGTCAGCGACGCGGTGACAACCACGAGGAGCGAGAACACCAGGAAGTTGACGGGCAGCCCGAGGAAGTTACCGCGCTTGACGGCGGCGAAGGACTTGCCGTACCGGGAGAAGTCACCGAAGTTGAGCATCGGGCCGGAGAAGTACGAGACCACCAGTGCGATGGCGCCGAGCATGACCGGAATCGAGGACCAGCCGGTGTGGGTGACGGAGCCCAGGTTCAGGTCGATCGCGCTCCAGCCGGCCTTCGAGATCAGGTAGCCGCACAGCAGGAACATCACCACGTACACGGCGGGACCGCAGAAGTCGATGAACCTGCGGATCGATTCCATGCCGCGCCAGAACACGCACGCCTGCAGGACCCACAGCGTCAGGAAGCTGACCCAGCCGAGCGCGGACAGGCCGGCGAAGCCGTAGTCCTCCACGACGGCGTACGGCGCCAGCGACGGAAACAGCTTGACGAGCACCACGTCCAGTGCCGCCGAGGCGAGGAACGTCTGGATGCCGTACCAGGCCACCGCGATCAACCCTCGGATGATCGCCGGGATGTTCGCGCCGAGCACGCCGAACACGCTGCGGCAGATCACGGGATAGGGCACACCCGTCACCTGGCTGGGTTTGGCGACCAGATTGCAGAAGAAGTAGACGATCGTGATTCCGACCAGCAGTGAGACCAGCACCTGCCAGCTCGCCAGACCGAGCGCGAAAAGACTTCCGGCCGTGACGTATCCGCCGACACTGTGCACGTCGGACATCCAGAACGCGAAGATGTTGTACGAGCCCCACCGCTGATCCTTCAGCGGAGCCAGATCGTCGTTGGTCAACCGCGGATCGTAGGGTGGCGCGGACGACGCGGTGGCGGCGGTGACGGGGGGTGAGATCACTTCGGTCATGGGTGCTCCTGGCATCGACGGGATACTGCACCGATCGGGCTGTTCGCCGAGCGGATCGGTGTGGTCCCGTAGAAACGGTGTGTGCCCGGAACGCCAGCAACGGCGATGACGTCCGATGCCGGAAACGCTATCGACGTCGTGTTGCCGCCGTATTACTCGAAATGTATATCTTCCCGGGTCAGCAGACCCGTGTCGACCGGGAGAGTCTCGATCGTCGAATCGAGCCTGCGATTGTGCGTCTCGGCGGCAGCGAGCAGCCCCGGAACGTCGCGCGCGAGGAAGCAGTCGAGCATGCGGCCGTGATCGGCGTGAAGGACGGCGCGGTGGGCTGCCGTCACGTGGACCATCGGCTGAACGGGTTCGGTGATGTTCCAAGCAGATTCGAGCATGTGCAGCAGCCGGTGCATGCGCGACGGCGCGGTCAGCGCCATGTGGAACACCCGGCTCTCCCGATGGTAGGCGACCGGATCGTCCTCGGCGACGGCCTGTTCGAGCCGCTCGTGGCTGGCGCGTGCCAGCGCATGGTCGGCCTCGGTCGCGTGCACGACCGCGGCGGTCAGCGACGCCGTCTCGAGGGTTTCCCGCACCAGGTACATCTCGCGGAACTCGGCCGCGGTCAGCCGGGCGACGGTGTAGCCGCCGTTCTGCCGGTGGTCGACGAGTCCCTCACCGATCAGCGTCTTGAGTGCTTCGCGAATCGGTATCCGGCTCACCCCGAACAGCTCCGCGATCTCACCGACCGGAATCGCCGTGCCGGGCGGGGCCGCGCCGGACAGGATCACGCGGCGCAACTCGTCGAGGATCGCCTGCTGCGGGCGGCCGGGTCGGTCGACGTCGAACTGGGCGAGCAGGGCCGATCGGTGACGTGGCGGCACGCGAACTCCTTTCGGCACACGTATTCCTTTCGGCACGGCAACGACCGTGACGGTATCCCCGTGATGTTTCGGACACGTGTCGTGGGCGGTGCGGTCCGGCGTAGGGTGGCGGCCATGACCGCTTGGACCACAAGGGACATTCCGGATCAGCAGGGGCGCACCGTCGTCGTCACCGGCGCCAACAGCGGATTGGGGGAGCAGACCGCCCGTGCCCTCGCGAAGGCCGGCGCGGACGTCGTCCTCGCGTGCCGCGACGTGGCAAAGGGGGAGGACGTCGCCGCGTCGATCGGTCCCCGCGCGCAGGTGAAGCGCCTCGATCTCGCGGATCTGGCCTCGGTCCGCGAATTCGCCGCCGGTATCGAGAAGGTCGACGTCCTCGTCAACAATGCGGGGGTCATGGCGGTGCCGTTGCGCCGGACCGCCGACGGTTTCGAGATGCAGATCGGCACCAACCACCTCGGGCACTTCGCGCTGACCAACCTGCTGCTCGACCGCATCACCGATCGGGTCGTCACCGTCTCGAGTGCGATGCACAGGATCGGGCGCATCGGTCTCGACGACCTGAACTGGGAGCGCCGCCGCTACGATCGCTGGCTCGCCTACGGACAGTCGAAGCTGGCGAACCTGCTGTTCGCATACGAGATGCAGCGCCGGCTGACCGCGCAGGGCTCGACGGTGCTGTCGCTGGCCGCGCATCCCGGATATGCCCGGACGAATCTGCAATCGCGCACCGAGTCGATCCAGGATTGGATGATGAATATCAGCGATCCGATCATCGGGCAGTCCGCGGAGAAGGGTGCGCTGCCGTTGCTGTACGCGGCGACCTCACCGGACGTCGTTCCCGGCGGATTCTACGGACCCGACAAGTTTTTCGAGATGCGCGGTCACCCGCATCGGGTGCGGTCGAACGCCCGCTCGCACGACGAGACCGTCGCGCGGCAATTGTGGGAGCTGTCCGAAAGGTTGTGCTCGCTCACCTGAAATCCGAGGTCGAGGTCCCGGGCGCGCACGCCCCCGGCACCGGCAGCGCATCGCGTTCGCACAACCCCGTCTGGCCCACCAGATCCAGCGTGCGCAGGTAGCGGCGCAGCAGGTCGCCGGCCGAGATGTCGCTGTCGACGGCGCGCAAGGCCGCGGCCAGCCCGTCGCCGCGCGCGAGCCGGTGGATCGCGACGACCGCGACCGGGTCCGGTTCGGGCGAGGGCGGGAGCCCGAGCCGCTGCTCGGCGGTGGCCAGGTCCGTCCACACCCGCCCGGTCGCGCGCAGCGCGGCGTCCACCGCAGCGGTCGCACGACCCGCCCGTGCCGGGACACGGCTGCGCGATTCGCCGAGCACGCTCGACGCGACCGCCGCCAGCTCGGCCGCGTCGAGACCCGCCCACACGCCGTTGCGGAGGCATTCGGCGACGAGAAGATCGTTCGCGCAATAGATCCGGGCCAGCCGTCGCCCGTCGTCGGTGACATACGCGTGGCCGCCGTGCGGATCGAGTAGGACGTGGCCGCGTTCGTCGAGCAGGGCCAGCACCCCGTCGAACGTGTCGGTGAGGCGGTCGGTGACGGTCGCGATGCGGGTGCGCATCGTGTCGGTGTCGTCGTCCAGAGTGTGCCGCCGGTCCGCGAGTGCGAGCAGGCGGTCGCGGTCGCCGCGGCGGTGCACCGGATGTGAGCGCACCGCCCGCGCCAGCGCCGTCACCGTCTCCGACGGGGCCGTGCCGCGCGCGGAGACGAGACGGTCGCGCAACGCGAGGTACTCCGGAAAGCCTTCCGCAGCAGCGAGTTCCGAGTCCATGTCGCGCAGCCGCGCGGTGTTGGTGCGGGCCGCGGCGGTGAGGGCAGCGACGGACTTCTCGGCCTGGTACTGGGCGAAGGAACGACGCAGGAGGTCGCGGGCGGCGGGCGCGCCGAGCCGGTCCACCAGGTTCACGGCCGTGTTGTAGCCGACGCGCAGCGAACTGGTCAGCGGATAGGTGCGGGTGGACGCGAGACCGGCGACGGTCGCCGGTTGCACCTCGGGGGTCCACAGCACCACCGCGTGCCCCTCCGTGTCGATGCCGCGGCGACCGGCGCGGCCGGTGAGCTGGGTGTACTCGCCGGGGGTGAGCCGCTCGGGGCCGTCCGCGGTGGGTTTGACGAGGCGTTCGAGAACGACGGTGCGTGCCGGCATGTTCACGCCGACCGCGAGGGTCTCGGTGGCGAAGACGACGCGGACCAGCCCGAGGCCGAACAATTCCTCCACGGCGTGCCGGAACACCGGCACCATCCCCGCGTGGTGGGCCGCGAAGCCGCGTTCGAGCCCGTCCAGCCACTCGGCGAAACCGAGTGCATCGAGGTCCGCGGGTGACACTGTCGCCGTGTGCATTTCGACGACGGAACGGATCCGGTCGACATCCCCGGAATCGGTCAGCCGCAGCGACGAGCGCAGGCATTCGTCGACGGCGGCGTCGCAGCCGGCCCGGCTGAACCGGAACCAGATCGCGGGCAGCAGATCCTCGGCCTCGAGCCGCGCCACCAGTTCGGGACGGTCGGCGCCCGCCGGGCCGGGAGTCGCGGTGCGTCGGCGGCGACGTGCGCGGCCGGGAACCGCGGGCGCCGCCTCGACGAGCTGGCGGTGCGCGATGTACCGGACGAGCTGCTCGTCGACGGTGCCGGTGACGGGGGAGAACAGGTCGAACAGCCGGCCACCGGCCAGGACGTGCTGCCACAGCGGCACCGGCCGGTGCTCCTCGACGACGACAGTCGTCGGCCCGCGCACCCGGCCGATCCATTCGCCGAATTCCTCGGCGTTGCTCACCGTCGCCGACAGGCTCACCAGGCGTACGGCAGGGGGGAGGGTGAGGATCGTTTCCTCCCACACGGCGCCGCGGTCGCGGTCGGCGAGATAGTGCACCTCGTCCATCACGACGTGGGTCAGCCCGGCGAGCAGCGGGGAACCGCCGTGCAGCATGCTGCGCAGCACCTCGGTCGTCATCACGACCACCGGGGCGTGCGGGCGCAGCGAGAGGTCGCCGGTGAGCAGCCCGACGTGGTCGTCCCCGAACCGGGCGGCGAGATCGCTGTACTTCTGGTTGCTCAGCGCCTTGATCGGGGTGGTGTAGAAGCACTTGCCCTCACCGGCGAGCGCGAGGGTCGCGGCGAACTCGCCGACCACGGTCTTGCCCGACCCGGTGGGTGCGCACACCAGCACGTCCCGACCCTCGTCGAGCGCGCGGCATGCGCGGAGCTGGAAGTCGTCGAGGGCGAAACCGAGGGTCGCCGTGAATCTCGCGAGCCGGGATTCGTCCTGCTTGCACACACTCACCACAGTAGGGCCTTCGGCCCGGTGTGCCTTTGTGGCGGTCAGGGCCGCCACAAAGGCACACCGCGGGGAGGTCAGTCCTCCGCGACCTCGAGAGCGACCTCGATGTTGCCGCGGGTCGCGTTGGAGTACGGGCACACCTGGTGCGCCTTCTCGGTCAGCGCGAGTGCCTGCTCGCGCGGCACGTTCGGGAGGGTGACCTCGAGCGTGACGGTCAGCTCGAAGCCGCCGTCGTCGTTCGGGCCGATGGCCACGCGCGCTCCCACGGCCGAGTCGGTGATGTCTGCCTTCTCCTGCCGCGCGATGAGCTGCAGCGCCGAGTGGAAGCACGCGGCGTAACCGGCGGCGAAGAGCTGCTCGGGATTGGTGCCGTCGCCGGAGCCGCCCATTTCGGTCGGCATGGCGAGCTGCAGGTCGAGGCGGCCGTCGGCGGTGCGGACGTTGCCGTTGCGGCCGGCGCCGGTGGAGAGGGCTTCGGCGGTGTAGAGGACGTTCATGTCGTGCTCCCTGTCGTTGTCGATGTTGCGGTGTGGAGCGCCGCGGTCATTCGGTGGAGCGTGTCGCGCAGGGCGACCAGTTCGGCGATGTCGAGCCCCGATGCCCGGGCGATGCATTCCGGGATGTCCTGCGCGGCCGAGCGCATCTCGGTGCCGGCGTCGGTCAGGTGCACGACGACGCGGCGTTCGTCGGTGCTCTGCCGGCGTCGTTCGATCAGCCCGGCGGCTTCGAGCCGCTTGAGGAGCGGCGAGAGTGTCCCCGTATCGAGATCGAGCGCATCGCACAGGTCCTGGACCCCGCGACCGTCGCGTTCCCACAGCGCCAGCATCACCAGGTACTGCGGATAGGTGATGCCGAGCCGGTCGAGGTGCGGCCGGTAGACGGCGGTGGTGGCCCGCGAGGCGGTGTAGAGGGCGAAGCAGACCTGCTGGTCGAGAGCGAATGCGTCGGACACGACCATGAATGTAGTGCACGGTTATGTTGTGCACAATATAAATGGGCGCAACCATCCGGGTGATGCAGCTCACGCATCTCCGGGAATTGATCGGGGATCCGGCACGTTAGTTGAGTTCGTAAGACTCAAGTCTCGGAAGAAAGGCTTCGGAATGCCGTCATTCTTCGGGCCTGGTGGCCCTGGCCGCATCGACATCTCCCGCTTCCTCGGCCGCGGCACGCAGGACCTCATGGCAGCTGCGGCACGCTTCGCCACCGAACGCGGCGACGCGGACCTCGATGCGCTGCACATTCTCCGCGTCATGGCGGAGCAGGACCCGGCCCGGACGCTCATGACCCGCGCCGGAGCCGATCCCACCGCGGTCGTCGCCGCCGTCGACGAACGCCTCCCGGCGCCGGGCGCCGGAGACGGTGCGACCGCGCCGGTGCTCAGCGGCACCGTCCGGACCGCGCTGCTCGAGGCGCACCAACTCGCACGCGCGCTCGGCTCGACCTACATCGATCCCGAGCACGTGTTCTTCGCGCTCGCCGCCGACCGCACCCGCGGCCCGGGCCGGCTGCTCGCGTCGCTGGGGGTGACCCCGCAGTCGCTGCAGGCCGCCCTGCAACCGGCCACCGCGCCGCCGCAGGCCGAGTCCACCACCCCGACCCTCGACAAGTTCGGCGTCGACCTGACCGCCCGTGCGCGGGACGGGCAGATCGACCCGGTCATCGGCCGGGCCGACGAGATCGAGCAGACCGTCGAGATCCTGTCCCGGCGCACCAAGAACAACCCGGTGCTCGTCGGTGAGGCCGGTGTCGGCAAGACCGCGATCGTCGAAGGACTCGCCCAGCGCATCGTCGACGGGGACGTGCCGGACAGCCTGCGCGACAAGCGCATCGTCCAGCTCGACCTGACCGCGATGGTCGCCGGGACCCGCTACCGCGGCGACTTCGAGGAACGCCTGACGAACGTGCTCGACGAGATCACCGCGCAGTCCGGTGAGCTGATCGTGTTCATCGACGAGATCCACACCGTCGTCGGTGCGGGCGGCGGCGGCAGCGAAGGCGCCATGGACGCGGGCAACATCCTCAAGCCGAAGCTCGCGCGCGGCGAGCTGCACGTCGTCGGCGCCACGACCCTCGACGAGTACCGCAAGCACATCGAGAAGGACCCTGCTCTCGAACGGCGGTTCCAGCCCGTCACCGTCGGTGAACCCACCCACGCGGATGCCGTCGCGATCCTGCGCGGCCTGCGTGACCGGTACGCCGAGTTCCACGGCGTCGTCTACACCGACGACGCGCTCGACGCCGCGGTGGACCTGTCCGTCCGGTACCTGCCGGACCGGCACCTGCCGGACAAGGCGATCGACCTGATCGACCAGGCCGGTGCCCGGCTGCGGCTGCGCACGCCGCGCGTCGACACCGTCGAGCTGCGGGACCGCCTCGCGGCGCTCGAGGCCGAGAAGGACGAGGCCGTCAAGGCGGAGCAGTACGAGCAGGCGTCGCGTCTGCGCGACGAGATCGCTTCCGTGCAGGCACGTCTCGGTCAGGCGGACCCGACGGCCGAGGCGCCCGAGGTGAACTCCGAGGTGATCGCCGAGATCGTCTCGCGGGCAACCGGAATCCCGGCGACCCGCATGACGCAGGCCGAGAAGGACCGGTTGCGTAATCTCGAGGACGAACTGCACAAGCGCGTCGTCGGGCAGGACGAAGCGGCGCGCGCGGTCGCGCGGGCCGTGCGACGCAGCCGCGCCGGCATGTCGGATCCGCACCGGCCCGTCGGCAGCTTCCTGTTCCTCGGGCCGACCGGCGTCGGCAAGACCGAACTGGCCAAGGCACTGGCCGAGGTGCTGTTCGGCGAGGAGAACAAGATGCTGCGCATCGACATGAGCGAGTTCGGCGAACGGCACACCGTCAGCCGCCTCGTCGGTGCCCCGCCCGGGTACGTCGGCTACGGCGAGGCCGGTCAGCTCACCGAGCAGGTGCGGCGCAACCCGTACTCGGTGGTCCTGCTCGACGAGATCGAGAAGGCACACCCGGACGTGTTCAACACGCTGCTGCAGGTGCTCGACGACGGCCGGCTCACCGACGGCCAGGGTCGCACGGTCGACTTCACCAACACCGTGGTGATCATGACCAGCAACCTGGGCTCGGACATCATCTCCAGCCGCGGCGGGGCGCTCGGCTTCACCACCGGTGACGCCGAAGCCGCCGAGAAGCCGCTGCGGGACCGGGTGATGGGTCGGCTGCGCGAATCGATGCGACCGGAATTCCTCAACCGCATCGACGAGATCGTGCTGTTCCGCAAGCTCGACACCGACCAGCTGCACCGCATCACGGATCTGCTGCTCGACGAGTCGCGGGCACGATTGCAGGCCAAGGGAATCGAGCTCGAGATCGCGGCCGACGCGGTCGACTGGATCGCCGAGCGCGGCCACCAGCCCGAGTTCGGGGCCCGGCCGTTGCGCCGCGCCATCCAGCGCGAGGTCGACGACCGCATCGCCGACCTGCTGCTCGACGACGAACTCGTCGAAGGCAGCGCTGTGACGGTCGCGGTGGAGGACGGCGAACTCGTCGTCCGGTAAGCACGTGGACAGGTGCCCCTCGCCCGAATCGGGCGAGGGGCACTTTCGCACGTTCTATATTCGCGGGATGGAGCAGATCCCCGTCTTGCCGCTGCCCGCCCGCACCCGGCTGTTCGGTGCCGTCCTGCGGGTCCTGGCCCGCGAGCCGTCCGACGGTCCGGAGATGGTCGCGTTGCGGGCACGCCGGGCCCGGCTGATCGCCTCCGCACCGGGACGGCTCGTCGTCGGGACGGACGCGGCGGGGGTGGTCGTGGCGGATCGGCACATCGACGACGGAATCCGGTTGCGCATCCACACCCCGGCCGGCACCGGACCGCGCCCGATCGTGGTGAACTACCACGGCGGCGGCTGGTGCATCGGATCGCCGGAGCAGTCCCGCTGGATGGCGGGCCGGGTCGCCGCGCAGGCCGGGGCGATCGTCGTGTGCCCGACCTACCGCCTCGCCCCCGAACACCCGTATCCGGCGGCGGTCGACGACGCGTGGACGGCATTGCAGTGGGTGCGGGCGAACGCGGCCGAACTGGGCGGGGATCCGGCCCGGATCGCGGTCATGGGCGACAGCGCGGGCGGGAACCTGGCCGCGGTCGCGGCCCTGCACGCCCGCGACACCGACGGCCCCGCGCTGCGTGCCCAGGTGCTCGTGTATCCGGCGGTGGAGATGTACGAGCGGTGGCCGTCCGAGGATGCCCACGCGGACGCGCCGCTGCTCACGTCGAAGCAGATGCGGACGTTCGGGCGGCTCTACCTCGGCGACGGCTACGGCACCGAGGACTGGCGGGCGTCCCCGATCCGCGCCGCCTCGCACGAATCACTGCCGCCGACGCTGATCCTCACCGCCGGGCACGATCCGTTGCGCGACCACGGATTCCGCTGCGCGGACGCACTACGGGCGGCGGGGGTGGAGACCGAGCACCACCACTATCCCGACACGATCCACGGTTTCGTCGCCTTGCCCGGCGTCGCGCCCGCGGCGCACACCGCGGCCCGCGACGTCGTGGAGTTCCTGCGCCGAACCCTGTGACCCGTGCGTGTTTTCGGTAGCGGTGACTACCGAAAACGCGCACGGGGTGGGGCGCGCCGAGGGGGTCAGCGTGATTCCCCTCCGCGGTGGGTCAGGCAACCGGTTGTTCCCGTGTCACATCGGTGTGGACTCCGCAGAGTGGTCCAGCCAGATTCCTGCAGGTGCGCAGACCAGACCGATGTCCTTGAGGGTCGAGATCCCTGCCGGGGCGGCCACCACGTCGAAGGCCGCGTTGACTGCGGGCATCGCCGTCATCGTGTCCCATTCGTGGTTGCCCCACGTGTCGGGAGGGACGAACCGGATGCGGGTCTGCACTTCGGGCTCACCCTTGATGATGACGTGATAGTGGTTGTCGTCGAACTGCCAGTCCGTGTTGAGCTCTTTGGTGAGATACCACGCGACGTTGGATTGGACGACCGTCCTGCCTCCGATCGTGCCGTTCCAGCCGGCGCGTATCGCTGCGATGGTGTCCTTGTCGATGCGCAGCCAACCGAGATCGACATCTGTCGACGCCGTGGCGTGTTCGATGAAGAACTCCATGTCGTCCAGTCGGTAGCCCAGAGCGGTGGCCATGCGACGGACCGAGTCGCGGAAGGTGCTCAGCCACAGCTTCGACATTTCCACGGCCTCGGGCGTCGCTTCGGGCAGCGAGAAGCCGAGTGCCTGCCAGGTCTCGGCCGATTCGTAGACCGATACGTCGGCCGACTCGAAGATCGACACCCTTTCCACGTCTCGGCACACCGCGGTCATCGCCGTCACCATCGTGTTGATCCAGCCGGGGTTGACACCGGAGATGTAGAGCGAGCTGTTTCCGCGCTCGCAGGCGGCGGCCAGCTGTTTCTCCGTTTCTCCTTGGATCCCACCGACATTGAGAAACAGATTGGTGCTGATCACGTTGAGGCCGCTCTCCAGCAATCGCACGGCGTGATCGAGGTCGGCCATGAACGGCGTGTAGATCACCACGTCGGGATCCAGGGCGATCAGCGCGTCCACATCGGTCGTGGCGACGACTCCGGTGTCGGGGCGACCGCACAGGGAGCCGGCGTCCACCCCGTTCTTCTCGGGCGAGTAGGCGTAGACCCCGACCAATTCCAGCCGGGGGTCGTCGAGGATTCCGCGCAAACTGAGCTTGCCGACCTTTCCCGTGGTCCATTGGACAACTCGCAGTTTCGTCACTGGTTCCTCCATGCCGGCGCCGCCCCGGCTGGGCGGGTGGGGTGTTCAACGGTCGTGCCGGCCGTCGGTGAGCACCTCCGGCCGCACTGTGAGAACGCAATTCTCCTCACAGGGTGGCCGGACTGTAGCAGGAGAACGGTCATATTCTCAGGGAATCGGGCTCACTCGATGGAACAGGAGACCGGCGACATCACCGTCCATGTGCGGGACGCCTTTCGCACAGACGGATCCGACGATCGAGGGTGCCCTGAAGGCAGGGCGATATCACCCGGCTTCGGGGAAGTCCACGATCGCCAGGTTCAGCGGCAACTCGTCGGTCCGCGACTCCGGTTCCGGCAGCTTGCCCTGCAGGAACGTGCCGCTCAGGTAGTCGTCCGCATCGGCGATCTGCTGTGGCGCGACCTGCCCGTCGTAGTCGAAGCCCTTGATCTCGTACGGCAGCGAATCCGCCTCGAGCAGGCTCGGACCGTCCATCAACTGGAAATGCAGGTGGGATGCGTTCGCGTTGCCGGTGTTGCCGAGCTTGCCGAGCACCTGGCCCTCGGTGACCTTGTCGCCGGGCTTCACCGTGACCGACCCGGAGATCATGTGGGCGTACATGGCGTACACGCCGTTGCCCAGGTCGAGCACGACGTGGTTGCCGTCGACGTTCTCGACGGTCAATTTCGCCGCCAGTTCCGGATTGCTCGCGGGCAGGACACCCGGGGCATTCGCCTCCATCCCGTCGAGGATCGAGACCACGGTGCCGTCGGCGACGGCGAGGATGTCGGTCCCGTAGTCGACGTAGCTCTCGTTGTTGGTCTTGTCGCCGGTGTAGAACTCGCCCTGCTCATTGGTGCGCTTCCAGTCGATCGCGAAGCGCTGGCTGTTGTTCAGCTTGCCGTTGACCGACATCAGCGAACTGCGGTGCGGGAAACCCGGTTCGCAGCATCCGTTGAGTGCGATCCAGTTGTCGCCACGGACCGGGGGAGCGATGACCGGCACGGTCTGTGTGGAGACGGCGATCGGCGTCGTCAGGTAGTCGATCGGTCCCGGCATCCCGAATGCCGGTGAGGCAGCGCCGGTTCCGTAGAGGTGGTGCAACAGGGCCTTCGGAGCCTGGTCGAGCGAGTCCAGGGTGAAGTCGATGAACAGGACCCGGCTTTCCTGCGGCGGGATCGCGTTGCTGTCCACGTAGCCTGCGGGCAGGTCGCGCAGTCGATTGCAGTCGCCGAAGACACAGGCCGGATCGACCAGCGCGGAACCGGAGAAACTGGCGATCACCTTCGTCGGATCCTCGCCGTCGACCACGTCGATCCTGTCCAGGCTCGCCGGCACCTTGGTGGCGTTGGTGAGCTGCAGGTCGTAGACCACGTGGTACTTGCCGTCCGTTCCGCGGAACGGCAGCGGCGGATTCCCGATCGTGTCGAGGGTGAGCGCGGTGAATGCATCCGGCACGGTCACGCCGGCGACGGAACCGGCCGGTGGCGGCGCGGTGGTCGTCGAACCGGCGTCCGAATCCGACGAACATCCGGCCCCGACGAGTGCGACGGAGGCTGCGAGCGAGACGAGAAGCATGGGGACGCGGCGGATGGTCACGCTGGAACTCCGTTTCTTCGGTTTCGCAAGAAAGTACCAGGACATAACTGGCTTTTCGGACCTTCGGCCGTGGTGCCGCTCCAGCGGTCGAGAACTCGTCCCGGTGGACGCAGTGTTGTTCGGGCGATCAACCGGACGGCCACGCGTTCTCGGCGGGTTCGCTTTCAGGAAGAAGTTTCATTGCGTCACCCCGAGCGTCAGGGTTCGAAGACGTCGGACCAGCAGGCTGTGTTCCCATTCGGGTTCCTGGTCGTCGATGTTGAAGTCAGTGGTGGCGCCGAGGAGGTGTTCGAGCGCCATGTTGCCCTCGAGCCGAGCCAAGGCGGCTCCGACGCAATGGTGAATCCCCTTCCCGAAGGCCATGTGAGGGCGGTGAGTTGTCGAGCCGAGGTCGATGGCATTCGGGACGTCGAGGGTCGCATCGTCGCGATTCGCCGCCGCCCACGACAGATATAGGTGTGAACCTGCGGGCAGCGCGACCCCACCCAGGGTGGTGTCGGCAACGACGTACCGGTAGTGGCCACGGAAGGGTGACTCGAGTCGCAGTGCTTCTTCGACGAACCTCGGAAGGAGAGCGATATCGGCGCGCACCTCACGTTGGATGTCGGGGTGGGTTCCGAGAAGCCAGGCAGCGTTACCGATCAGGCTCACGGTGGATTCGATGCCCGCGGTGACGAGTTGGATGAGGATCATCACCGCTGTGTCGTGGTCGAGGTCCCCGGCGCTGACCGTGCGGGCGAGGTCTCCCATCACGTTGTGGCCGGGCTCTTCCATGGCTGCGCCGAATGCCTCCGAGAGATACACGCCGAGTTCGCCGACGGCCTGTGTCGCTGCTTCGAGCTGGTCGGCGGTGACCACGCCGTCGAGAAGAACGGTACTGGCAAGGGACCACCGCACGAGGTCGTCGGTGTCGTAGGCGGGAAAGCCCAGCAGTGCGGCGACCACCCTGATCGGTAGACGCTGTGCGACCGCGCGAACCCAATCGATACGTCCTTGCTGGAGGCCCGCGGTCCACAGCGCGCTCAGCGTCTCGGAGATGAACGGCTCCAGGCGGCTGATCCGCCGGGCGGTCAGAGACGGCATTACCAGCGCCCGGTGAACGCGGTGCGTAGGTTCGTCGGCGGTGGCCAGCACGTGCAGCGGCGACCCGAGTTCGGCGATCGGAAACGCGGTGACGGTGCCATCGGGGTGCCACACCATCGTCGCGGTGAGGTTCGACGAGAACTCATCGTGTCGACTCACGGCTTCGGCGATCAGGTCCCAGGATGTGACCAGAAAGAACGGTGAGTCACCGAGTCGGTGGACCGGGTCTCGACGTCGGAGTTGCGCGAGGTAGCCGTACGGATCGTCGAGATCATGCATACGTCGAGGCTGCGTACCGGAGACGTCTGCTGACAACCCCTCGGCACCAAGTCGATACGTCTGGATTCACCCTTCGCGGTACGTGTCTCAACGCGGGCCTGTGACCTGCGCCGATCCGCCGAGAACGATCTGCTGATGTCTCATACTGAGACTGTGGGTTATGACTGGTTGATCGACGGGAAGCGCTCCGACGTCGCCCGAGACCGCCTGATCGCTTGCGCTGCAGAACTGATCGCCAGGCGTGGAGTGACCGAGTTCGACATCAACGACCTCGTTCGGCACGCACACTGTTCGCGAGCGACCGTCTACCGGCACGTCGGCGGTCGCACGGCCGTCATCGAGTCCGTCCTGATGACCGCATCGGCTCACATCGTCACCGCCGTCCGCACCGCGACCGCAGGCCTCGACGGTCGCGACCGAGCAAGCGTTGCGATCTCGGTGGCACTACGAGAACTCCGACAGGACCGAGTGATTCGGCAGTTCCTACGCTCGGGTCACCTGATCACGATGGCACCCACCGCCATCACCTCGGATACGGTCGCCGCGCTTGCAGCCGAACTCATCGGGATCGATCCATCCGACACCACCTCGACCGAATTCGCCGTCAGATCGTTCATGACGCTGCTCCTCTGGCCGGCTGATCCGGTCGAGGAGAATCGCCTCATCGACTCGATAGTGGCCGGGATCGACCGTCACTGAAATTGCCACCGGCGACCGCCACACCCGGATCTGTTTACGGCATCTGCGGATATCGTCCAACTCTGTTGCGCTACAACCGGTCACTCGCTTCGATTGCCCGCCGGCAGCGGATGCTCCGGCATTTCGGATATATGCAGCCGACTCGATCGGTTGCACCCGGGGAGGTTGCCGACAGGAAGTGGCATCCGATTGCCCCGCGCACACCGATGGCCGAGGCGCACACTTGTAGATATTCGAATCATCCGATGTGAGGCCCCGGGAGCCTGTGCCGGGTCCTTTCTCCGAAAGGAGCCGGCGGATGCCGTACACCGAAGACGACCCCAACGAAATCGCCGTCCCCATTCACAGAGGCGCTCACATCGCCGACCCCGGGCCTTTGGGTCTGGCAGCATTTGCACTCACCACGTTCATCCTGTCCTGCGCCAACGCCGGATTCATCTCGTCGGATGCGGAAGCTGCCGTCTTCGGGGTGGCGTTGTTCTACGGCGGTCTCACCCAGCTCGCCGCCGGAATGTGGGAGTTCCTGAAGGGCAACGTCTTCGGGGCGACGGCCTTCAGCTCGTACGGCGCCTTCTGGTTGAGCTTCTGGTACCTGGTCACCTACGTCACCGAGGACATGGGCGACGAGAGGCACGTGGGGGTGGGAATCTTCCTGCTGGGCTGGACCATCTTCACCCTCTACATGTGGTTTGCCAGCACCCGGATCAGCATTGGCCTCTTCGTCACCTTCTCGGTGCTCCTCGTCGCTTTCGTATTCCTGACACTCGGAGCGCTACTGGAGGTGACCGGCCTGACGAGGGTCGGTGGCTACTTCGGACTCGCCGCTGCCGTCGGCGCGTGGTACTGCTCCGCTGCCGGGGTACTCAGCACGACATTCGGGCGCGTAGTCCTGCCCACGGGCCCACGTTGACAGGGGTCCGATCCGACAGGTGCGGACGCGTCTGTTACCCTCGTCGTCATGCAGCGCGCATATTTTTGGTTTAGCAGGCCGGCCCGGGGTGGGTCGGTCGGCGTAACCGAGCGCTGACTTCACCACCTACGAGCCGGACAACGGACCGGCTCGCTGGAATCTCATCTTCTCGTGGGTCGGCCTGAGAACAGGAAACCGAACCCCATGAGCACCCAGATCGACCGCATCTCGACCTCGAATCTCGACGAGCAGCGCACCGTGCGGATCAGCCCCCTCGTGGCGCCGTCCGTCGTGCGCACCGAGCACGCCCCCGACGAGGTCGCCGCCGCGACCGTGCGGTCGGGTCGCGCCGACACCGTCGGCATCCTCGACGGCACCGACGACCGCCTGCTCGTCGTCGTCGGACCGTGCTCCGTGCACGATCCGGCCGCCGCGATGGACTACGCCCGCCGTCTCGCCGCGAAGGCCGACGAACTGCGCGACGACCTGCACATCGTCATGCGCGTCTACTTCGAGAAGCCGCGCACCACGCTGGGCTGGAAGGGCCTGCTCAACGACCCGCACCTCGACGGCACGTACGACATCAACACCGGTCTGCGGATCGGCCGCAAGCTGCTGCTGGATGTGTCGAGCCTGGGTCTGCCCGTCGGCTGCGAGTTCCTCGACCCGATCCTCCCGCAGTACTACGCGGACCTGGTCACCTACGGCGCGATCGGTGCCCGCACCGCCGCCAGCCAGGTGCACCGCCAGCTGTGCTCGGCGCTGTCCATGCCCGTCGGCATCAAGAACTCCACCGAGGGCGACGTCCAGGTCGCGGTCGACGGCACGCGCGCCGCTGCCGCCAGCCACGTATTCCCCGGCACCGACCTCGACGGCCAGGCCGCGCTGATCCAGACCGTCGGCAACCCCGACTGCCACGTCATCCTGCGCGGCGGCAGCAGCGGACCGAACTACGACGTCGAGACGGTCGCCGACACCCTCGCCCGGCTGCGTAAGGCGGGTCTGCCGGAGCGGGTCGTCGTCGACGCCAGCCACGGCAACAGCAGCAAGAATCACGAGAAGCAGGTCGACGTCGTCACCGACATCGCCGAGCGGATCGTCGCGGGGGAGAAGGGCATCGTCGGACTCATGCTCGAGAGCTTCATCGAGGCGGGTCGTCAGGACCTGACCCTCGGCAAGGCCGACGAGCTCGAGTACGGCAAGTCCATCACCGACGCGTGCATCGACTGGGCGACCACCGCCGACCAGCTCGACCGTCTCGCCGCCGCCGTGCGCGCGCGTCGCGCCTGACGGCTCGCTCCACCCCACTCTCATGCCCACCGGGAGACTTGACCCTGACGCAACGTCAAGGTTGATGCTGGGGGCATGAGAATCAGCGAGCTCGCGCAGGCGGCCGAGACCACCGTCAGGACGGTTCGGCACTACCACCGGCTCGGGTTGCTGCCGGAACCGCCGAGGTCCTCCAACGGGTACCGCGTGTATTCGTTGGAGGACCTGGTCCGGCTCATGCGCATCCGCTGGCTCGCCCGCTCCGGGGTGCCGCTCGGATCCGTCGCCACGGTCCTCGGTGCGACGGACGACTCCGACGACCTCGGAGCCGACCTCGAAGCGCTGCTCGCCGCCGTCGAGGAACAACAGCGCACCCTGCAGGTCAAACGCGATTCGCTCGCGGCGATGCTGGACCTGCACCGGCGCGGTGAACCGCTCTCGCCGCTGTCCGCGCCGCTCGCGCAGGCGTTCGCCGAACTCGTCGACGGTGAGACCGATCCACGCGTGCGGGAGTTGTTCGTCCGGGAACGCGACAGCTGGGAGATCCTCGCGCTGTCCGGACAGACCCCGCAACCCTTCGTCGACGCCGCAACCGCAGCACTGACCGACCCGGAATGCCGGCACGAATTGGTCGCCCTGTATCGCCGGTTCGGCGCGCTCGCCGGCCGCGACCCCGCCGATGTGACCGAGCACATCGAAGAGACCGCCGACGCCCTGGCCGCCTTCTTCGACGACCTCGACGACCCGGACGGGATGTTCGCGCAATGGGCGACGACCGCGGCCGATGTCGCCGACAGTCCCCACATGGCCGAGGTCCTGCCCGATCCCGCGCAACGCGCCGTCGCGGTCCGGGTCATCGAGACGATCGCAGCGCGGGCGGTGGAGTCGTGACCGCGCAGCGGATCCACCGCGGCGCACTGGTGGTGGCGATCCTGACGGCGCTGACGAACGCGGTGCTCGCCGCCGTCGGCATCCTCGCCCCCGGTACCGCGTTCGTGTTGTGGCTCGCGGTCGAACTCCCGTTGTTCGCCCTCGTCGTCACCGTCACCGTCGTGCGGATCCGGGCGCTGCGTCGATCCGGTGCCTCCTGGAACGCCGTGCTCGACGAGCTCGCCGGCCCCGCTGCGGCCTGATCCGCGCGGAACTGCGCGCCTACCGATCGCTGTGGCTGTTCGCCCGGCGACGCCGCGACGGCCTGCGCGACGGGATGGTCGCGATCGGCTACACCAGGGGCACGATGGGCATGCCCATCGCTTTCCTGATCGCGTGTGTGGTCGAAACCGTCGCCATCCACCTGCTCGTGCCTGGCCGTGGCTGCGCACCACCCTGCTGGTCGTCTCGGTGTACGGCTTCGTGCCGCTGCTAGGTATCCTCGCCTCCCGCGTGGTGCATCCGCACCTGCTCGACGACGCCCGGTTCGTCGTCCGGTCCGGGCATCAGGTGGTCGCGACCCTTCCTGTCGGCACCGTCGAGAAAGCGTTGATACACAGGAGATTCCAGCACACCTCGCCGATCGTGGAGGACGACGTGCTGTATCTGCCCGGGTCGGACGGCACCAACGTCGACGTGCTGCTGCGCGAACCGATCGAGGTGAAATTGCCCTATCTGCTCGAACGCCGGCGCACCACCACTCAGGTCGGGCGCGTGGCGTTGCAGGTCGACGACCCCGAAGACCTCCGCGCTGCATTCGCCGCACTGCGGAGCGAAACCGGGATCACCTCGACGGGCTGAAGCCGACGAGTCGCGGTCCCGACGTCGAGGAAGTTGGCGAGAGCGGTGGGGAGGTGGCTCGGGTGCAGACTCAATATCGTTTCAGTTGTGCGACAACGAGATGCAGTGCGGCCGTGGTGGTGAGGGTTCGGACCCGCTCGCGGTCCCCGGGGAAACGGCGGGTGACGGTGTACGTCGGTCGTCCGTCGATCGCGACGCCGAAGCAGACGGTGCCCACCGGTTTGGTGTCGGTGCCGCCGTCGGGGCCGGCGATCCCGGTGGTGGAGACCGCGACGTCGGCTTCGAGACGGCGTCGGACGCCCTCGGCCATCGCTGCGGCGACCTGTTCGCTGACCGCACCGTGTGCGGCGATCATCTCGGCCGGTACGTCGATCAGGTCGGACTTGGCGTCGTTGGAGTACGAGACGACGCCGCCCATGACATAGGCCGACGACCCGGGTCGGGCGGTGAGACGCGCAGCGACGAGTCCGCCGGTGCACGATTCCGCGGTCGCGATCGACCGGCCGTCGAGGACGTCGATCAGCTGGTCGTCGATGGTGGAGCCGTCGGTGGAGAAGATCTGGCGCCCATGGTATTCGGTGAGAACACCGAGAAGACGGCGGTAGACGTCCGCGTCGCCGGAGGCGAATCGGGTCACCATGTCGAGTTCGCCGCCTCGAAGACATGTGGTGATCTCGAGCCGGTCGAAGTCGGCGATCTCTGCTTCGGCCCGGCGCAGTGTCTCGGCGAGTTGTGCCTCGTGCAATCCGTAGGCGCGCACGGTTTCCTGCTGCAGGTCGTCGGCTCGGGACAGTACCTCGGCGACCGCAGGTGAGGTGACCGCGCTCGGCCACATCGCCTGCAACTCTCCGGGCGGCCCGGGCAGGATCACGAACGTCGGGATCGGCCGGTCACCGCCCACTGCTGGGATTACCACGCCCGGCGCTGTGCCGGTCGGCGGCAAGGCGGTGGCACCGGCGGGAACCTGCGCCTGCTTGCGGATCCCGATACGCGTCGGCCCTGCGTCCAGGTCCGGGGTGTTCGGACGGAAGCGGCCGATGACACCCGCGATGTGTTCTTCGAGTTCGGGGTCGAGCAGCAGCTCACGGTTACAGAAATCGGCGACGGTCGCGACGGTGAGGTCGTCGGCGGTCGGGCCGAGCCCTCCGCTGGTGACGATGAGGTCGACGCCCTGATCGGCGAGGAAGCGCAGTTGTGCGATCAGGTCGGCGGGCCGGTCGCCGCAGATCGTGATGTGGGCGACGTCGACGCCGAGTTTCAGGAGCTGCTGGGACAACCACGGTCCGTTCTGGTCGGCGATCCTCCCGGTCAGTACCTCGGTCCCGGTCACGACTATTCCTGCACGCACGCTCACGGCGTCGAGCCTAATCGGGAGGCGTCCCAGATCAGCCGTAGACGTCGGCGACACTCCCGGGACACCACGCGATGCCGTTCGCCGCGGACCGATGAGTTTCGGGGGCGCGGGGAGTCCAGCCCTGTGACGGCGTCCGGTTTCGGATGCCGCGGACCGGAGGAGCCTTTCCATGCACTCGACGATCTTCGTGAACCTGCCTGTCGCCGACATCGATCGCTCGCGGCAGTTCTTCACAGACCTCGGTTACACCTTCGACGAGAAGTTCAGCGACGGCCGCGCGCTGGTGCTCGTACTGGGTGAGAACCGGTTCGTGATGTTGATGCTGCGCGACTCTTTCGACTCTCTCCATCCGGCGCGGACCGCGGACGCCTCCGAGGTGAAGGAATGTGTCATCTGCTTGGGTGCCGACAGCCGTGAGGATGTGGACGCGCTGGTGGATCGTGCTGTCGCCGCGGGCGGTGCTGCAGGGGACAGCGAGGATCACGGCTTCATGTACGGTCGCAGCTACGACGACCCGGACGGCCACTCCTGGCAGATCTTCTGGATGGACCCGTCCGCACGGGGCTGAGCGTCCCGGACCCTTTGCCGGTGCCGCAACACCTCCGGCGCCGAACTGCGCCTCCGCGCCGCCGGATTCGGCGCCTGCTCGGTCCACCCGGAACCGGAAAACACACATGGCGACCGCGCGGGCCGTCGCGGTAGTAGGGTCGCGAGCGACGAGGGTTGCCGACACGAACGAGGGACGATGGCCGACACCATGCGGGCAGCGAGATTCCATGCCGATTCGAAAACCAATGTCCTGGAAGATGTTCCGATTCCCTCGCCCGGGCCCGGGGAAGTACTGGTGAAGGTCGAGTACTGCGGGATCTGCCATTCCGATCTGAGCCTGCTCGACGGCACCTTCCCGCCGCTGCTGCCGGTCGTCACGCAGGGGCACGAAGCATCCGGCACCATCGCCGCCCTGGGCGCCGGGGTCACCGGCTGGCAGGTCGGTGATCGGGTGATTCCGTCCGCCGGGCGCCCGTGCTTCCAGTGCCGCAGCTGCCGCCGCGGCGACCTGACCAACTGCGAGAACATCCAGCTGATGGCCTTCGCCTACGACGGCGCGTGGGCGGAGTACACGGTCGCGCAGGCCGGCGGCCTGACCCTCATCCCCGACAACGTCTCGTTCGAGCAGGCGGCGATTCTCGCCGATGCCGTCTCGACCCCCTACGGCGCCGTGGTGCGGACCGGGCAGGTCCGGGTCGGCGAGGCCGTGGGCGTGTGGGGCGTCGGCGGGGTCGGTACGCACATCGTGCAGCTGGCGCGGCTCGTCGGCGCCGTCCCGGTCATCGCCCTCGACATCGATCCCGTCGTCCTCGACCGGGCGCTCGAGCTCGGCGCCGACTACGCCTTCGACACCCGCGACCTCGACCTGCCCGCCAAGATCACCGAGGCGACGAACGGCAAGGGTCTCGACCTCGCGTTCGATTCCGCGGGTCTGAAGGTCACATTCGATCAGGCGCTGGGGGCGGTGCGCCGCGGCGGGCGGGTGGTCGTCGTCGGATTGAGCGGTCAGGAGGCGTCGCTCGGCCCGACCGCGAACTTCGGGTTGTCGCAGAAGCAGGTGCTCGGGCATCTGGGCTACAAGAACGTCGACATCGAAGTCCTCGCCGAGCTCGTCTCCCGCGGCCGGCTCGATCTGTCCCGTTCGATCAGCGAGATCGTGCCGCTCGAGAACGTCGCGGAGGGAATCGAGAAGCTGCACAACCACGTCGGTAATCCGATCAGGATTCTCGTCCGTCCCTGATCTGTCGGTACCCGGTCGTATCGTCGGCACATGGGATACGAATTTCAGGTGACGGTCGATTCGAACAGCCCGCATACGCAGGCGAAGTGGTGGGCGGAAGCGCTGGGATGGCGGGTCGAGCCGAGCGACGAGAACTTCATCCGCGGTCTCATCGCCGCCGGACAGGCCCGGGAGGACGATACCGAGATCTTCGAAGGCAAACTGGTGTGGAGGATCGGTGCCGCGATCTCCGATCCGGAAACCCCGGCCCGGCCGCGCGTGTTGTTCCAGCTCGTGCCGGAAGGCAAGACGGTGAAGAACCGGCTGCACTTCGACATCCGCGCCGGCGACGACCGCGACGCGCTCGTCGACAAGCTCGTCGCGGCCGGTGCGACCGTCCTGTACCGAGGAAGCCAGGGCCCGTACGAGTGGGTCACCATGACCGATCCGGAAGGAAACGAATTCTGCGTGGCCTGACCGAGGTCGGGGCCCGCCCGCAGGTCAGCGGAAGCTGCGTGGTGTGGATCCGGTCCAGCGCTTGAACGCGCGCCGGAACGCGCTCGGTTCCGAGAAGCCGAGTCGTGCGGACAGATCGTCCACCGACTCACCGCGGCGCAGGCCCGCGATGGCCGCGTCCCGCAGCACCTCCTCCCGGAGATGACCGAGCGACGTGCCCTCCTGCCGCAGCAGGCGACGCAGGTGCGGGGCGCTCACCGACAGCATGTCGGCGATGTCCTCCGCGCTGGCGGTGCGTCCCTTGATGCCCGACTCGAAGATGCGGCGCACCTGCGCCGACGCCGTCGATTCGTAATCACGTTCCGACAGCATGAGATTCGGTGACTCGCGCAGATATTCTTCGAGGCCGCTCTCGGTCTGCACGAGCGGGGACCGCAGCGCGGCATTGTCGATTTCCAGGGCCGCGCGGTCGGCGCCGAACGTGACGGGGACACCGAAGATTGCGTCGTAACTGCGGGCGAGCACCGGATCCGGTTGCGGATAGGGCATTTCCACCGATTCCAGGCGCACCCGCCCGCCGACCAGCCACGCCGCGAAGCGGTGCAGCAGCATCAACAGGAAATCGACGGTGACCCGGGTCTTTTCGGTCACCACGTCGGGGAGTCCCACATCCAGGAAGGTCGTTTCCGGGCCCGGCGTCAGCGTCAGGGTCGGCAGCGTCCGCATGACCCGGTTGACCTCGATCATGCGGGTCAGGGCATGCGACAGGTCGGGACAGTGGATGAGGGTCAGGCACATCACCCGGAAGGATCCGCGCGGAACCGGTCCCGAGCCGAGTCCGAACAGTTCGTCGTCGGTGATCTGCCACGTCACCTGGGTGAACCGGCTGACCTGCTCGGGTGTGAGGCGCGCGTGCGGCTGCGCCAGCACCGCCCGGCTGATCCGCGCCGCATCCAGCGCCGGCGCCAGATCGACTCCTTCGGCGGCAGCGAGCTGGACCGCCCGGCTCACGAAATCGGACGGAATGGTGGGAGCCGACACGTCAGTGCGCCTCCCGCAGGGTCCGCAGCCGTCGCACACCTTCGGCGAGAATCTCGTCGCGTTTGCAGAACGCGAACCGCACCAGATGATTCCACCGTTCGGGATGATCGACGAACGCACTCACCGGCACCGCGGCGACACCGATCCGCCGGGGCAGGCTGCGACAGAACTCGACAGCGTCGGTGACGCCGATCGGGGTGACGTCCGCGCACACGAAATATGTTCCCGCCGAATCGAGTACACCGAATCCCGCGTCGGCCAATGCCGTGGACAGCAGATCGCGCCGGCGTTGCAGGTCGTCGCGCTGTGCGGCGACCCAGGCCTGCTCGTGCTTCAGCGCGTACGCGACCGCCGGCTGGAACGGTGCCCCGGCGACGAACGACATGAACTGCTTGGCGGCGCGCACGCCGTCGATCAGCTCGCGCGGCCCGAGCGCCCAGCCGATCTTCCAGCCGGTCACGTTGAACATCTTCGCCGCGCTCGACACGGTGACGGTGCGTTCGGCCATGCCGGGCAACGACGCGAGCGGGGTGTGCCGGCGACCGTCGAACACCAGATGCTCGTACACCTCGTCCGACAGCACCAGCAGATCTCGTTCGCACGCGAGTTCGGCGACCGCGGTCAGCGTCGCGTCGTCGTACACGGTGCCCGTCGGATTGTGCGGGGTGTTGACGACCAGCATGGTGGTGCGGTCGGTGACCGCGGCGCGCAGCGCGTCGACGTCGAGCACGAAACCGGATCCGGAGCGTTCCAGGGGGACCGCGCGCCGGGAGGCCCCGGCCAGCGCCACCGACGCGGCGTACGAGTCGTAGTACGGCTCGGTGAGCAGCACCTCGTCACCGGGTTCGACGAGCCCGAGGATCGCGGCGCTGATCGCCTCGGTCGCGCCGACGGTGACCAGCACCTCGCCGTCGGGGTCGTATTCGAGTCCGTACCGGGCGGCGCGGTCGTCGGTGATCGCGCGGCGCAACTCCGGCGTGCCCGGACCGGGCGGGTACTGGTTGACGCCGTCCGAGATCGCCTGACGGGCCACCTCGAGCATCGCCGCAGGACCGTCCGTGTCGGGGAAACCCTGCCCCAGGTTCACCGCGTCGTGCTGGATGGCCAGGGAGGTCATCTCGGCGAAGATCGTGGACGCGAACGGTCGGAGCCGGTTGACCGTGCGGACCGGTCGCGGTGACGTCATCTCAGCCATTTCGCCAGCGTAGCGGGGGTGCGGTGGGTTCGATCGGGCAGTAGTGTCACATTCGGGAAGGCTACCTCGTCCAAGAAGATGAACGGCCCATACGGGGCCGGTGACGAACGGAGACGATCATGGCTCGCATTCCCGTGGTGACCCCCGACCAGGCCGGCCCTGCGACCAAGGTCGCGTACAAGATGGCCGCGCGGATGTTCGGGGAGGTGCCCGAGCCGTTCACGGTGCTCGCCCACCATCCGGGCCTGATGCGCAGCAACGCCGTGCACGAAATGCTCGCGCAGCGGGCGTCGAAGGTGTTGCCGAAGAACGTGCGGGAGATCGCGGTGTACCGCACGGCCTGGAACGTCGGATGCTCGTGGTGCGTCGACTTCGGGACGATGCTGCAGCGCCTCGACGGACTCGACACCGAGCGACTCGAGCACATCGCCGACTACAAGACCTCGGACCTGTACAGCGACGACGAACGCGCCGCCATCGAGTACGCCGATGCGATGACCGGCAACGTCCGCGAGGACGTCACCGACGAGCAGGTCGCGGACCTCGAACGCCGCTTCGGGCAGGCCGGGCTCGTGGAACTGACCTACAACATCGCGCTGGAGAACATGCGGGCCCGCATGAACTCGGCGCTGGGCATCCACGACCAGGGCTTCAGCACCGACGCCTGCCGCGTGCCGTGGGCGGACCAGTCGGCCGTTCAGGGCAGCACGAGTTCGCCGACCGGCCCCGGATTCCAGGCGACCTCCCAGCGGAAGCCGTCGGGATCGGAGAAGTAGCCGGTGTAACCGCCCCATTCGCGGTCCGTACCGCCGGTGACGGTTCCGGCGCCTGCGGCACGGGCCGTGGCGAGCACGCTGTCCACCTCGTCGTGGGATGCGACGTTGTGCGCGAGTGTGACCGGAGGGATGCCGTCGCGGGATGTGGTTCCACCGACCTCGGCCTCGAAGTGCGCACGATCCCAGAGGGACAGGACGATGTGCGCACCGACCTGGATCATGAGGACCTCGCCCGGAGCATCGACGGTCGCCGTCCAGCCCAGCCCGTCGACGTAGAATGCGCGGCTGCGGGCGACGTCGTCGACGGCCAGGGTCACGAAGCTCAGGCGCTGTTCCATGCGGGTGCTCCCAGCTCTTGTCAGTCGGTCCAGGGGGACGGCACCTTGACGCGCCGCAGCTTCTCGGGGTTCGCGATGTCGTAGGCCGCCCAGACCTGTCCGTCGACGACCGTGCACGCCATGATGCGGCCCGGGAATCCCTGGTGGGTCGCGTCACCGGGGGATCCGCTGTTGACGAACCCGAGCTGCCCGTTGACCAGGGCGGGCGTGAAGCCGAGCAGGGACTGTTCGCCGTACTTCTGGACGAGGCCGAGGAAGAACCGGGCGGCCTTCTCCGGTCCGACGATGACGTTGACGGCGGTGCGGGTGGTGCCGTTCGCATCGCCGATCATGCGGGCGTCGGGGTGGAGTGCCGCGACGACCGCCTCGAGATCGCCGGTGGCGATCGCCTCCATGAGCCGCTGCACGGCGGCGTTGTGCTCGTCGTCGCTCACCGGTGGGGGTGCGGCGCCCGCGACGCGGCGCGCGCGGGACGCGAGTTGCCGGGCGGCGGCGGGTTCCACCCCGAGGATGTCGGCGATCTCGCCGAACGGTACGGCGAACGCGTCGTGCAGGACGAACGCGACCCGTTGCGCGGGAGTGAGGGTGTCGAGCACGACGAGCGCGGCGAGGCGGTTGTCCTCGAGTTGCACGACCTGTTCGAGCGGATCCGGGGGTGTGGCGCCGGTCAGCGGGGTGACGATCGGTTCGGGCAGCCACTGGCCGATGTACTTTTCGCGCCGGACCGTCGCGGAGCGCAGCCGGTCCAGGCACAACCGGCCGACGACGGTGGTCAGCCATGCCCGCAGGTCCTCGATGCCGTCGGAATCCGCGCCGTCCAGTCGTAGCCAGGCATCCTGGACGGCGTCTTCGGCGTCGGCGACGCTGCCGGTGAGCCGGTACGCGACCGACAACAGGTGGGGCCGGTGTTCCTCGAACGAATCGACGAGCGACGCAGCGCGCATGGGTCCGATGGTACGACGCCCGGTCGCGGTCGGTCGGCACTTGATAGGCAAGTGGCCACTTGCCTATAGTGGGGCTCGTGGCCGACGTCTTCCACGCGCTCGACGATCGGACGCGCCGCATCATCCTCGACGAACTCGCGGCCGGCGACGGCCGCACGCTGTTCGAGATCTGTTCCGTGCTCGCGATGCGTCACGGTCTCGGTCTCACACGCCAGGCGATCTCGCAGCATCTCGCGGTGCTCGAGTCCGCCGGACTGGTCGTCACGGAGCGACGCGGACGATCCAAGTTCCACTACTTCGACCCCGCACCGCTCGCCCGGATCACCGAGCGGTGGCCCACTCGCGAAAGGACAGACCGATGAGGATCAACCTGACGAGCGTGTTCGTCGACGACCAGCGAGCCGCCCTCGCCTTCTACACCGACGTGCTCGGTTTCGTGAAGCACCACGACATTCCGATCGGTGACGCCTCGTGGCTCACCGTCGTCTCGCCCGACGCACCGGACGGACCGCAGCTGCTGCTCGAACCCGCGGGGCACCCGGCGGTCAAGCCGTATCGGGACGCCCTGCGGGAGGACGGAATCCCGTTGGCGCAGTTCGCCGTCGACGACGTGGAGGCCGAGCATGCCCGGCTCACCGCCAAGGGTGTCGAGTTCACGATGCCGCCCACGGACATCGGCACCGCGGTCGTCGCCGTCTTCGACGACACGTGCGGCAATCTCATCCAGATCGTCGCCGAGAAATAGTTGCGAGCCGCAACATCTGTTGTGTCCCGATGTAGTTCGCGTCAGGTGCTCCTTCGCGACGTAACGGCGTCCTCGGTCGACCGCAATTCGGCGTGATCCCCGGACGACACGCGGCGATATTCTTGAGGGGACGCCCAGGAGGTGGGGGCGTACGGAGGAACTTGCGCCGGTCGTGCCGTCGGGACCGGTGCGTGCGAACTACGAGTCGACGGAGTGAGTAGCACGTTCCGATGAGCGCAGCGGATCCGCTCGACACGCAGACATACCCACCCGACCCGGCCGGGGAGCTGGCCGCTGCCGGTTTCGAGGGGGTCGAGCAGATCGGCCACGGCGGGTTCGGAGTGGTCTACCGATGCACCCAGACCGACCTGGATCGCACGGTCGCGGTCAAGGTGCTCACCGTCGATCTCGACGAGGAGAACCGGGCGAGGTTCTTCCGGGAGCAACAGGCGATGGGACGGCTGACCGGGCACCCGAACATCGTCCACATCCTGCAGGTCGGTACCACCGGCAGCGGCCGTCCCTACCTGGCGATGCCCTACCACCAGCAGGGGTCTCTCGATGCGTGGATCCGCAGCCAGGGTCCGCTGCCGTTGGATCAAGCGTTGCGGCTCGGGGTGAAGATGGCCGGCGCGATCGAGTCGGCGCACCGGCTCGGGATCGTGCACCGCGACGTCAAACCCGCGAACATTCTGCTCACCGACTACGACGAACCCCAGCTGGCCGACTTCGGTGTCGCGCAGATCGCGGGCGGTTTCAAGACGGCCACCGGCGCCGTGACCGGGTCGCCGGCCTATACCGCGCCGGAAGTGCTGGCCGGGGATCCGCCCGGTCCGGCCGCCGACGTCTACGGTCTCGGGGCGACGTTGTTCAGTGCGCTGACCGGTCACGCCGCGTTCGAACGGCTCAGCGGGGAGCAGGTCGTCTCGCAGTTCCTGCGGATCACCTCGCAACCGGTACCGGACCTGCGGGAGCACGGGATCCCCGAGGATGTGTCCGAGGCGATCACGGGGGCGATGGCCCGGACCCCGGACCAGCGTCCGGCTACCGCTGCGGACTTTGGGGAGGAACTACGAGCCTTGCAACGCACCCACGGTTTCCCGGTCGACGAGATGGCCCTGCGCAACGAGAACGAAGCCGGGTCCGTCGAGGGCGCGTCTGTCGAGGTCGGGGCCGGGAAGGTCGCGGAGGCCGGGGGCCCCGAACGAGTGCCGCGTGAGCGACGTCGCACCGCGGCTGCCGCCAGGGCGGGCGCGACCGGCGATCTGCCGCTGGACCTGACCAGTTTCGTCGGCCGCCGGCACGAGCTGACCGAGGCGAAGAACCTGCGGGCCGGTTCGCGGCTGGTGACGTTGACCGGGATCGGCGGTGTCGGCAAGACGCGCCTGGCGGTGCATGTCGCGGCGGCGGTGCAGCGCGACTACGCCGACGGGGTGCGGCTGGTCGAGCTCGGTGCACTGCACGATGAGTCGTCGCTGCTCGACGCGGTGGCCACCGCCGTGGGGCTGCGGGACCATTCGGCGCGGCCGGTGCGGGAGGCGCTGCTCGAGTTCCTCGCCCCGCAAGAGATGCTGCTGGTTCTCGACAACTGCGAGCACATGATCGACGCGGCCGCCGCACTCGCCGACCGGCTTCTGCGGGGGTGTCCGCGAGTGCGGATTCTGGCCACCAGCCGCGAACCGTTGGGCCTCGGCGGAGAGGCCGTGCTGCGAGTTCCGCCGCTGGGCGTTCCGGATCCACAGCGGCCGTACTCGTTGCGGGCGCTGTCTCGCTACGACGCGGTGAAATTGTTCGCCGACCGCGCCGCGGCCGCCGTGCCAGGATTTGCGCTGACCGAGGAGAATGCGGCGGCGGTGGCGGGGATCTGTCATCGGCTCGACGGGTTGCCGCTGCCGATCGAGCTGGCCGCGGCCCGGTTGCGGGCGCTGTCGCCCGAGCAGATCCTCGAACGGTTGACCGACCGTTACGCCTTGCTGACCCGCGGCACCCGGGGTGCGCCGACGCGGCAGCAGACCCTGCGGTGGTGCATCGACTGGAGCTTCGAATTGTGCACCGCCACCGAACAACTCGTGTGGGGACGGGTGGCGGTGTTCGCGGGCAGCTTCGATCTCGACGCGGCCGAGCACGTGTGCGGCGAGGGCCTGGCCGCGGGCGAGTTGCTCGATACGCTGACCTCCCTGGTGGACAAGTCGATCCTGATCCGGGAGGAGGCCGGGTCGGTGGTGCGGTTCCGGATGCTCGAGACGCTGCGCGACTACGGTGTCGAGAAACTCGAGCAGTCCGGCGAGGAGCTCGCGTTGCGCCGCCTCCATCGGGACTGGTACGAGGCGTTGGCAATCGCCGCGCGGGCCGAGTGGGTCAGCGAGCGTCAGCTCGACTGGATCGCCCGCCTCAGGCGGGAACTACCGAACCTGCGCGAGGCCCTCGAATTCAGCCTCGAGGACGATCCCGCCGCCGGGCTGCGCATCGCCGGCGAGCTCTACCTCTTCTGGGCCTCCCAAGGCTTCTACAACGAGGGGCGACGCTGGTACGAACGGCTGCTCGCCCGCCAGAGCGGGCCGCCCACGGTCGAGTGGGTCGAAACGCTCTACCGTGCGACCGTGATGGCCAGTGTGCAGGGCGACCTGCAGGCGGCAGCCGGGTTCCTGGAGGCAGGGCGCAGGCTGATCGCGCAGACCGACGATCCCCTGATGCGCGCTCTGGTCGATGCCGCCGACGGTTCGCTGGCGCTCCACAGCGGCGACCTCCCGCACGCCATTTCTCACCTCGAGGCCGCCCTCGCTCATTTCCGTGGACGTGGGGAACCCACCCGCGAGATCGGCATGCTGTATTCGCTGGGGTTGGCCCTCGGGCTGTCCGACCGGATACCGGAGGCCGTCGAATGTCACGAACGTGTGCTGGCAATGACCGAAGGACACGGCGGCAAGATGTATCGTTCACTTTCGCTGTGGGCCTTGGCCGTTGACGTGTGGCGACGGGAAGAACCGGATCGTGCGGTGCGGCTCCTGGAGGAATCGTTGAACCTGGCCCGGCAGGTGCGGTACCCGCGCGTGGTCACGTCGTGCCTCGAGGCTCTGGCCTGGATCACCAGCGACCTGGGCGACCTGAAGCGGGCAGCGGTCCTGATGGGGGCGGCGGAAGGAATGGCACGGTCGATCGGTAGTGCTGCGGTGATACATTCCAATCTGCTTGCCTACCATCGGGAATCCGAACGGAAGGCCCGACAGCACCTCGGTAGGGAAGCATTCGCCGCGGCATTCGGCCGAGGTGAACAACTCGGCTTCGACGCGGCCATTGCCTACGCCCTCCACGAGCAGCCGCCGGCCACCTCCACGCGCGACACCGACACGTCGGTGCGACTGACCAAGCGGGAACGTCAGGTCGCCGACCTCATCGGCGAGGGCCTGACGAACCAGGCCATCGCCCGTCGCCTGGTGATCTCACCGCGCACGGCACAAGGGCATGTGGAGCACATCCTGGCCAAACTCGGCTTCACCTCCCGGGCGCAGGTCGCGGCCTGGGTTGCGGAGCAGACGCACGACTAGGTCCCGGCGTCGATCCTCGCCATGCGCTGAGGAGCTCGTCGCGGAGAGCGGACTTGGTGGCGCGCAGTCGTACGGAGTCGGTCGGTCTCGTCATCATCGCGGCTTGCAGCAGATGCAGGAACCTGGTCCGTCCCACGCCGAAGGTGATGAACAGTTCCTCCGGGCCGGCCCCGCCGAAGGGCGCCCATTCGACGGCGAAGGCGACCAGCTTCCGGTCCCCGGGATCCAGTGACTGCACGCCGGCGAGGAAGTCGCAGGTCATGAGGGAACGCCGGACCCAGTCGACGTCGTGCGAGGGTGCCGCCGCATTCGGCTGGACGTGGTACCTCCGGGCGCCGCGGTCCGCGATGCGGGTGGGGGAATGGGAGCGGCGACGTCGCAGGGGTATCGGTGCAGCATGTTCGCTCACCGCAGCGGGTGACAGCGGGGCCGGTGTTTCGGGCATGTGTGCCTCCCGGTGGAAGGAGCGTTTCGGTCCTTCGAGGATCGTGTGCGCGCAGGATTCCGGGAACGGCCGACCGGCGGGGTGGGGTACCTGTTTTCGCTCCCTGTGCCGGGCGTCGAGCGTGCACGTCTTGTCGAAAAATGCCGGAAATATCGACAACAAGTGCACGCTCGGCGGGCCGATCCGGCGCCGGCAGAAACACTTCGGTCCGGATCCGTAATCGGGATCCGGACCGAAGCACCCGTACGGGATCAGACGGCTTCGAGCACGCTGACGTAGTTCGCCACCGCGAGGCCACCCATGTTGTGGACGACACCTCGACGGGCGCGACCGAGCTGCATGTCCCCGGCGGTGCCGCTGAGCTGCATCGCGGCGATGACGTGCTGGGACACCCCCGTCGCGCCCACCGGATGCCCCTTGGACTTCAGCCCGCCGGACAGGTTCACCGGCAGGGCACCGCCGGGCAGGACGGTGCCGTGGTCGAGCACCTGCCGGCCCTTCCCGCGCTCGGCCAGCCCCATCACCTCGTAGAGGACGAGTTCGGCGATGGTGAAGCAGTCGTGCACCTCGGCGAAGTCCAGATCCGCAACGGTGGTGCCGGCCATGGCCATGGCGCGCTGCCAGGCTGTGACACTGCCCGCGAACTCGATCGGATCCCGCTTGGCGGCGGGCAGGAAATCGTTGGCCTGCCCGAACCCGGCGATCCGCACCGGCGCCTGCGCCGCCCCGGAGACCGGTTCCGTGGTCAGCACCAGGGCTGCGGCGCCGTCGGAGACCGGGGAGCAGTCGGTGCGGCGCAGCTGCCCGGCGACGATCGGGTTGCGCTCGGAGACCGTGGCACAGAAGTCGAAGCCGAGATCCTTGCGCAGCTGCGCGTACGGATTGGCGACCCCGTTGCGGTGATTCTTCGCGGCGATGTGGGCGAGGGGGTCGGCGACCGGCCCGTACCGATCGGCATAGGCATCGGCGACTCGGGCGAACAGCCCCGCGAAGCCCGTCGTCGACTCCTTGCCGGCGGACTCGTAGTCGGCGCCGAGCAGCGCGGCTCCGACCACGTCGGGACCGGCGTGGGTCATCTTTTCGGCACCGATCACCAGCACGGTGCGGGCGGTGCCGGCCAGCAGGGCCCGGATACCCTGCTGAACCGCGGCGCTGCCCGAGCCGCAGGCGTTCTCGACGCGGGTGGCGGGCACCCCGGCGAGGTCGTCGGAGAGCTGCAGGGCCAGCGACGAAGCGAAGCCGAGCGGGTGCATTCCGGAGTTGAACTGGCCGAAGTAGATCTCGTCGACCTGACCGGGTTCGATGCCGGCGGTGTCGAGTGCGTCGCGGGCGACGGACACCACAAGCGATTCGAGGGTCTGGTCGGGGAGTTTGCCGAACGGGGAATGACCCCATCCGGTGGCCAGGACGTCGGTGCCGAAGCGGTCGCGCAGGCTCATGCCACCAGCTCCTCGTCCAGGGCGACCGTGAACGGAGCGCCGGTGATCGCGCGCAGTTCGTCGACGTCGACGCCGGGGGCGAGGCGGCGCAGCACGAGCGCGCCGTCGACGACGTCGAAGACGGCGCGGTCGCTGACGATGCAGTCGACGACACCTACCCCGGTCAGCGGAAGAGTGCACGTCTCGACGATCTTCGGGGAGCCGTCCTTCGCAACGTGCTCGGTCAGCACGATCACCCGAGGCGTGCCGACCACCAGGTCCATCGCGCCACCCATGCCCTTGACGAGTTTGCCCGGAATGCTCCAGTTCGCGAGATCTCCGGATGCGGAGACCTGCATCGCGCCGAGGATGGCGACCTGGACGTGGCCGCCGCGGATCATCCCGAACGACTCGGACGAGTCGAAGATGCTGCCACCGGGCACGATCGTCACGGTCTGCTTGCCGGCATTGATCAGATCGGCGTCCTCGTCCCCCTCGTAGGGGAACGGTCCCATCCCGAGCAGGCCGTTCTCGCTCTGCAGGATCACCCGGCGGCCTTCGGGCAGGTTGTTGGCCACGAGTGTGGGGATCCCGATGCCCAGATTGACGTAGGCACCCTCGTTCAGTTCGGACGCCGCCAGGGCGGCCATCTCGTCACGAGTCCACGGCATGGTGAAGCTCCTTTCGAAAGTAGGTCGAGGGGTTCAGACGGAGGCGCTCACCGGTCGGGGACGGACCGTGCGCTGTTCGATGTCCTTGGTCCGGGCGCAGGCCTTGACGACGCGTTGGACGTAGACGCCCGGGGTGGTCACGGCATCGGGTGCGACAGCACCGATCTCGACGATTTCCTCGGCCTCGGCGATCGTCACCTTGCCAGCAGCCGCGACGACGGGGTTGAAGTTCCGGGCGGTGTACCGGTAAGTGAGATTTCCGTCCGTGTCGGCCCGATGAGCACGGACCAGGGAGACGTCGGCGACGATGCCCCGCTCGAGAATATAGTTGCGGCCGTCGAATTCGGCATGCGGCTTACCCTCGGCAACCTCGGTGCCGACACCTGTGGCCGTGTAGAAGGCCGGGATCCCCGCTCCGCCGGCCCGCAGGCGTTCAGCGAGTGTTCCCTGAGGATTGAATTCGATGTCGAGGGCGCCGGAAAGATACTGCTGCGCGAACAGAGCGTTCTCGCCGACATAGGAGGCGATGACCTTGCGGACCTGTCCGTCTTCGAGCAGGATGCCCAGACCCTTGCCGTCGATACCCATGTTGTTGGACACCACGGTCAGATCCTTCACGCCCGAATCGCGTACGGCTTCGATGAGGTCGACAGGGACGCCACTGAGCCCGAAACCTCCGACGGCGAGGGTCATCCCGTCGAACAGGACACCGTCGAGGGCGGTTGCGGCGTCGGTGTACACGATGGACATGGTGGTTCCTCCTTCACGGCGCGACGGTACGGCCGTGGTTGTGATCGGTCAGGGGCGCCCGGCGCGGGATGAGCGACCCGAATCCCATTGCGGGCCTAGGCATGCTCCGCACAGGGCGGCGACGGCTTGGAGATACGAGATGGTCAACGGTCCGAACGGCTCGTCGGATCTGCGGACGACACCCATGGTGCCGATCGTCTCTCCGGCATGGCTGATCGGAACGAACAGATACGTTCCGGGAGCATCCGACGAGACGGCGGCGTTGGTGCCGGGGAAGGTGTGGGAACGCCGCCGAAGCAACTGCACCGGCTGCGCACGACGAACCGACTGAATGGAAGCATAGCGATCGTCGGCGAGCGCGAGTTCACGGGCCACCTGTTCCCATTCGGTTGTGAATCCGAAATGACCTACCAGTCGGAGTATTTCACCATCGGTCAGGTGCAGTCCGACCGCGTCGACGGTGCCTTCGGTGACAAGACTTTCCGCGATACGAGAAGCTGCTCCCGTAATATCCGTGGCGGTCGCCAGTTCGGTGCACTTCGCGGCGAGGCGCTGCATCATAGGTAATTCACCGTCGACCGTGTCGGATTCACGATCGGCAGCTTCGATCACGGGCTGAGCGAACATGTATCCGTGCCCGCGAACGGATTTGATGAACTTCGAGGACGCCGCTGTCTCGCCCAGCGCCTTGCGCAGTCGGGTGATGTAGATACGCAGCATATTGACGTCGGCGTCGGCCCATCCCCACACACGATGCAGGATCCGATTCCAGGGAACCGTTTGCCCCGCGCTTTCCATCAAGCACACCAGCAATCGGTACTCGGTCGAGGAAAGGTGGAGCGGTGTACGATCGAGAGTGACTTCCTTCCGCCACAGGTCGACACGCAAGCCTTCCGCGGTCAGGTATCGCGCTCCCGATTCGGAGCCTTCGGCAGTGCGCCGCACCAAAGCGAGCAATCGCGCGCCGAGTTCGTCGTCGCGCAGGTCCGACCGCAGGACGCTGTCGGCACCGTTGACGAGCGCCGACACCGTCAGTTGTGGTGACAGTGCGCCGAGCACGGCGATCGGTCCCTTGTAGGAGTTCCGTAGTGCTCCGATGTCGTCGAGATGGGCAGTGTTGTCCGCGTCTCCGACGACAGCGACGAGTGCGGGCTTGTTGACAGTGATTGCCCACACGAGCTTGCTGCGGTCCGTTACGACGAGATGGGGCCATCCGAGTTTGTCGGCGAGTCGTTTCGTGGTGAGGACCGCCGGATGGTCGACATCCGGCCCGACGATCGCCAACCGCTGACGGGGGACCGGGAATACGGCCGGAGCCCCGGCTCGAGGCCGACGGGAAGTGGTCATGCCGTTTGCGCGGTTGCCGGAATACACGGACATGATCCTCCTCGATGGTGTGCTCTGCCTCGTGGGCCCTCGGAACAGGGGTTCGGGGTTCCGCTGGGTCGATGCGGAACCCCGAACCGGTGCCTCAACGCTCGGTGGGTACGGCTTCCGAGATGTCTTCGAGGGATCGGCCGGTGGTCTTGGGTCCGAAGATCCAGACGAGGACCGCCGTGATGGCGAACAGGACAGCTGAAAGCAACAGTACGGTCGAGCCGCCGAAGGTGTCGAGGATCGTCAATCCGAGGAAGGGCATGAGGAAGGCGAACAACCGGCCCGATCCGTAACACAGTCCGATGGCGGTCGAGCGCAGACGCGTCGGAAACACTTCGGAGGCATACATGTTCACGCCGCTCGAATGGACGTTGGAGGCGAAGCCCATGGCGAATCCTGCGGCCATGATGACGGCGTCACCGGATCCATACCCGAAGACCAGACCGGCGACGGCGGTGGCCAGTGCGGTGACCACCGTCAGCGTGCGGCGTTCGAGCTTTTCTGCCACGAGCGCCGCGGTCAGAGCGCCGAAGGGGTAACCGGCTGCAATCACGGCCGTGTACAACAGGGACTTGGTGATGTCGTATCCCTTGTCCACCAGCAGCACCGGCGCCAGGGAGCTGAAGCCGTAGTAGGCGAGCACGCCGATGGTCCACAGGGATCCGACGGCGATCATGGAGTTCCGGGTGTTGCCGCGGAACAGGTCCGAGATCTTGGCCTTGTGGTGTTCGTCGACCTCCGGGGGCAGGGCGGTGTAGTCGGGGGCGGGCAGGTCGGACCCGGTGCGGCGGCGCACGTCGTCTTCGATTTTGCGCAGTTCGGCGTCGGCGTCGGCGGTGCGGCCCACCGAGACCAGCCAGCGGGGGGATTCGGGCATGTTCCGCCGCATCCACAGCAGCACGATGATGCCGCTGGCACCGAGTACGAGCAGCCAGCGCCAGCCGTCCATGAGGAAGTGGGTCTTCGCCAGCGGGGCGCCGGCGAGGGCGACGAGCGGGTAGGCGACGAACGCGAGGGTGAACGCGTAGCCGATGTACCGGCCGCGGCGGTGGCGCGGGATGAACTCGCCGAGATAGGTGGGGATCAGAGCGGCTTCGGCGCCGGCACCGATACCGGCGATGAACCGGCAGGCGATGAGGAACCACACGTTGGGGGAGAACGCGGCGAGTAGCGAGAACGCCAGATAGATGCTGAGGTTGATCAGGAACATCTTCTTGCGACCGACGCGGTCGGCGACGCGGCCGAGGGTGATGGCGCCGACGAACATACCGAGGAAGACCGAGGCGATCAGGCCGGCCTTCTCGTAGGTGCTCAGTTCCCAGAGAGGCCCGAGGACCGCGGCGAGTACGCCGCCGAGGAATACCTCGAAGTATTCATAGAACGCGCCGATGCCGACCAGTGCGGTCAGTTTCCAGTGCCAGGAGCCGACGGGCAGTCGCTCCAGGCGCGCGGCGGTGGTGAGAGCGTCGATCCGACGGGGATCGGTGGCGGCCTGACCGCTCGAAGTGAAGGACATGGGAGGGGCCTTTCGATCAGGACGTTGCCGTCGACGCGGCGAACGCCGCCTCGAGCGCATGGGTGGGGTGATCGAGCATGGACTGCGCGCGGAAGGCGATGTGGCCGTCGGGCCGCACGAGAATCGCACCGTCGTCACGGATGCCGCGGATGTCGTGCCAGTGGTCGCCGACCGGGCGCACGGATGCACGTCGACCGACCGTGACGACATCGAGGGGAATGCCGCGCTGTTCGGCGAGCTTTTCGGCGGTCTCGACCCAGGTCTGCCCGTCGGTGTCGACGATGAGCACCAGTCGGCCGGGCTGGATCAGGTCGTGCGTGGAGATCTTGTTGTCGCCGTCGAGCAACCAGGCGTGCGGTAGGCGGTGACCGGGGCGGGTGG
>NZ_JALPTB010000032.1 GCF_023218075.1 Rhodococcus sp. HM1 | reverse complement strand
AAGAGACAGGTGGGGGACGAGGTGAGCGCGGTCGTCGACGGGGTGCCCGCGGCGTCGCTGTCGGCCGCGCATCCCGCGGCGAGAATCGCGGTGGCGAGCAGCACGCTGCCCCGGCGCGCGCGGCGGCGGGGTGTCCGATCGCGGGTGGGCACCGTCGAGGGATGTGGGGTCACAGCAACGGCACGATATCCGATTCGCCGGGGTTAGGACAGGAAGCGGGAGTTGTCCCGCACCCGGACCGGGCGTGCGGTGACCGGCCACAGAGGAAGCCGGCCGGGGAGCCGGACGGGACGGTGCCTTCCGTTCGGAAGGCACCGTCCCGCCACCGCACTCGGAATGTCACCGTGCTCAGGACGCGACGGTCACCGTCTCGATCTGCACCGGCAGGTTCGGGGCACCGCCACCGACGCTGCCCATCGAGCCGTCGTCGCCCGCGGCCGCGACCTTCTCGATGGTCGCGAGACCGGCCTCGTCGATCGTGCCGAAGATCGTGTACGCCGGCGGAAGCTGCGAATCCTCGTAGACCAGGAAGAACTGGCTTCCGTTGCTGCCGGGCTGCCCGGTGTTCGCCATCGCGACGGTGCCCCGCGGGTACACCACGGGCTGGGAGAGCGCGGGATCGGTCGGTGCGAACGCGGTCTCCGGGTATTCGGTGTCGAATCCGTAGCCCGGGCCGCCCCGGCCGGTGCCGGACGGGTCGCCGCACTGCAGCACCTGCAGGCCGGGTGAGGTCACGAGACGATGGCAGGGTGTGTCGTCGAAATAGCCCTGCTCGGCCAGCGACACGAAGCTGTTGACCGTGCACGGTGCGGCGGCCGGATCCAGCGTCAGCCCGATCGGGCCCGCGCTGGTGGTCATCGTCACCGTCGGCGATCCCGCGGTGCTCACCCCGCTTCCCTGCGGCGGCGTCACGTCCTTCGCGGCCTCGCCGTCCGGCATGTAGCTGCAGTCGACGGGGTCGCCCGCGGCGGGACGTTCGGGCAGCGCGCCCGTGTACGTCGGCGCAGCCTGGGTGGCCGTCGCCGTACGGGTGGTGGTCGTGGCGGTGTCGGTGCCGTCGTCGGAACAACCGGCCAGCAGGAGTGCTGCGCCGGCGGCGACGACCGCGAGACGAGTTCGGGTGCGGGCCATCAGTCCATCCTCACGCTGGTCAGGGACGTCGCCAGGGCCGGCTTGCCGTCGGCGCCGCCGCCGGCGACACCTTCTGCGGCGATCTTGTCGAGTGTCGCCAGTCCGGTCTCGTCGACCGTACCGAACACCGTGTACTGCGGCGGCAGTATCGAATCCCCGTAGACCAGGAAGAACTGGCTGCCGTTGGTGCCCGGGCCGGCGTTGGCCATCGCCAGGGTGCCGCGCGGGTAGGTCATCGGCTCCTGCGAGGCCGGGTCGTCGGCCGCGAACTGGTCGGTGGGGAACTCGTTGGCGAACTCGTAGCCCGGCCCGCCGCTGCCGGTACCGGTCGGGTCACCGCACTGCAGCACCTGCAGCGACGGCGACGTCGTCAACCGGTGGCACTCGGTGTTGTCGAAGTATCCCTGCGAGGCGAGGGACAGGAAACTGTTGACCGTGCACGGCGAATCCGAGTTGTGCAGGATCAACCCGATGTTCCCCTGCGTCGTCTCGACGCTGACGCTGATGTCGGTGTTGGCCTCGCCGCTGGTGAGGATGCCCTCGGTGCGCGGTGGCTCCACCGGCCGCGAGGGCTCGCGCCCGTCGGCCGGGTATGCGCAGTTCACGGATTCGGGCAGCGGTTCGGCGCGACCGGCGGGCATCGCTGCGAACTCGGAGCTCTGCTCGGTCTCGCCGGCGGCGGTGGTGGCGCTCTCGTCGTCGCCGCGGTTGACCGCCCACAGCGTGACGCCCACACCGATCGCGACGATCACCCCGAGGGCCGTCAGACCGATGTTCCGTTGGCGGCGTTTGCGCTCACGCTCCGCACGGCGCGCGAGCTGCCGTTCGAGTTTGCGTTTCGCGGCCTGGCGCCGCTGTGCGTTGCTCGGCACTGCTGTAGTCCTCCCGTAACCCGTCGGTCGTGGCTGAGCTGTGAAGTCAGGCCGGATCGAGTTTGCCACCCGAACCTGGAAGCGGGCGGACCGGGCGTTGCACCTAGGCTATAGGGGCCCCCAGAACTGCCCTCACCGTAGGAGCGATGCTCGTGCTCGTTACCGGATTCCCCGCCGGGATGTTCCAGACCAACTGCTACATCCTCGCGCAGGACAACTCGAAGGAGTGCGTCGTCGTCGATCCCGGTCAGGACGCCGCCGAACCGTTGAACGAGTTCCTCACCGGATCCGACCTGAGTCCGCGCGCGGTACTGCTCACCCATGGGCATCTCGACCACATCTGGTCGGCGCAGGTGGTCGCGGACCGGTACGACATCCCCACTTACATCCACCCCGGCGACCGGCACATGCTCACCGATCCGGGAGTCGGACTCGGTTCGAGCCTGGCACCGTTCCTGCAGGGCGCCACCTTCACCGAGCCGCACGAGGTGATCGAGTTCGCCGACGGCGACGAGATCGAGCACGCCGGGATCCGCTTCGTCGTCGACCACACCCCCGGCCACACCCAGGGATCGGTGGTGTTGCGCACCGTCGCAACCACCCCCGACGGCACCGAGGTTCCGGTCGCCCTGACCGGCGACACCCTGTTCGAGGGGTCCATCGGCCGCACCGACCTGCCCGGCGGCAACCACGAGCAGCTGCTCGAGTCGCTCGCCGCGAAACTGCTGGTGCTCGACGACGCCACGAACATCCTTCCGGGGCACGGACGGTCCAGCACGATCGGTCGGGAGCGGGTGTCGAACCCCTTCCTGACGGGCCTGGCCGGCACCCGCTGATCCGGGCCCACACGCACATCGTTCCGACGAGAGAAAGCAGCGACAGGTGAGCAAGGTCTCCACGTTCTCGGCCCCGAAGGGTGTCCCGGATTACGTTCCGCCGCAGTCCGCGGAGTTCGTGGCCGTGCGCGACGGTTTGACGCGGGCCGCGCGTCTGGCCGGGTACGGGCACATCGAGCTGCCGATCTTCGAGGACACCGGATTGTTCGCGCGCGGTGTCGGCGAATCCACCGACGTCGTCACCAAGGAGATGTACACGTTCGCCGATCGTGGCGACCGGTCCGTCACGCTGCGCCCCGAGGGCACCGCCGGTGTGATGCGCGCGGTCATCGAGCACGGTCTCGACCGCGGCCAGCTGCCCGTCAAGCTCAGCTACTCGGGCCCGTTCTTCCGGTACGAGCGGCCCCAGGCCGGCCGGTACCGGCAGCTGCAGCAGGTCGGCGTGGAGGCGATCGGCGTCGACGATCCCGCGCTCGACGCCGAGGTCATCGCCGTCGCCGACGCCGGTTTCCGCAGCCTGGGACTGGAAGGCTTCCGCCTTGAGGTCACCTCGCTCGGCGACGAGACCTGCCGGCCGCAGTACCGGGAGTTGCTGCAGCAGTTCCTGTTCGGGTTGCCGCTCGACGAGGAGACTCGCCGCCGCGCCGAGATCAACCCGCTGCGTGTGCTCGACGACAAGCGCCCCCAGGTGCGGGAGATGACCGCCGACGCGCCGCTCATGCTCGACCACCTGTCCGACAGCGCCAAGGCCCACTTCGACGAGGTGCTGAGCCACCTCGACGCACTCGGGGTGCCCTACGTCGTCAACCCGCGCATGGTCCGTGGCCTCGACTACTACACCAAGACCACCTTCGAGTTCGTGCACGACGGCCTCGGTGCCCAGTCCGGCATCGGCGGCGGCGGCCGCTACGACGGCCTGATGGAGCAGCTCGGCGGACAGCCGCTGTCGGGTATCGGGTTCGGTCTCGGTGTGGACCGCACGATCCTCGCGCTCGCCGCCGAAGGCAAGAGCGCCGCCACCCCGGCCCGCTGCGAGGTGTACGGCGTGCCGATGGGCGACGCCGCCAAGTCCGCACTGGTTCCGCTCGCCCACAAGCTCCGCGGCGCGGGCATCCGCGTCGACCTCGCCTACGGAGGACGCGGACTCAAGGGCGCGATGAAGGCCGCCGACAAGTCCGGGGCCGTCGTCGCCCTGGTCCTCGGCGATCGTGAACTCGAGGCCGGCGAGATCGTCGTGAAGGACCTGCGTACCGGCGAGCAGCAGACCGTGCCGCTCGCCGATGCAGTCGCGCGCGTGGGTGAGGTCGTTGCCGGGGACTGACGGGCCTGCGCCCGAATCCGTGTCCCTCGACCTGCTGCCGCCGCACCTCCTGCTGCCGCGTGCCCGCCGCGTCGCGCTCGCATCGGTGCTCCTCGGCATCGTGCTCGCCGGGGTGGCGTGGCTGTTCGTGCCGACGTCGATCGCCATCGCGCTCGGGCTGCTGTTCGGGCTGCCTCCTGCCGTCGGCGCATTCGTCGTGACCCGCCGGCATCTGCGCCTCGACGGCACGGTGCTCGTGGCGTCGGGACCGGTTCGTTCGCGCAGCGTGGACCTGCGGCACCTGGCCGGTGTCGAGTTGCTCGTGCGTGTCGCGCGAGTGAGTCAGGTGATCCTCCGCGTCAACGACGGCGAGCACGGGCTCGTGTCGGTGCCGCTGGCGTTGTACGCGGACGGCGGCGGACGCGAACTCGACGTGCTCGCGCTGCGTCGGCTCGCCGATGCCCTCGCCACCGCCGAGGTGGCGCCGGCCGCCGCGGTGTCGTCGGTCCTCGTCGAACAGTTGCGGGCCGAGGCGCGCAGCGCGGCGGTGGGGGAGCGGCCGCTGTACCGGGCGGTCGAACTGGCCCGCAACGCGGGCCGGGTGCCGCAGACGACCCTGACCGATCACGAGGTTGCCTCGCTCGTCGACTGAGCGGGGCCGACCGCGCCGACGCTGTCGGGGTCATGCCCGTCGGCCGCGTCACCCCTTCCGGGCCAGCGCGACGAAGGTGCGCATCCCGTGCACGAGGGCGCGTTCGTCGAGGGTGAACTCGGGGCGGTGCAGATCGCAGCGCGGCCCGACCCCGTCCCAGACGCCGAGCCGCGCCATCGCGCCGGGGATCTTTTCGAGGTACCACGCGAAATCCTCACCGCCGCTGGACTGCTGGGCCTCGGCGAGGTTGTCCAGCCCTACGACCGTCTCGATCGCTTCGAGCAGGTCCGAGGCACAATCCGGGTCGTTGACGACCGGAGGAACGCCCTGCACGTACTCGAGTTCGTGCCCGACCCCGTACGGCGCGAGCAGTTCGCCGATGGTGCGCCGCACGAGGGGTTCGAGACTCGCCCAGGTCGCGTGGGACGCGCTGCGCAGCGTCCCGACCAGCTCCCCGGACTCGGGGATCGCGTTGCCCACGTACCCCGCCGAGATCCTGCCCCACGTCAGGACCGTAGCGCTGCGCGCGTCGACGCGCCGGTCGAGCACCGACGCCAGGCCGGTGATCAGCACCGCCGCGGCGTGGATCAGGTCGCCGGTCAGATAGGGCCGCGCCGAATGCCCGCCCGCGGACGACAAGCGCACCGTCACCGCATCGCTCGACGAGGTGATCGGTCCGGCCCGGGTCGCGAGCATGCCGACCCGGAACTGCGGGGCGCAGTGCAGGGCGAAGATCTTCGACACGCCCTCGAGCACCCCGGCCGCGACGACCTCGAGCGCGCCACCCGGCGTCGCCTCCTCCGCGGGTTGGAAGATCAACCGGACCCGGTGGGGCGGAGGGTCTTCGGCGAGCTCGGCGGCCGCTCCCATGAGGATCGCGGTGTGCGCGTCGTGTCCGCACGCGTGGCACACCCCGGGCACCGTCGACGCGAACGGCAGACCCGTGGCCTCGGTCAGCGGCAGCGCGTCGAGGTCCGCCCTCAAGGCGATGCAGTGCGCGCTCGGCGGACCCACGTCGCACCACAGTCCGGTCCCGCGCGGCAAGGTCACCGGCTCGAGGCCCAGTGAGCGCAGATGGTCGCGGACCACCGCGGTCGTGCGGTGCTCGGCGAACCCCAGTTCGGGGTGTGCGTGCAGATCGCGCCGCCACGCCACGAGCTGTTCGAACGAGACGCTCATCGTGCGGCCTCCTCGACCCGGCTCACTCCCAGGTGTGTGGTGAGCCAGTCGACCATCGCCGAGGCCAGGGCACGGCGGTTCTCCCGCTTGACGATCTCGTGGCCCTCGTCGTCGAACAGGAGGAAATCCGCGACGCCGCCGCGGGCGTGCACGGCCGCGACGATCTGCTCGGACTCGCCGACCGGCACGTTGGTGTCGTGCACGCCGTGCACCACCAGCAGCGGAGCCTTCAGGTCGTCGATCCGGTGGATCGGGGAGAGCTCCTGCAGCAGTTCCCGGTCGTGGACCGGATGCCCGTACTTCGGGTAGGCTGCGGCCGCGATCCACGGCTCGGTGTTGGCGTAGAAGCTCTCGAGGTCGCTCATGCCACAGATCGCGACGCCCGCGGCGAACAGCGGGGCATGGAAGGTCAAGGACGCCAACGTGAGATACCCGCCGTAGGAGCGGCCGGCACACGCGATCCGCGCCGGGTCGGCGATGCCCCGCTCGACGAGGAACTGCACACAGTCCGCGACGTCGTCGATGCCGGCGAAACGCCCGTACCGGTCGTCGGCGTGCATGAACGTCCGCCCGAATCCACCCGATCCCCGGACGTTCGGTGCGAACACGGTGATCCCGGCGTCCACCAGGGCGGGGAAGTAGTCGCTGTACCCGGGCCGTTCCTGGGCCTCCGGGCCGCCGTGGAAGTACAGCATCACCGGTCCCGGCTCGCTCCCGCCGCGATAGTGCCAGCCGGACAACGGCATTCCGTCCCGAGCCTCGAATTCGAGCAGCTCCGGTGCCACCGCCGGGTCGATGCGGGTGCGTGCATGCTCGACCGGAACCCAGTCGCCGGAACGGGGATTGACCAGTTCGACCGACGGCGGCATCCCCGGGCCCTCCACCGTCACCGCGAGCAGCGCGCCGGTCGCGCTGAGCGAGAGCTCCGACGCGACGAGCCCGGGCAACAGGATCGGCGGCGCCAGCGAGCCGTCCCTCAGGTCGAGCATCTGTAATTCGCTGAGTCCCTTGATGTTCCACAGGAGGGCCACGGTCGTGTGGTCCTCGCTGACGGCGAACTCGTCGAGGTCCGCGTCGGGCCGCTCGGCAAGGACCCGGTACGACACGCCCTCGTCGGACACGGCGACACCCAGCAGTCGCGCGAACTCGCTACCGTGATCGCTGCGCACCACGGCCCGCACGTAGCGGGTCGGTTCACCGTCGCTGGACGCCCACGGGGACCCGTACCGGTCCAGCCCGCCGAGCAGGCGGTGGTCGTCGAGGATGACCCCGGCATCGGTGGTCGATCCGAAATCGGTGGGCAGCAACGGTGTCCGTGTTCCGTCGGCGCGCAGCAGCAACAGCTCGCGATGTCCGCGTGGCCCGACGCGCAGCAGTGCCGAACCGTCCCACGAATCCACGAGATGTCCACCGACTCGGCGATCGAGCACGACCGACTCCAGCGTCTGCGGATCGATCAGCCGGGATTCGGCGACACCCTCCTCATCGGTCGCGGTCACCGCGACGAGCGGACCGTCCCAGCACACCAGTTCCGTCGAGCCGTCATCGGCGGTGTCGAGCCGCCGCGCGCTGCGGTCATCCGGATCGGTCTGCACCACCCACACCTGGGTGCGGGTGCCGGCGTCGGGAGCGACCTCGAGCGCGAGCCACCGGCCGTCCTCGGAGTGCTGGATCCGCGTGACCGGACCGCTGACGGGCAGGTCCACGCGACGGGAGGGCCCGGCCGACCGGCCGGTCAGGAAGCGCTGCACCGCCCACGGATAGCCGCCGTCGTCGACGATGTGCGCGAACCCGGTCGCATCGGGCGACATCGACGCACCCGACGTGAAACGCACATGCGTAGGGCCCTCCGGTACCGCATCCATCCCGGCTCACTCCTTCTGCACCCGCGCAGGCTGCGCGGTTCTCGTCCCGGTCTGCTCGTCCATCGACTGCAACCACAACTCGAGCAGCGCGACCTGCCAGAGCGCGTTCGCGCCGAGTGTGGTGCGGGTGTCGTTCGGTGCGGCCAGCAGTGCGTCGATCGTGTGCGGCCGGTACAGGCCGCGTTCGCGCGCGGCGCGGCTGTGCAGGGCGTCGCGCACCAGGGTCAGCAGTTCCCCGTCGAGATTCCGGATTCCCGGAACCGGGAAGTATCCCTTGGTGCGGTCGATGATCCGGTTCGGCAGGAGCGCCCGGCTCGCGTCCTTGAGGACGCCCTTGCCGCCGGACGCGAGTTTGAGTTCGGGCGGGCAGGTCGCGGCCAGTTCGACGAACTCGTGATCGAGGAACGGGACCCGCGCCTCGAGGCCCCACGCCATCGTCATCGTGTCGACCCGCTTGACCGGGTCCTCGACGAGCATGACGGTCGTGTCGAGACGCAACGCCGCATCGACCGCGGTATGAGCGCCGGGTTCGGCATGCTGCGCGGCCAGGAACTCGCTGCTCGCGTCGTGGTCGAGATGGTAGTCGGGGCACAGCAGCGCGCCGATGTCGTCGTGGGAACGGTCGACGAACACGCGGGCGTACGTCTCGGCGGACCGGTCGCGCGCGACGCCGAGCATCGGGGGATACCAGTCGTATCCGGCGAGGATCTCGTCGGCACCCTGACCCGACTGGACCACCTTCACCGATCGGCGCACCTCCTCCGACAGCAGGTAGAACGCGACACAGTCGTGACTGACCATCGGCTCGCTCATCGCCGCGATCGTCGCGGGCACGGCCGGCAGCAGACGCGAGGAATCGATGTGGATCTTGTGGTGGGCGGTGCCGAACGTCTCGGCGACCAGATCCGAGTATTCGTACTCGTCCCCGGATTCTCCTGCAGCCGAATCGAATCCGATGCTGAATGTCTCGAGACCGTGCTGGCCCTGCTCGGCGAGCAGCGCGACCACGAGGCTCGAGTCGATGCCGCCGGACAGCAGAACCCCGACGGGCACATCGGCGACCATCCGTCGCGACACCGCGGTGCGCAGGGCGTCGAGCAGGGCGTGCTGCCAATCGGGTTCGGTCCACGAGGCGCGGTCCGGGTCCGGTCCGAACACCGGTTGCCAGTACCGGATGTCGTCACTGCGGCCGTCGGGGCGGATCACCCGCACGGTCGCCGCAGGCAGCTTCCGGATACCCCGGAAGATGGTGCGCGGGGCCGGCACCACCGAATGGAAGCTCAGATAATGGTGCAGCGCCACCCGGTCGAGGTCGGTGTCGACGTCACCGGCGTGCAACAGCGCCGGAACCGTCGACGCGAACCGCAGCCGGCCCGGGGACTCGGCCAGATACAGCGGTTTGATCCCGAGCCGGTCGCGCGCGAGGGTGACCACCCCGGTGTCGGTGTCGGCGATCGCGAACGCGAACATCCCGGCGAAGCGGCGCACACAGTCCGTGCCCCACCGATCGAATGCCTTGAGCACCACCTCGCTGTCCGCGGTGGAGAAGAACCGGTAGCCGGCCGCCTCCAGCTCGGCGCGCAACTGCCGGTAGTTGTAGATGCACCCGTTGAACACGAGCGCGAGCCCGAGGTCGCTGTCGATCATGGGCTGGCGGCCGCGCGGGGACAGATCGATGATGCTCAGCCGACGGTGTCCCAGGGCGATCGACTCCTGCACGTACATTCCGCCGGAGTCGGGGCCGCGCGGTGCCATCGACGCGGTCATCCGGGACACGGCACCGGTGTCGGCGGGCTTGCCGTCGAACCGGATCTCGCCGCACACCCCGCACACGTCAGCGCTCCCTCCGGCCGGTAGGCGGCCCGCCCGCCGACCGAAGGATCCAGGTGTCCTTGCCGCCGCCGCCCTGGGAAGAATTGACGATCATGCTTCCGGCGGGTGCCACGCGGGTCAGCGCCACCGGCGCGACATGCGCGGTGACCGCCTCGCCGTCGGCGCGCACGTGCACGAACACACGCAGGTCGACGTGGTGCGGATAGAACCCGGTGCCGTCGAACGTCGGGTGCGTGGACAACGGCACCACCTCCTGCGCGACGAATCGCTCCGGCTGCCTCAGCAGATCGTGGCGGCGCCTCGCCAGTTCGGCCGGTGTCGCCTCCGGGCCGATCGTGATCCCGTTGCCGCCGAATCCGTCGATGGGCTTGACCACGAGCTCGGAGAGCCGGTCCAGCACGTGGTCGCGCTGCTCGCGTTCGGCGCACACCCACGTCGGGACCTGGTCGAGCAACGGCCGCTCACCCAGGTAGTACTCGATCAGCGCCGGCACATAAGTGTAGACGGCCTTGTCGTCGCCCACCCCGTTACCGAGGGCGTTGACCACGGTCACGGTCCCCGCACGCAGCGCGCCGAGCAGACCCGGCCGCAGCGGCTGCCCGTCGTAGCCGGTGGAGGACAGCAGCATGTCCTCGTCGACACGGGCGTAGAGGACATCGACGCGCGACCTCGTCGTCCCCCGATGGACGTACACGACGTCGTCGCGGACCGACAGGTCCTGCGTCTGGGCGAGCGGCAGACCCGTGCGCTCCGCGAGCATGGTGTGTTCGAACCACGCGGAATCCTGCGGGCCCGCGCTCAGCACCACCGCGGCCGCACGGTCGCCGCGGGCCCGGGGCGGAGCGGCGGCCAGCAGCGTTTTCACCATCAGGTCCGTGGTGTCCTCGACATCGAGGACATCGGAGCCCTCGAGGAGTCCGCCGAGGAAGGTGCGGGTCATCGCGCGGTGGGCCAGGGCGTAGCCGACGCCCGACGGCACCCGGAGATTGTCCTCGAGCACCACGAACCGGCCGGGATCGGTCCGGACCAGGTCGATGCCGCAGATGTGTGCGCGCACCCGGTGCAGGTGGGCCGCGGCGCCGCTCCGGCGGAACCCGGGCGCACGGTCGAGCACCTCCGCCGGCATCACACCGTCCCGGATCACCGCGGCGTCCCCGTACACGTCGACGAGGAACGCGTTGAGTGCCAGCGCGCGCTGCTCGAGCCCGGGAACCAGGTGTTCCCACTGCTCGGCCGTGATGATCCGGGGCACCACATCCATCGGGAAGACCCGTGCCCGGGCCTCGCCGCTGACCCGGAACACCACCCCGTCGAGGCCCTGCTCGCGGTCGATGTCGTCCTGCGCCGTCCGCAGCGTATCGGCTCCGAGCCGCGCCAGCGTGGTGAGCACGTGTTCGTACTCCGGGCGCGGACGGCCGCGCGCGTCGACGGCCTCGTCGTATCCGTCGGTGGCGTCGTCCGCGCGGAGCGGCGCGTACCCGTGCAGCAGCGTCCCGTGGGGGTCGGCGACCTCCGGAACCTCGTGGACCCGGCCGGCGGTCTCGGCGAGCAGCAGGTCCACGACGTCGGTGAGCTTGCCGCGCCGGCGCAGCACCCGTCGCTGCCGCGCCGCGGAACTGCCGATGCGGGCGGCTGCCGCGGCCAGTTCGGAGACGGTGTCCCAGTCGCCGAACTGCTCGAGTTCCGGTCGCAGCAACGAGGTGAGCCGGTCGATCATCTCCACGGCCGGTCGCGGTACCGCGGCCTCGACGTCCACCAGGTCGCCCTCGAGCCCGGAGCGGGCGGCCCGCCACATCGCGGCGCGGATCAGGGTGGGGTTCGCCCGGATGGGAGGTACCCCCTCGCGCAGTGCCGTGCACTCGTGTTCGACGAGCGCGCGGAACAGACCGGCGACCAGGGTGATCGTGTCGACCGACGGGCAGCTGTCGCACACCCGCAGTTCGAGAGTGGGTTGATGCGCGGACGGCCGCAGGTCGAAGTACACCATGCCCGGATCGGTGATGACCCCGCTCGACACGAGATCGGCGATCAGCCGGTCGTACTCGGCGGCGGACGACACCGGCGCCGCGGGCCCGGTGCTCGGCCACCGGATCCACACGAGGCTGCGCACGCTCGCATAACCGGTGTCGGTGCCGTCGGCCCAGAACGGTGAGCTCGCGCTGAGCGCCAGGAAGACCGGCAGGTGCGGGGCGATCCGGTTCGCGACCTGCACCGCTTCGTCCCGGTCGGGAACATCGACGTGAACCTGGGTGCCGCAGATCAGCTGCTCCCGCGCGAGCAGTTGATAGTCGGCGAGCATCCGGCGATAGCGTGGTGTCTCGCTCACCTGGAGTTCCTCCGGGACCGCGAGCGGGACGGCACCGGCCGCGGCGACCCCCAGGCCCAGTTCGGCGGCGGCCGCCGCCAGCTGCGAGCGACGAAGGACGAGATCCGCGCGGAGTTTCGACAGCTCCCGGTGGACCTCGCTGTTGACCTCGACGACGCAGCGTTGCAGTTCGTCGACGTAGGTGTCCTGCGGGAGCCGGGCGAGCAGTTCCGGGGCCCGGGGAACGAGCCGGCGCGTTTTCGCATCGATCAGCTGGAATTCCTCTTCGACGCCCAGCTGTCGAACCATTCCCGCACGACCCATCTACCTCAGGTACCCGCTCGGGTCACAGCGTAATCCGGTACCTACCCGGCGTCGATGCCCCCGATCACGGCCGGTACGACCTTCGGCATTTCCCCGACCACCTCGGTCGAATTCGCGGCGGACACCAGGAAACCGGGTGTGCCACGGGAATCGGTCCGGTCGTCTCCGCGGTGGGTACCGGCCGACGGGACGCCGCCGTAGTTGCCGGGGCGTCCGGCCGCGGTGGGGACCGGACCCGCGGTGCCCGAGCCCACGGGTGCCGCCGGTCCCGGGAACACACCGGGGACCGATGAGGCGGGGACCGCGCCGGTTCCCGCTCCGAGACCGGACCCGGTGAGCCCGGCGCCGCCGAAGCCCGACGGTGCGGACATGGAGCCGCCGGCCGACGGCATCGTCGGCGTCAGGGACGCGGCCCGGGTCGGGGCGGACCCGTCGCCGAATCCGCCGAACATCGATCCGGCCGCGGACGCAGCTTCGGAGGCGAGGGACTTCACCGCGTCGGACGCGACCGCCGCCACCTGCCCGGGGCCGGGCAGGCCCTCCGGTGCGATCGGCGGCGGAACCGGGATCGGGGCGGTGAGGGTGTTCATCGCCGCGGTGTGCACGCTCAGTTCACCGCGGCTGCGGCTCACCACGGCCAGTGCCGCCTGCAGATGCTCGACGGCGGCCGAGACCAGCAGTGCCTGACCCGGCGGCGTCAGCGCGACCGGCGCGGTGGCGGACGCGACGGCCAGGAACGATTGGGCGATCCCGGTCAATTCGACGTTCCCGCGTTCGACGGTCGCGGTCGCGGCGCGGGTCAGTTCACCGATCCGGTCGCCGCGTTCGCTCAATGCGACCGCGCTGGTGTGCGCCTGGCGGCCGTGCTCGATCGCGGCGTCGACCGGTGCACCCTCCCACGAATCGGGGAGCAGGTCGACTGCGCTGCGTCCGATCGAGGCGGCGGTGTCGAGGAACCGGGACGACTGCTGGAGGATCGCGGCCGGGTCGAGCCCGTCCAGGATGCCGGTGCCGAACAGGCCGCCGAGATCGGTCAGGGGTGCGAGCAGCTGATCCACCCCGGGCAGCTGCGGAACCGGAATCGACTGCAGCAGTTCGACGATCGGGTTCGTCCCGGGATCGGGCGGCGGGATGGGGACGACGGGCGCCGGTGACAGCGGCATGTCGAGCACCGGTCCGATCGGGGAGGCCCGCAGCGCGTCGAGGACGGTCGGGGTCGCCGCGGGTGTGCCCTGCCCGGTCACCGCGCGGGCCCGGGTGCGATGCCGGCGGCCGCGGTCGCCAACGCCGCGGTCTGCTCGGCCACGACGGTTTCGTAACCCGTCGCGGTGGCGTGCGCGGCGGCACCGCTCGAGGCGTAGGCGAGCGACAACTGCGCGACCGCGCGGGTGTGCTCGCTCTGGGCGGCGGCGAACGCCGCCACGAAGTCGCCGCCGATCAGCCCCAGCGCCGGGCTCAGCGCCGAGACGTTCTCCTGCAGATCCACCGCGCCCGCGCGTGCCACCCGATCGGCGGCCTCGAGTGTCGTGTTTCCGAAGGCGCGGACGCCGTCGGGCGCAACCCTGACCGAATTGCCGACGGCGGCATGATCCCCCATGATGATCCCCCCAGATCAGAAGTTCGTGTGCAGCACTCTAGCTCGAGCCGGGGCGCTGTGCGCTCGTGAGCCGGGGGCTGCGCGCTCGCGTGCCTTTCGGGCCCCTCCGGACGCCCGAAAGGCACACGATCCCACGCTATTCGACGACCGCGTCGGCTTCGATCTCGATGAGCAGATCGGCGTCGACGAGGCGGCTGACCTCGAGAATCGTGCTGGCGGGCCGGATCTCGCCGAACACCTCACCGTGCGCGGCGGCCGCTTCCTCCCACCGGGACATGTCGGTCAGGTACATGCGGGTGCGGATCACGTCGGTCAGCTTCGCGCCGGCCTCGGCCAACGCGGCCTCGATCGTGCGCAGGGCGCCGCGGGTCTGTTCCTCGAGGGTCGCGCCGGGGGAGGTGGTGCCGGAGACCGCGACCTGGTTGCCGATGCGCACCGCGCGGGAGTAGCCGATCTTCGGTTCCCATTCGGAACCGGACGAGATGTTCTGACGAGTCATGGCCGGAATTCTGTCAGGTGGAGGGTCGTCGAACGAAATTTCGACGACCGGTTGACAGAATGTCGCACAGGTGTTCGACTGAGCGCATGAGGTGGGCGGCACAGACACTGGACGCCGACGACGGCGCGTTGCCCGGATTCGATCGGGCCGGACTCGTCCGCAGCGTGCAGACGCCGGACTTCGAGGGCATCACGTTCCACGAGGTGCTGTGCAAGAGCGCCCTCAACAAGACGCCGGAGGCGTCGAATCTGCCGTTCCGCTACACCGTCAACACCTTCCGTGGATGCAGTCACGCGTGCCGTTACTGTTTCGCCCGGCCCACCCACGAATATCTCGACCTCGATCCCGGCCACGACTTCGACACCCAGCTCGTCGTGAAGACCAACGTCGCGGCGGTGCTGCGACGGGAACTGTCCAGGAAATCCTGGAAGCGCGAACACGTCGCGCTCGGCACCAACACCGATCCGTATCAGCGCGCGGAGGGCCGATATCGCTTGATGCCCGGCGTCATACGTGCGCTCGCCGAGTCCGGCACCCCGTTCTCGATCCTCACCAAGGGCACCCTGCTGCGGCGCGATCTGCCGTTGCTCACGCTCGCGGCCCGGCAGGTCGACGTCGGGGTCGCGGTGTCCCTGGCCGTCGGCGACCACGACCTGCAGCGCCAGCTCGAACCGGGCACCCCGTCGCCTCAGGCCCGGCTCGATCTGATCCGCGCCGTGACCGACGCCGGACTGTCCTGTCATGTGATGGTGGCCCCGGTCATCCCGTATCTCACCGACTCGACCCGGCACCTCGACGAGCTGTTCGCCGCCATCGCACAGGCCGGCGCCTCGGGCGCGACCGTGATCCCGATGCACCTCCGCGGCGCCACCCGCGGATGGTTCCTGTCCTGGCTCGCCGCCGAGCATCCCGCGTTGGTGCGGCGGTACCGGCAGCTCTACGGCCGCAGCGCGTACGTCACGCCCGAGTACAAGCGCTGGCTCAAGGCTCGCGTCGTACCGCTCGTGGAGCGCTACGGACTCGCCGGCGCCGAAGCCGCACACCGGGACGTGCCGTCGCCGGTCTCCGAGCGCCGTTCCGCGGATCCGGCACTCACGCTGTTCTGACCCCTACTGCCGGTCCGCGCGGCGATCCGGGATCCCGGCGCAGCCCACTCGGCCCGGTCGGGCAAGATCGTCTCCTGTCGTGCCGTCGAGGAGATGCGAGGGGTTGTCGGTGAGAAGTCGTGTGGTGGCCGCGGGGTTCGTTCCCGCGGTGGTCGTTCTCGGTGCGATCGTGGCGGGCTGCGGTGGCACGGCCACGGGCGCGACGTGCGACGACTTCGCCGCCCAGGACGACGCCGCGCGCGGCGAAACCGTCCTCTCCCTGCTCGAACCCCACGGCATCTCGTCCCGCGACCTGGAGAGCTATCGCGTCGTCGTCGGCAAGGTCAACGAGTATTGCGGTCTGCGTGCCGGGGCGGCCCGCGAGAGCGGGGAGGCCACGCAGAACAACACGCAGCCGATCGACGCTGCCGTCGACTGGGACAGCTTCACCCACTGACGGTTCCGGCCGTGACGGGGCTCGTCCGGAAGTGAGCGCGTCGACCACTGCAGATCGCATCGGAAGAAACACGCAACGAAACTGACATCACCTGTTTTCAAATGGTGATGCCGTGTGCGACACTGCCTGAAAGTACTACGTGGGGGTGGTTTTCATGACTACGACCAACGAGCGCTCAGAGATCCTCCTCGAAGATGTCGACTTCAACCGGCGAGATCGTCCCGATCGGCCGTTACGGCCCATCCCACCCGGTCGGGACCACTTCGCCGATCAGTGGCGTCACATGCGCGAAATCATGTTCGGCGACTGGATAGACATCGACCGGGAAGTCGAACCCAACGACCTCACGCGCCTGCGTGACGACTATTTCTGGCAACGCGACGAGCACATGATCGGCGTGGTCGAGGCGTTCGAGCGACTCGGTCACGAGCAGGGCCGCGCGCTGTTCGAGCAGGCTCTCACCCAGGGCATCGAAACGCTCGAAAATCCCCCGCACGAGTTCGTCGAGCTCTTCGAGCATCTCGATCAGCTGCCTGCCCAATTCGATCTCGTCGCTGCCGAACGGGGACGGATGCTGGCGATGGCGGCTACCTGGAGTGCCACGTCGATCATCAAAGGGTGGGCACTGTACGAAACAGCAATGACCGGTGACATTTCCGCTGCCACCGGTGCCACGGGACGATTCGCGGACGACGGTCCGCGCCGCTTCATCGAAACAGCCCGGGTATTTGCCGAGTTCAGGCTGCCGGAAATTTTCGATCGCCGTTCCGAGGCATTCCAGGACGTGGTGCGCGTGCGGTTGATGCACGCACTGGCCAGTCGTGGGCTACGCAGAAAATGGGGTGACGACGTCTATCTCAAATTCGGAGAACCGATTCCTGCGACATCGTTGCTCGGATTCGGCAGCGGCATGTTGCTCGGACGGCTCGTCGACCACGCGTTCGGGCGCAGGTTGACCGCGCAACAACTCGAGGATCTCGCCGAATATTCCTCCTACTCCGCGCGTTTGTGGGGAGCTCCCGAACTGCTCCACTCCGCGAACGGTGTGGAACTCATCAAATCGCTGAATTATGTTCTCGCAAGGGGCGGTAACCCTTCGCCCTGGCGTGCTGAACTCGTCGATGCCATTGCCGGTCCCGCACACGTGGAGACCCTGACGGACACGCTTCCCGGTGTGGTCAAGAAATGGGTGTCCCGGTACGCCGATCAGATCATCGCCACCATCGCTCTCGCGCCGGCAGGAGTGGTGTTCGGGTACAAGCAGATCGAAGCCATGGTGGAGGGCACGCACTTCGAGCCGCTCGGATACAACTTCGAACGCCGAGTGCGCTGGTTCGCGCATCTCACCGGATTGAACGTCGCTCTCGCCAGGCTGGCCGACAGCGTTCCCTGGTCCAACCCCATCCGCGAGCGCAGGAACAGAAGCGGGGCAGCCGCGCGCGAACGGGTGGCCATGTTGAACAAGGTCGCCCGCGGTCGGCATATCGCGATGACCTTCACGCAGCACGACCGTTCGACGGCGGGTGAGGGTTTCAGCGGGTAGCCCGGCCGATATCACGTTCTTCGACGAGTTAATGCGTGCGACGGTAGCCGGCGGTCCCGGATGCGCGGGGCCCGCCGCTCGCCAGTGGGATGTGCGAACGCCGGAGATCCCTGGCGACGGCGGAGTCGGTTCGGGATGGCCGGTCAGTACGACGCGCGCCCGCCGCTGGCGTCGTACACGGCACCGGTGGAGAAACTCAGCGCCTCCGACGACAACCACGCGACCAGTTCGGCGATCTCCTCGGGCCGTCCCATCCGCCCCATAGGGGTGAGGCTCTGCGATCGGGCGATGATCGCGGGATCGGTGTCCGCGTTCATCGGGGTCTCCACCGCAGCGGGGGCGACGGCGTTGGCGAGCACGCCGGACGTCGCGACCTCCTTGCCCAGTGACTTGGTCAGGGCGATCACGGCGGCCTTCGAAGCCGAATAGGCGCTCTGGTAGGGGTTTCCGTCCTTGGCTGCGATGCTTGCAAGGTTCACGACGCGGCCCCAGCCGGCGTCGATCATCCCGGGCACGAACGCGCGGCACATCAGGAACGTGCCGTCGACGTTGACGCGGAAGGTGCGGTGCCAGCCGGCGAGGTCGGTGTCGACGAGTAGCGCCGACGGGCCGACGATCCCGGCGCTGTTGACGAGGATGTCGACGCGGCCCACGCGCGACCGTAACCGGTCGACCGCCTCCGGATCGGTGACGTCGAGGTGCTCGTCGGCGCCGGGCGCGAGGTCGGCGGTGACGACGCGAACGCCTGCGTCGGCCAGGCGTTTTGCGCACGCCGCGCCGATGCCGCCGGCGCCGCCCGTGACGAGGGCGATGGCGCCCGATGGGTATGTGGACATGGATATCTCCTCGGGTATCTGGGGATCGGGTATGTGGGAGTAGTCTCAATCTATGTGCGATATCGAAACAATAAGGTTCGCACTGTATTCAAGATGAATATACGGCTGCGGCGTGGCCGTCAACCCGCCGAAGGAGAGGGTCCCGTGGAGATCCGTTGGGTGCAGGCATTCGTTGCCGTCGCCGAAGAGTTGCATTTCGGGCGGGCCGCCGCGCGGTTGCAGATGGCGCAGTCCCCGCTGAGCCAGACCGTGCGCAAGCTCGAGAAGGACATCGGCGTACCGCTGTTCGAACGCAACACCCGCAGTGTGGCGCTCACGGCGGGTGGTCATGCGTTCCTGCCGCACGCGTACCACATTCTCGAGAGCGTCGAGACCGCACGCCAGGCCACCCGCGCGTCCGCGGGAGGCGTGTACGGGCGCATCAAGATCGGATTCACGGGTGTGCTCAACCACCTGTCGCTCCCGCCGCTGACCCGGGCGCTGCGGCAGCGATATCCCGACATCGAACTCACCCTGGTCGGCCGCATCATGACCCGCGATGCAGTCGCGCAACTGGAAAGTGGCGCACTGGATCTCGCGTTCGTCGGCATGCCCGTGCAATCGGCGGGTGTCAGTGCCCGGCTGATCCGGCGCGAGCCGTTCGGTGCGGTGCTGCCGGTCGACCACCCGCTGGCGGGCGAGACCGCGATCGAGCTGCGCGATCTCGCCGAGGACGGGTTCATCACCACGCCGATCTCGGCGGGATCGTCGCTGCAGGAGGTCACGATGCGGGCGTGCCTCGACGCCGGATTCCGTCCGCGGGTGGTCCAGGAGATCACCGATCCGTACATGATCCTGCTGCTCGTCTCGACCGGCGTCGGCGTCGCGCTCATGACCTCGGGCATGGCGCCGATCGCCCCACCGGGCACGGTGTTCGTGCCCCTGACGGGCGAGCCGGTCTACATGCTGCACGGTCTCGGGTGGTCGCCCAAGCGGGTGTCGCCCGCGCTCGAGGTCGCGCTCCGGCTTGCCGAGGAGATCCTCCCGACCCCCGATTAAGATGCAAACGGTCTTTTTCAAAGACTTTTTCGGTATTGGACGCCACATAGTCTTGCGTGACAGTCTCGGTTCGTCCCGGCGAGTGTGAGGGCCGTCTCAGCGGATCGGCCCTCCGTGTTCGTCGGATTCTGGGACGAAAGGAAACCCATGACGAACAGTCACACATCGGATCGCGACGGGCACCGCGCTGCCAACGCCCGCAGGGCCGCCATCTCCGGCTTCCTGGGCAGCACCCTCGAGTACTACGACTTCTTCATCTACGGCTCCGCCGCGGCCCTGGTCTTCGGGCACATCTTCTTCCCCGGTGGCGGCGCGACCGCAACCCTGCTGTCGATCAGCACCCTCGGCGTCGCCTACGTCGCCCGCCCCCTCGGCGCGGTGCTGTGGGGACACTGGGGCGACAAGTTCGGCCGCCGAAACGCCCTCCTGGCGTGCCTGCTCACGATGGGCATCTCGACCTTCGTCATCGGCTGTCTGCCCACCTACGACCAGATCGGCATGGCCGCACCCGTGATCCTGGTGCTGCTCCGGTTGCTCCAGGGCCTGTCCGCCGGCGGTGAATCACCGGGGTCGTCGTCGCTCACCCTCGAACACGCCCCCGCGCGTCGCCGGGCATTCTTCACCTCGTTCACGATGAGCGGCATCATGTTCGGCATCGTCATCTCGAGCCTCGTCTTCATCCCCGTGGCCTCGCTGCCCGACGACGCCCTCTACTCGTGGGGCTGGCGGGTACCGTTCTGGCTCAGCATCGTCGTCACCGTCGTGGCAATGTGGTTGCGCCGCAAGCTCGACGAACCCGAAGTCTTCGAGGAGATTCAGGAGAGCGGGGACACGGCGGCGTTGCCGGTCGTGGAAACGTTCCGCTCCCACTGGCGCGCGGTGATCCGTATCGCCCTCAGCGCCACGTTCGCGATGATCAACACCATCGTCAACGTCTTCGCCCTCGCCTACGCCGTGGGCGTCCAGGACATGGAACGCTCGACGATCCTGTGGGCGATCGCCGCTGCCAACTTCGTCGCCGTACTCACCCAGCCGCTCTTCGGCATCCTCGCCGACCGCATCGGCCGCAAGCCGGTATTCGTGTTCGGTGCCCTCGGTTCGGGCGCCATGGTCTTCGCCTTCTTCCACGCGATCGGAACCGGAAGCACGGCAATGGTGTTCGCCAGCGGAATCGTTCTCATCGGCTTCTTCTACGCGATGCCCAACGGCATCTACCCCGCGTACTTCCCCGAGCAGTTCCCGGCCAGGGTCCGCTACACGGGCATGGCGGTGAGCCTCATGCTCGGACTGCTCGTAGCGGGCTTCACCCCGGCCGTCGCCCAGATCCTGTCGGCCGGCGACGCCGCGAACTGGGTCCCGGTCGCGTCGATGTGCATGGGCTTCGCGGTGCTCGCCGCGGCCGCGGCACTGACCGGACCCGAGACGTATCGCACGCCCACCGAGGAACTCGGAGAACCGAAGCGCCCGGTACCGGCGGTCGCGGCAAACAGCCTCGTTCGCACCGACGCCTGACCGACCGATCCGCCTCGGTGCTCGATCCGGGCACCGAGGCACACCCCATGGAGGAGCACATCGTGTCCACCACTGCTGCGCACCGCATCGGACTCGTCGGTGCCGGTATCGCCTCATCGCTCTCACCCGCACTCCACGAACGCGAAGCCGCCGAACTCGGGCTCACCGGCTACCGTTACGACCTGCTCGACCTCGACACGCGGACCGTGCCGGTCGCGCACACCGCCGAGTTCGTCCGCGCCGCCGTGCGCAAGGGTTACACCGGGCTGAACATCACCCACCCGTGCAAGCAGCTCGTCATCCCGGCCCTCGACGAACTGTCCGACACCGCCCGGCTGCTCGGCGCCGTCAACACCGTCGTCGTCCGCGACGGCCGGCTGATCGGACACAACACCGACCACAGCGGGTTCCTTGCGGCCCTGCAGCGGGGACTTCCCGGTGCCGCGCTGGACTCGGTGCTCCTCGTGGGGGCGGGCGGGGCCGGCTCCGCCGTCGCATACGCGCTCGGCGCAGCGGGCGTGAACGAACTGAGCATCTCGGACGTCGACCCGGCCCGCGCCGCAGATGTCTGCATCCGGGTCGCCGCGGCGTTCCCGGCGGCGTCGGTCACGCCGGTCGCGGCCGCGGACGTCGCCACGGCGCTGCAGACGTGCCACGGGGTGGTGAACGCGACGCCGATCGGTATGACCGGACACCCCGGAACGCCCTTCGACACCGCCGCACTGCGGTCCGGCCAGTGGGTCGCCGACATCGTCTACCGGCCCCTGCGCACCGAACTCGTCTCCGCTGCAACAGCTCTCGGGTGCGAGGTACTCGACGGCGGGCAGATGCTCGTGGCGCAGGCCGCCGACACGTTCGCGCTGCTCACCGGAGTCACCCCCGACGCAGGCCGTATGCGCCGCCACCTCGGCGACCTGATCGAACAACGAGACCTCGCCGCCGCCTCGGCCGGTTCGGCCGCAACCCCGACGACCGAGGAGATGCGATGACCACCCCCGCCTTCGCCCGGCCCCTCGACCTCGGGCCGGTCCGGCTACGCAACCGCTTCGTGTCGGCACCGATGGAACGCAACTACTGCGCCCCCGACGGCACCATGACCGACGACTACATCGCCTACCTCGAACGCCGCGCCGCCGGGGGAGCGGCACTGGTGTTCACCGAAGCCAGCTACGTGCGCGCCGACGGCAAGGGACGCATCCGGCAGATGGGTGTCGACGAGGACGACCGCATCCCCGGCATCGCACGGATGGCCGACGCCCTGCACGCCCACGGTGCACTCGCCGGGGTCGAACTCAACCACGGCGGCCGCACCGCACAGGGCGCGGTCAGCGGATTCGTGCCCGTCGCGCCGACGCCGATCCCGTGCACGGTGGTGGGCGGCGAGATGCCCGAACAACTCGACGACGCCGACATCGAGCACATCATCGAATGCTTCGGTGAAGCCGCGGCGCGGTGCGAAAAGGCCGGTGTCGACGTGATTTCGCTGCACGGTGGACACGGCTATCTCATCCACCAGTTCCTCTCGCCCGCCTACAACAAGAGGAACGACAAGTGGGCCGAGCCCACCTTGTTCGTCAACCGCGTCATCGACGCCGTGCGGGCGATGGCTCCGGGGGTGGCCCTGGGGCTGCGCTTCTCCGCATTCGAAGGCGTCGACGGCGGCCTCGACGCGCGGTCCACCCGCGAGCGCATCGACGCGATCGACACCCACCGCCTCGACTTCCTCGACGTGTCGGCGGGCAATTACGAAGCGGGCCAGTGGATCATCCAGCCGGGCGAATGGCCTCGCGGCCTCCTGGCGCCCCACGCCGCGCCGTACACGCGCGATTTCGACATCCCGGTCGGCGTCGCCGGCCGCATCAGCACCCCCGAGGCCGCAGAACACATCATCGCCTCGGGTCAGGCCGATTTCGTGAGCATGGCCCGCACCCTGCACGCCGACCCCGAGTTCCCGAACCGTGCACTCGCCGGCAGCCGGTACCGACCGTGCATCGCCTGCAACTACTGCATCGACAGCCTGGCCGCCGGGCCCGTACCGTGCTCGGTCAACCCGTGGGTGGGTCGTGAACTCGAGCAGCCCACCGAAGCCGCCGGCATCCCGGTCCGCGTTGCGGTGATCGGAGGTGGACCCGCGGGCCTGTCGGCGGCCCGGGAACTCGCGACCGCCGGACACCGCGTGGATCTCTACGACGAACGTGACACGCTCGGAGGCGATTTCGCGCTGGCCTCGGCCCTGCACGAGTACCCGGAGTACCGCCGCATCGTCGACTGGTATCTCGCCGAGCTCGCCGATCTGGACGTAACGTGCCACACCGGTGTCCGCGTCGAGGCGGACACCCTGGCCGCCGAGGACTTCGACGCGATCGTCCTCGCGACCGGCGGCCGCGGTCCCGCGCTGGACGTGCCCGGTCTGGAGACCCGTCGCGTGCGGGATGTGCGCGACTATCTCGCCTCCGGAGATCCGGCACCGGCGTCGATCACCATCTTCGGTGCCGACCGCGAAGCCGCGGCGGTGGCCGACGACCTGCTGCAGAAGGGCACGCAGGTCGTCATGATCGGCCCGCAGGAAACCATCGCCCACGATGTCGGCCGGCGCGCCAAGATCGTGCTGCTGCCGAGGCTGGCCGCGGCCGCGAACTTCACCGCCCACCTGTCGTCGATCGTCACCCGCGTCGAGGCGGACCACGTGGTGATCTCCACGAACGGCACCGAATCCACGGTGTCCGCCCCGGGTGAGCTGCTCGTTTCCCAGGGCATCGAACCCCGCACCGACCTGCTCACCGCGCTGCGCCGGCTCGCCCCGCGCCTCGGCGTCCACAGTGTGGGCGACGCGAGCGGTGACGGCGGATCCATCCACGCCGCCATCGTCACCGCCGCCGACGTCACCGCCCGTATCACCGCATCCGCACGTACCCGAGTCGAGGCCCTCGCATGAAACCCGAAATCGGCACAGCCGCAAAGACCTACGGCACCGACGTGCGCGATGCACTGCCACCGGTCGGCCTGGGTACCTGGCCGCTGGTCGGGCCGGATGCGACCGCCGCCGTGCTCGCCGGCATCGAAGCCGGCTACCGACTGATCGACACCGCCACGATCTACGACAACGAGGACGCCGTCGGTACGGCCCTCACCACGTGCGGTGTGGCCCGTGACGAGCTGTTCGTCACCACGAAACTACGTGGCAGTGACCATGTTTCGGGCGACATCCGCGGCGCCGTCGAACGCAGCCTCGAGCGGTTGGGTCTCGACTACCTCGACCTGTTCCTCATCCACTGGCCGTTGCCGCGCCTCGACCGCTATGTTGCCGCCTTCGAAGGGATCCTCGAGTGCCGCGACGCGGGTCTCGTCCGGTACGCGGGCGTGTCCAACTTCCTCGAACACCACCTGCGCCGGGTCGTTTCCGAAACCGGTGAAGCGCCCGCGGTCAATCAGATTCAAATGGACCCGACACTCGCCCGGGTTCCGGTGCGCCGCGCCGACAACGAACTCGGCGTGTTCACCCAGTCGTGGAGCCCACTCGGGCGGGGTGAGACGCTGCGCTCGCCGGTCGTCACCGCGATCGCCGACCGCCTCGGCATCACGGCAGCCCAGGTGATCCTCGCGTGGCACCGCGCGCACGACGTGGTTCCCATCGCCCGCTCAGCGAACCCGCAGCGACAGGCGGAGAACCTCGCCGCAGCCCACGTGCGGCTCGAACCCGCCGACGTCGCGGCGCTCGACGACCTCGATCGCGGCGAGAGCGCCGCACGCGATGTCGAACGAGAGGAGCACTTCTGATGTCGCTGCGTACAGGCATCGTCGGATGCGGACGTATCGCCGGTAACCATGCCCGGGCCCTGCAGCAGAGTCCCGGCGTCGAGGTGGTGGGTTGCGCCGACGCCGACCCGGATCGGGCCACCGCGTTCGCGCGGCGGCACGGCATCGCCCACGCCGTCGGCTCGGTGGAGAGGTTGTTCGCGCTCGGCCTCGACGCCTGCACCGTGTGCACCCCGCATCCCGTGCACGAGCAGATCGTCGTCGCCGCGGCCGCGGCCGGCATCCATGTGCTGTGCGAGAAGCCGATCGCGGTGGACGTGGCCGCTGCGGACCGCATGATCGCCGCCGCGGACCGCGCCGGCATCACGTTCGGGGTATTGTTCCAACGGCGCTTCTGGCCCGCTGCCCGGCGCATCAAGGCTGCGATCGACGACGGCCGGCTCGGCGTCCCGGTGCTCGGAGAGGTGTCGGTGCTGCTGCACCGTCCGTCGAGCTACTACTCGGCCGATACCTGGCGGGGTCGGTGGGACACCGACGGCGGTGGCGTGCTCATGACGCAGGCCGTGCACCAGATCGACATGCTGCAGTGGTTCATGGGCGAACCCGTCTCGGTGGCCGGCAGCATCGGCACCCGCTTCCACGGCGACCACATCGAAACCGAGGACACCGCCTCGGCGGTGGTCACATTCGCGTCCGGAGGCACCGCCACGATCACCGCCACCACCGGCGTCAACCACAACCTCGGCAACCGCGTCACCGTCATCGGGGCGACCGGAGCCGTCGCGAGCGTGCTGGAATTCCCCGAGGGTCGCGAAGGCGTGAACGAATTGTGGACGCTGCCCGGCGAACTCGTGCTGAACACCCCCTACGACAGCGCCACCCACGCCAACCTCGACGTCGAGGACGTCAACGCCGGCCTCACCGACTTCCACACCCTGCAGGTGCAGGACTTCGCCGAGGCCGTCCGCACCGGCCGCCCACCCGCCGTCACCGGCCGCGACGCCCGCACATCGCTCGCCGTGATCGAAGCCGTCTACGAATCCGCCCGCACCGGCCGGCCGGTCGCGCCGGCCCCCGCACTCGTGTCCACAACCGAGGAGAACCGATGACCCCCGAACCTTCCACCGACGGGAACACCTTCGACGTAGTGGTCGTCGGGTCCGGCGCCGGCGGGCTGTCCACCGCCGTCACGGCCGCGCACGGCGGCGCGTCGGTCCTGGTGGTGGAGAAGGCCGCCGTGTGTGGCGGCGCCACCGCATGGTCCGGCGGCTGGATGTGGACACCGCGCAACCTGTTCGCGCATGCCGACGGCGTCCACGAGGACCGTGCCCTGCCGCGCACCTATCTCGAACACCGGCTGCGCGACAACTTCGACGCCGCCAAGGTCGACGCGCTGCTCGACGGCGCCCCGGAGATGGTCGAGTTCTTCGAGACGCGCACGACCCTGCAGTTCGTGCCCGGCGCCGGCATCGCCGACATCCACGGCGACACCCCCGGTGCCGGCACCGGGCACCGTTCCGTCGCGCCGAAACCGGTGAGCCTGCGCACACTCGGCCCCGACGTCGCGGCGCTGCTGCGTCGGCAGCTGTACGAGACCTCGTTCCTCGGCATGGGGATCATGGCCGGCCCCGACCTGCAGGCCTTCCTGCACTCGACGCGTTCGGCGAAGGCATTCGCGCACTGCGCGCGTCGTGTCACCACGCACATGTTCGACCTCGTCACCAAGCGTCGCGGTCAGCAACTGGTCAACGGCACCGCGCTCGTCGGTCGCCTGTTGCGCTCGGCGCTCGACGCCGGGGTCGAGTTCCGGGTGTCCACCGCGGCCACCGCGCTCACCACCGACGACGGCCGGGTGACCGGAGTCCGCCTTACCGGTCCCGGCGGGCAGTACACCGTCACGGCCCGTCGGGGTGTCGTCCTCGCGACCGGCGGATTCACCCACGACCTCGATCGGCGCAGGGAACTGTTCCCGCGCACACCCACCGGACGCGAGCACTGGACCCTCACCCCGCCGACCACCACCGGTGACGGGATCTCGCTGGGTGAATCGGTCGGTGGGCGCCTGGACCGAACGCTCGCGTCGCCCGTCGCGTACTGCCCCGTCTCCCTGATCCGATACCGCAACGGCAAGCAGGGTGTCTTCCCGCACATCATGGACCGCGCCAAGCCGGGCGCCATCGGTGTGCTGGCCGACGGCCGCCGGTTCGTCAACGAGGCGCTCGGGTACCACGACTACACGCTCGCCATGATCGAGCAGGTCCCGGACGGTGACGAGGTGTGCTCATGGCTGATCGCCGACGCGCGATACATGAAGTACTACCCGCTGGGGATGGCCAAGCCGTTTCCGATCCCCACCTGGCCGTACCTGCGGTCCGGGTACCTCACCCGCGCCGCCACCCTCCGGGAACTCGCCGCGAAGATCGGTGTCGACCCGGACGGACTCGACAAGACCGTCGCCGTGTTCAACGAGAACGCCCGGGCCGGGACAGATCCCGAGTTCGGCCGCGGATCGACCCCGTTCAACGTCCGGTCGGGGGATGTCGGCAACCCGTGGCCCAATCCATCGCTCGCGCCGCTCGAGAAGTGCCCGTTCTACGCGGTGAAGGTGGTCCCCGGCAGCTTCGGCACGTTCGCAGGGCTCGTCACCGACGCGCAGTCCCGCGTGCTCGACTCCGGCGACGAGCCGATCGACGGTCTCTTCGCCGTGGGGGTGGACCAGGCGAGCGTGATGGGCGGTCACTACCCCTCCGGCGGAATCAACCTCGGCCCCGCCATGACCTTCGGCTATCTCACCGGACGCCGACTCGCCTCGACCACAGGATTCTCCCGATGACCGCCCCGCTCGGACTCGCCGCCCTCACCGTCCTGGACATCCCGCCGCTGCAGCATGTCGATCTCGCCGAACGACACGGCTTCGACACCGTCGGTTTGCGGCTGCTGCCCGCCGCGCCCGGTACCACCGCGTACCCACTGCACGAGAATCCCACCGAACTCGATGCTCTCGTACGCCGACTCGCGGACTCGCCAATCGAGGTCTTCGACGTCGAGATCATCCGCATCGCAGAGGGTTTCGACACTTCGGCCTACCGGCCCCTGCTCGAGGCAGGCGCGCGGCTCGGGGCGCGGGCCGTACTGGTCGGCGGCGACGACCCCGACCGTGCACGGTTGACCGACTCGTACGCGCGGCTGGCGCTGGTGTGCGCTGAATACGGCATCGTCGCAAGTCTCGAATTCATGCCTTGGACAGCGGTTCCCGACGCCAAAGCTGCAGTCGACATCGTCTCACAGGCCGACGGACCCGCACGTAGTGTGCTCGTCGACGCCCTGCACACGGACCGGTCGAGCACGACTCTCGACGATCTCGCAGCGATTCCTCGGGAATGGTTGCACTATGTGCAGATATGCGACGGGTCCCTGCCGGCTCCGACAGCCGACGTTGAACTGATCCGGCAGGCACGTGAAGAACGGCTCGTGCCCGGAACAGGCGGGATCGACTTGCGCGGAATCTGTTCTGCGCTACCTGAAGGACTCCCTGTGAGCATCGAGCTACCCAACGAGCCGTTGCGCCGGGCGCTGGGGGACGATGCGTGGCTCGACAAGATCATTTCTGCGACGAGGAGGACCATCGCGCCGATCCAGGCTGTGTAATGCCGAGTGCCGACTTCGAGAGAGAGGGACCTCGCGATTCCCTCACTATCGGTCCTCGTGATCGACACGGGTGCACATCGGGGCCGGCGTGCTGAGCGCCGGCGCGAAGGTGGCGTTATCCATGTGGTCGGCCATTCGGAAAGACCCCATTCTTGTCGGGTCCTCGTGGTCCGATGCAATGGACATTCACGTGGCCAGTGCCCGCACCCCGGGGCTCGTCGACCGGCGCACGAACGCACATTCGGAGAGGCGCTCCGCGCCGGGCGTTTCGACGACGAGATCGACGGACTCCGTCAGCCGGTAGGGCCGGCTGTCCACCACGGTGCCGAGCGCGCGGCGCAACCGCGACACCTCCGCGCGCACCGCGACGGCATGATCGGCGTCGCCGAACAATGCGTGACCGAGATCGGTGACCGTCATGCCCGCGGGGCCGTGGCGGTGCAGCAGTAGCAGGATCTCGGCGTGCCGCACCGTCACGGAACTGTGCCACGAGGAGTCCGCGCCGGTCACCTCCACCGAGGGAGTCGACGAAAGACGAAGTGTCATCGAGATTCTCGACGTCCGCTCGGCAGGGCGGATCAGCCACCCGTGGGAGAGCTGCTCCGGCATGCACAGCCCGAGGCCGGGGACGGTGATCGGCCGGTCGCCCCGCGGGGCGGCGACTCGTCCGGTGGTCGCGACTCCCGAGGCGTGCGCGACCCATCCGTGGTCGTCGACGAGCAGCAACGGTCCACTGACCGACGCGAGCACCGGCGCCGCACGGGTGCGCAGATGGTCGAGGCGTTGCTCGTGCCGCCGCCACAGCTGGGATTCGGCCAGCCGCACCGCGGTGTCGACCAGCGCGCTGATCGCCGGATGCAGCGTCAGCGCCGGTCCGCTGACGTCGACGATGCCGAGCAGTTCACCGCTGATCGGGTCGTGGACGGGTGCCGCCGTGCAGTACCAGGGATGTTGGCTCTGCTCGAAGTGCTCACCCGAAAACAGTTGGACCGGAGCGGCTTCGGCAAGTGCCGTTCCGATCGCGTTGGTGCCCACGGAGGATTCGGTCCACACGGATCCCTCGCGGAATCCGAGGGCGTCGGCGCGGGCCCGGATCCGCGCGGAACCGTTGCGCCACAGGATCACTCCGTCGGCGTCCGTCACCACCAGAAGCAGCTGCGACGCATCCGCCACCGGCGCGACGATCTGCGTGAGGTCGCCGATCACGGTGGACAGCGGCGACTGCCGGCGGCGGCGTTCGACCTCCTCGACCGGAAAGGGGATGCGGACGTTGCCGCCGGACGGGTCGAGTCCGGTCTCGAACACCCGCGACCACGAGCGGGCGACGACCGCGCGGGGACGCATCGCGGGTTTGCCCCCGCCGATCACCGCGTCGTGCATCCGGACGAGGTCGCGTGCGTGACGCGGCAGATCGGTGCCGGGTGCGATCGCGCTGAAACTGCTCACGGTTCCTCTCCGGTCTCCGGGTATCCCCCGGAGCATAGGCGCCGCGCTGTGGTCTGCGCCACAAGCGCGCGTCCGCGCCGTGCAACGTGATGCAACGATTGCAGCAACCCCGTGCTCGGCTGTGTGCTGGATCACAACAACGACCGGAAGGGGATCCGCCATGACCGACATCCTCGAGCAGCCCACCGACCAGGGCCTCGACCCGCAGCGACGCGTCGACCAGTGGCTGCACGATTTCGAGGCCGCGCTCGCCTCCCGCGACGTCGACGCCGCAGCGGGCATGTTCGCCACCGACAGCTTCTGGCGCGACCTGGTCGCCTTCACCTGGAACCTCAAGACGGTCGAGGGCCGCGACGGTGTCGCGAACATGCTGCACGAGCGGCTCGACGACACCGACCCACGCGGCTTCCGCACCACCGAGCCACCCACCGAGGAGGACGGTGTCGTCAGCGCGTGGATCGCGTTCGAGACGGCGACCGGACGCGGGGAAGGGCACCTGCGCCTCGTCGAGGAGGGCGCGTGGACGCTGCTCACGACGCTGCAGGAGCTGACCGGACACGAGGAGGGCAAGGGCGTGCGGCGCCCGCGCGGCACCACCCACGGTGCCGACCGGAACCGGGTGACCTGGTCCGAGCAGCGCGAGGCGGAGGAACGCGAACTCGGGTACACCCGCCAGCCGTACGTCGTGATCGTCGGCGGTGGTCAGGGCGGGATCGCGCTCGGCGCCCGCATGCGGCAGCTCGGCGTGCCCACCCTGGTGCTGGACAAGCACGACCGGCCCGGCGACCAGTGGCGCGGCCGGTACAAGTCGCTGTGCCTGCACGATCCGGTCTGGTACGACCACCTGCCGTACCTGCCGTTCCCCGACAACTGGCCGGTGTTCGCGCCGAAGGACAAGATCGGCGACTGGCTCGAGATGTACACCCGGGTCATGGAGGTGCCGTACTGGTCGAAGACGACGTGCACGTCGGCGTCCTACGACGAGGCGGCGGGGGAGTGGACCGTCCACATCGAACGCGACGGGCAGCCGCTGGTGTTGCGCCCGAAGCAGCTCGTGATCGCCACCGGGATGTCCGGCAAGCCCAACATTCCGTCGTTCCCGGGCATGGACCGGTTCCAGGGCGAACAGCACCATTCGAGCCGACACCCGGGACCCGACGCCTACGCGGGCAAGAAGGCCGTGGTGATCGGCGCGAACAACTCCGCGCACGACATCTGCGGTGCGTTGTGGGAGGTCGGGGCGGACGTGACGATGGTGCAGCGGTCGTCCACACACATCGTCAAGTCCGAATCGCTCATGGAGCTCGGCCTCGGCGACCTCTACTCGGAGCGGGCGCTCGCGGCCGGCGTAACCACCCACAAGGCCGACCTGACGTTCGCGTCGCTGCCGTACCGGATCATGCACGAGTTCCAGATCCCCGTCTACGACAAGATCCGGGAACGCGACGCCGACTTCTACGACCGGCTCGAAAAGGCCGGGTTCCGGCACGACTGGGGCGACGACGGCTCCGGCCTGTTCATGAAGTACCTGCGCCGGGCATCGGGCTACTACATCGACGTCGGTGCATCCGAACTCGTCGCGAACGGCGACATCAAACTCGCCCACGGCAACGTGCGGGAGCTGACCGAACACAGCGTGATCCTCGAGGACGGCACCGAACTCGAAGCCGACCTCGTCGTCTACGCCACCGGTTACGGGTCCATGAACGGCTGGGTCGCCGATCTGATCGGTCAGGACGTCGCGGACAAGGTCGGCAAGTGCTGGGGTCTCGGCTCGGACACCACCAAGGATCCGGGACCGTGGGAAGGCGAGCAGCGCAACATGTGGAAGCCGACCCAGCAGGAGGGGCTGTGGTTCCACGGCGGCAACCTGCACCAGTCCCGCCACTACTCGCTGTATCTCGCGCTGCAGCTCAAGGCCCGGTACGAGGGCATCCCGACACCGGTGTTCGGGCTGCAGGAGGTGCACCACCTCAGCTGACCCCTCGCCCTCGTGCGCGGTTTCGGTAGCCCCCGCTACCGAAACCGCGCACGAGCGGTAGGGGCGGCGCGACGATCGCCGACCGCGCGCGGATGACCTACCCGGTCGGCCGGAAATGCGGACCCGGGTCGGTGGCGCCGGGGTGCCGATGGGTGTTGCGTGCCCGCGCCATCCGCCATTGCAGAACGGCCACCGTCGCCAGCGCAAACACCAGCAGCAGCACGAGTTGGACGACGTTGGCGTTCATCACGACCTCCTACCGGGCCTCTGCTCGGCTCACGTACCCACCACGGCACCGGTTGAAACACCCCCGGTGTGCCGTAGTGGCGGTGGGAGGCGCCATTAGGGCACACCGGCGCGTCAGCGCACCGGTAGGCTCCGCTCCGGGGACCCGCGCACCCGGCGAAGGAGTGACTGTGGAACTCGACGTCCGCGACTCCGGAGATCTTCCGGCATCGAAGATCGAGGAGTTCTACGATTCGGTGCTCGCGCCGTCGTTCGCCGACTCCGAACTGATCCCGCGCGCCGAATTCCTTGCGGACCTGAACGATCCCGGTGGTGACACCGTTGCCTCCGTGGCATTCGACGACGCCGGAGAGATCCTCGGTGGTGCTGTGGGCCAATGGTTTCCGCAATGCCGGGTCATGCTGACCGCGTACCTGGCGATCCGGCCGGGGCGGCGGGGCGGCGGAATCGGAGGCAGGATCCTGCGGGCGGTGCTCGCGGACTGGCAGCGACGCGTCGATCCACTGTTGATCCTGGGGGAGGTCGAGGACCCGCGACACCACACCGACATCGGCTTCGGTGACCCCGAGAGGCGCCTGAAGTTCTACGCGGCCGCCGGCGCCGAGATCATCCCGGTTCCGTACTTCCAGCCGGCAATCCAGGCCGGCGGTGAGCGTGTCCTGCACCTGTTCCTCATGACGTTCGCGGTTTCCGACGAATGCCGCCGCGGCGAACGCAGCATCGACGCCTCGCCGGTCCGCGCATTTCTCGAGGCGAATCTCGCCCGGAACGAGGGGGGCGTCGACCGGGACGACCCCGCCACCGCGGCGTTGTTCGACGCCGTGACGGGGGCGACGGTCGAGCTCGTCGACCCCGCCGGTCTCCACGGTGACCGGTGACGAACCGCAACCGTTCGTCCTACCGTGGAATAAGCCGCACCTCCGGCGGCCCACAAGAAGGAGGCACCAGCCATGTCCGGCAAAGTTGTGCACTTCGAGATCCCGTTCGACGACGGTGACCGCGCCCGCAGCTTCTATCGGGAAGCATTCGGGTGGCAGATCAACGAGATGCCCGAGATGGACTACACGATCGTCGTCACCGGTCCGACAGACGAGACCGGAATGTCGTCCGAACCCGGCTACATCGGCGGCGGCATGATGCAGCGAGGGGAAGCCGCTGCACCGGTCGTCACCATCGACGTCGACAACATCGATCAGGCACTCGAAAAGATCGAATCACTGGGTGGGAAGACCGTCTCGCCCCGTACACCCGTGGGCACGATGGGTTTCGCGGCGTACTTCAAGGACTCCGAGGGCAACCTTATGGGGCTTTGGGAAACCGCGCGCGACAACTGATACCCGCGTGCCTGCACGCCGACGTTCGCCGGACGAGGCTGCCGGTCAGGCGGTCGCGTCCGCGACGTCGCCGCGAGCGAAGAGCTGAACGAGTGCGTCCCCGGCGCGCATGCAGGGGATCGACGACGCGGTCACGGCGCGCAGGGTCGACGCCTCCGTGGGGGTGCAGACGCCCCCCAGTACGTCGTCGGTCGCGATCGCGCACGTGATCAGATCCGGCGTGAACCGCCGGGTGGTCTCCCATCCCTGCTGCGAGGCCAGATCTCGCACGGACGTCCACTGGGAGATCTCGGCCTCGTCGGGATGGCCGACGAACAACAGGCGCCTCTGGGTTGTAGTCACTGGGAACCCCCTGCCAACTCTGCGTGTGACCTCTCTATCGTGTGACGCTATCGCCCTTGTTACACAGAAGTGGGGTACGACACACCCGCTGTCGCGTCTCACAGGTCACGCGAGCTGATCGACCGGGGAACACGGCCGGGCGCCGACAGCGCATCGCTGTCGACGCCCGGAACGAGGGGCTCAGACGGTTGCGAGTTCGACCGTGCTCTCGGAGGCTTCGATTTCCCGAACCAGCGGCAGGACCTTCTCGCCGAAGTACTCGACCTCCTCCTGGAAGTGCAGGAACCCGGCGAGGATGAGGTCGACGCCGCGACGACGGTATTCGACGATGCGGTGCGCGACCTGCTCCGGTGTCCCGATCAGCTGGGTCCGGAAGCCGTCGTTGTACTGGACGAGGTCCTCGAACGTCGAGTCCGACCACATGCCCTTCTTATCCGAGGTGGACGAGCCGGCATGCTTCACAGCAGCGCGGAAACCCTCGACCGCGGGCCGGTTCGCCTTCTCCACGATCTCGCGGAGGGTGTCCCGCGCTTCCTTCTCGGTGTCGCGGGCGATGACGAACCCGTTCAGCCCGACCTTGACTTCGCGCTTGTGGGCACGGGCGACATCGCGCAACTCGTCGATCTGCGCGGTGATGCCGTCGTAGTCCTTGCCGTTGCTGAAGTACCAGTCGGCGTAGCGTCCGCCGTTCGCGATCGCCGCGGTGGAGTTGCCGCCCTGGAAGAGTTCGGGGTTAGGTCGCTCGGGCGTGTTCGCGGGCTTCGGCTTCAGTGTGAAGTCGTGGATTCGGTAGAAGTCGCCGCGGAAATCGACGTCGTCCTCGGTCCAGATCTTCCGGAGCACCTGCAGGAACTCGGCGCTGCGCCGGTAGCGCTCGTCATGCTCGAGCCACGGCTCACCCATGTGGGTGAACTCGTCCTTGAACCAGCCGCTGACGACGTTCACGGCGAACCGGCCGCCGGAAAGCTGATCGGCAGTGGCGCCGAGCTTGGCCAGCACCGCAGGCTGCCACAGTCCCGGGTGGACGGCGGCGATGACTTTCAACCGCTCGGTGGCCAGCAACAACGCCAGGCTGAAACTTGTCGACTCGTGCTGGAACTCGGCGCCGTAGCTGGCCTCGTAACGCACCTGGCTCAGGGCGTACTCGAAACCGTTGTTCTCGGCGGTGCGAGCAAGCTTGACGTTGTAGTCGTAGTCCCAGCTGGTTCGCTGCTCGATGTCCGAGGTGACCAGACCTCCACTGACATTGGGCACCCAGTAGGCGAACGTGGTCCGGTCGGCAATGCGTTCGGTTGACATGGGTAACGATTCAATCGTTGTTCTGTGTCACTTCCAATAATAAAAATTCTCGGGATTCGAACTCTGTACCTGGCAGATCGTCCCCGTCGGTGTCGGAAAACGCCGCCCGGCCAGACTGCCGCCGGGCATGGTGAAATCACGAGACGGCCGCATGGAGTTGCGCAGTCGCATACCGAGGCGTGTCAGGGAGCGCATCGTTGTCGAGGCAGGAGCCGTCGGCAATGTGCGGCGGCATTATGGAGACGGGAACGGCCGGGACGAAACAATTCCGTCCCGGCCGTTCCCGCACTGCTCGAATGACCACTTCGTGCGCTCAGATCACCCCGTGCCTGGGCGGGGGCGTGCGGTCGAGGGTCCAGCGGCCGATGTGCTGGAGTTTCCATCGCGTCGCGTCGTGCAGCGTGTGGGTGCGCGCGTCGCGCCAGTAGCGGGACAGATTCGCCGCACCCGACGCACTGCGGGTACCGCCGAGCTCGAACAACACATTCGCGGCCTCGACGGCCGCCCGGGCGGCCGCGACCTTCGCGGTCGCGACCTCGATCGATGCGATTGCCGTGGATTCGTCGGTCGTGTCGGCGCGCGCGGCATCGACCGCGCGGGCCGCCACCGACAGCAGCGCCTGCGCGGCCCGCACCGTCACCGTCACTTCACCGGCAATCTGAACCAGGAGCGGATCGTCCGTGGCCCGAGCGACATTCGCCTCGAAATGTGGGCGGGCTCGTCCTGCCTGGACGACCGCCTCGCGGAGCGCTCCGGTTGCGATGCCCACGTCGATCGCTGTGTGTACGAGCTGGGCTTGCGAGCCGTAGGTGTTCGGACCGGCGAAGACAGGAGAGTAGGGCACCACCGACGACGCGGGCACCACCACGTGGTCGAGTGTGACGGTGCCGCTGGCCGTGGTGCGCTGACCCATCCCGTCCCAGTCGTCGACGATCGTGAGCCCCTCGGTGTCGCGCGGAACGAACGCCACCGCCTTCGGTGTGCTTGCATCCGGGGTGCCGGGCCCTTCGAAGAGGCTGGCGCGCACCATGATCCAGTCGGCGAACAATGCGCCGGTGCTGTAGAACTTGCGGCCCGACAGGACGTAGTCTTCGCCGAGCCGGGTCAGCACCGTGGTGTCGACGTTGATCGGATGCGGTCCGCGTTCGCTCTGCGCGTTCGCCAGGAGCGCGCCGGAGAGCACCTCGCCGTAGAAGAAGCGTTGCTGGTCGGGGCTGCCTTGGGTGCGCAGTGCCTCGAGGAACGTGAAGTGCGACTGCGGGATCTGGCCGATGCTCGGATCGCCCGCCGCGAGCAGACGGAAGATCTCCGCAACCACCTCGAACGGCACATCGAGACCGCCGTATGCGCGCGGCACCGTCACCGCGAGCAACCCGGACGCCGCCAGTTGCCGAATCTGTGCGTGCGGCAGTTCCCGCTCGGCGTCGCGTCGGGCGGCATCGCCGGCGAACTCTTCGGACAGTTGCGCGGCGACTTCGAGTGCGTCGTCGATGCTCGTGATGCGGACCGCGGTCGGTGCGGCGGTCACCTCGACGCCACCGCGAGGAACGGCACGTTCCCGGTTCCGGTGGTGTCGATGCCACCGGTGAACAGTCCGCGTTCGCGCAGCACGGACAACACACCCTCGCCGAACCAGTACAGCTCTTCGAGGTGCGGGTATCCCGACAGCACGAATTCGTCGATGCCGAGGGCGGCGTATTCGGCGATGCGGTCGGCGACCTCGGTGTGGCTGCCGACCAGCGCGGTGCCTGCGCCGCCGCGCACGAGCCCGACACCGGCCCACAGGTTCGGTGCCACCTCGAGATTGCGGGCGTCGCGCCAGTCGCCGCTGCGCCGGTTGGCCTCGTGCAGGGCCAGCATGCGGCGCTGCCCCTCGGATTCGCTGCGGGCCAGGCCGGCCTGGGCGGTGGCGACCGCATCGGGACCCAGGGCCGCGACGAGCTTGTCGGCCTGCGCCCACGCCTCCTCCGCGGTGTCGCGGGTGATGACGTGCAGCCGGATCCCGAAGCGGACGGTGCGGCCACGGGCGGCGGCGAGATCGCGGATCCAGCCGATCTTCTGGGCGACGGCGGCGGGCGGTTCGCCCCAGGTGAGGTACACATCGGAGTGCTCGGCGGCGACCGGGCCCGCGGCCGGCGACGATCCGCCGAAGTAGAGCGGGGGAACCGGGCTCGGAAGCGTCGCGAGCGCCGCCTCGTCGACATTGATGTGCTGTCCGTGGTGGGTCACGGTTTCGCCGGCCCACAGTCGCCGGACGATGGAGAGGAATTCGTCGGCGCGGGCGTAGCGATCGTCCTTGCCGAGGTGGTCGCCGTAGGCACGCTGTTCATGGGCTTCGCCGCCGGTGACGACGTTGAGCAGGATGCGGCCGGGGGCGTGCAACGAGAACGTGGCGGCCATCTGTGCCGCCAGGGTGGGGCTGATCAGGCCGGGTCGGAACGCGACGAGGAACGCGAGCTTCTCGGATTCGCGGGCGACCATCGCCGTGGTGAGGAATGCGTCCTCGCACCAGGCTCCGGTGGGGGTGAGCGCTCCGGTGAAACCGAACTCTTCCGCAGCTCGGGCGATCGAGGACAGGTAGCCGATGCTCGCTCGCCGGTCGCCACCGGCTTTCCCTGCTGGAGTGCCGTGACCACCTCCGACGATCGAGCGGCTGTCGCCGTAGGTGGGAAGAAACCAGTGGAACGCTAAAGACATGATCGTGAACGGTAGGGGCCGATCGTCGCGCTGTCGAGGATTACAATCAGCGTGATTGCAACCCTGGATGCCGCTCGGGTTTCTTGTGCGGTCCCGATTCGGTGACAGGCCCTGCCGAGTGGCGAGTTCTCCGCACTCGTGGACCGAGGTGCCGTTCGCGTCGTGGTCGGCGCCGAGTTCGATCTCGACCACGCCGCCGACGCGCAGCCCGCGGCCGTGCGCCGCGGTGGCTTCGGCAAGAGTCGCTCGCGAGAACCCGAATCCGCGGGACCAGCTCGTCGCGCAGGTGTCGTGGATGCGGGATCTGGCGACCTCCCCGGGATATCGCGGCTGCGTATTCGTCTTTACCGCAGCGGAATTCGATTACGATCACGTCCGTATACGATCGGAGTGTCTCCGACTACCGCGTGATCCCCACCGTCGCTTCGAGATCCGACAGCGCCCGTTCCGTGAGCGGGATGAGCGTCTCGATGTCGGGAAGTTGTTCTCGCCCCGCGACGTACCCGATGTCGAGCTTGTCGTCGTACGAGCACACGGTGATGTTGAGGGCGAGACCGTCGTACACCGTGGAGACCGGGTAGATCGCCTCGAGGTGGGCGCCGTTCCAGTACCGGTCGGTGGGCGGACCCGGCACGTTCGACAACGCCAGGTTGAACGCCGGCCGCGGAGTCGGCGCGAACGGAATCTGGGGGAGCAGCACCGTCGGCGCGATGGCGGGCAGGGCCACGGCCAGCGACGCTCCCGACCCGAGATCGGCGACCTGCTCTTTCGCCTCCGACATGGACCGATGGACGGTGGCGAGCCGCTGCGCCGGATCGTCCAGTTCGGTGCCGAGCGTGCACAGCGCGACACCGAACGCATTGGCGGCGGCGTCGTCCGCGGCGGCGTCGCGGGGCCGGACCGTGATCGGGCAGATCGCGACCAGGGATTCGTCGGGAAGTTCGTCGTGGGCGAGCAGCCAGTACCGCAGCACACCGGCGACGACGGCGGTCAGGACGTCGTTGGTGGTGGTGCCCGTTTCCTGGGCGACCGCGCGGACGCGGGCACGGGAGATCTCGGCCCCGGCGACGGAGCGCGCGGGCGCGAGCCTGCCGTTGAACCTGGTGTCGGGCGCCGAGAACGGCAGGGTCGCGCTGCCTCCGGTCAACGCCTTGAAGACGTTCAGGAATCCACCCTTGCCGAGCCGCACCGCGAAGTCCGCGCCTGCCGCCGCGGCCTCGACCGTCGAGCGGGCCAGTGCGAGCGGTCCCGGGAACCGGGTGCCGGCACTCGAATCCCGTTCCCGGGAGGGCTCTGCGGTGAACAACTGCATGCCACGGCGGTCCGGATCGTCGCACACCCAGGACTCGATCATCCGGATGCCGCCGATGCCGTCGACCACCGAATGGTGCACCTTGACGAGCAATCCGATCCGATCGCCGTCGAAACCGTCGATCACGTGCACCTGCCACATGGGCCGCGACCGATCGAGCGGCTCGGCGTGCACGTCACCGACGAACGACCACAGTGCCTCCCGGCCCGAACCGGCCGGCAGCGTCCTCCGGAACACGTGCTCGCTCATGTCCGGGTCGGCGTCGCGCCAGGTCCACGCCCCGCCCGTGTCGACGCCGCGGTGCGGACGACGGCGCAGCCGCGGGTCGAGGAGGTCCGCGTCGACACGGCACGCGCGGTGGATCTCGTCGACGAAGGCAGACCCGGCACCCTCGGGCGGTGCCAGGACGATCAGCGCAGAAATGTGCATCGGATTCGACAGCTCCTCGGCCGTCATCATCAAGGCACCCATCGCGTCCATTGCCGCCATCGCACTACCTCCCCCGCCTGTGGCCCCCGCGTCAGGACTCCCCGCCGCAGCTTCGCACGTCGGCAACCGAACGGCTCGCCGCGCAGGCGGTGTGTCGCACGCGCCGCCTACCCGGGCGGCGCCGGTGGGGCGTGGTCCGGCGCGATCTGTGCACCGATCTCCCGGAACAGGGCCTGGGCCTGATTCGAGTATGCGCCGGTGTCGGCGAACGCTTCCGGACCGTAGGTCGCCGCGACCGCGATCGCGATCTTCCGGTCCGGCAGATACGCCTCGACCGCCGAGTACCCGGCGAACAGCGGGTTCTGCAGCAGCCAGTCGCCGGAGATCACGACGCCCAGCCCGTACGTGTAGCCCTCGGTCTGTTCGGCGCACGTCGCGCAGCCGGGTTGTGCGTGTGTCCTGCCGCGCAGATCGGTCGAGACCATCGCTCGGTGCGACTCGGGGGAGAGCAACCGGCCGGTGCCCACCGCGACCGCGGTGTCGTGGAGGTCGTAGATGTTGCTGGTCTGGACGGCGCCGTTCGTGATCGTCCACGACGGATCCCAGAAGCTGGTCTCCTCGTAGAACGGAGTGGTGGGAGGAATACCCAGGAACTGGCGGCGCTCCGAACTGAACGCGTGCAGCACGGGATCCGGGATCGCCGGGGTCTGCGTCGCCTGGGTGTCGTCGAGTTGCAGTGGGTCCAGGATCCGTTCCTGCACAAGCGTTTCGACGGTCTTACCGGTGATCTTCTCGAGAGCCAGGCCGAGGATCACGTAGTTGGTGTGCGCGTAGTTCCAGTTGGTGCCGGGCTCGTACAGCAACGGTTTCGACGTCGCATACGAGAGAAGCTCCTCGGGTGTCCACGACCGGAACGGATCGGCGTAGATCGCGTTCGCGAACTCGTCGTTGCCGATGACGTAATCCGGGTAGCCCGAGGTCATCTGCGCGAGCTGGCCGAGCGTGACGCGGTCGGTGTGCGGGATGTCCGGCAGCCACCGGGACACCCGGTCGTCGAGCGTCACCGTGCCCTCGTCGACCAGCTGCAGCAGCACCGTCGAGATGTACGAGATCGCGACGGCGCCGTTGCGGAAGTGCATGTCCGGGGTCGCGGGCACCCCGGTCATCGACTCGCCGACCGCGCGCGTGACGATCTCCTCGCCGTCCTCGGTGACCCGGACGATCACCGCCCGCAGGTGACGGTCCGCCATCGCCTGCTCGACGATCCGCATGATCGCGTCGGCCTGCGCGGGGTCGGCGCTCTCGACGCCGGCGGGTGTCCGCGCCGTGTCCTGCAACCCGTTCGACGACGAACACGCAGCCAGTATCCCGAACGCGCAGAACAGCGCGAGAACCCTCCACCCGATCGACATATCGGCAGTCTGTCAGGTCCGCCGCGACACTGCCGGTATTCTCGTCCCGTCGAACCTTCCGGGAACCGTGAACGGGCGGTGCACATGGCCGAAAACGGCGTGATGGTGGTCGGAGTCGACGGATCGCGGTCCGCCACCGATGCCGCGAAATGGGCGGCGGCGGTCGCGGCGCGTCGGCGATGCGGACTCCACGTCGTGTACGTCCTGCCGGAGCGGCGCCGCCCGAGTACCGCGCCCGAGGTGGGTGGTCGGGAACCGTTGGCCGAGGAGCAATATCGCGCAGCGGAAGCGATCGTCACCGACGTCGTCACCGTCGTGCGCGCGTATTTTCCGCGGCTGGAGGTCGAGGGCCGGGTCGAATCCGGGCCGGTCACCACGGCACTGGCCGCCGCGAGCGCAGGCGCCCACCTGGTCGTGCTGGGGCACAGCGGAAGCGGCAGCGGCGCACTCGAAGCACTGCTGCGCCGGTCCACGGCGCAGGACCTGGTGCGACGTGCCTCCTGCCCGGTCGCGAGCTGGCGGGGACAGCCGGGCCGCCTTCCCGACGACGAGCGTCCGGTCGTCGTCGGTATCGAACCGGGACCGCGCGGCGCGAGCGTCGCGCTGGTGGCGTTCGAGCTGGCCGCACTGTTCGGGACCTCCGTGGTGGCGGTACACGCGTGGTTCTCGCTGCCGGGGGTGACCGAGCCGTCCCGCGGCGTGCCGCCGGAGGCCCTGGCCGCTGCCCGGGAGCGGTTTCCGCAGGTGCCCGTCGTCGAAGTGTCCGTCGAGGGCGATCCGGCCGACGCGCTGCTCGGGCACGCCGCCGATGCCCAGCTGATCTGCGTCGGCAGTCACGGCCGCGGCCGGTTCGCCGGCGCGGTGATCGGGTCGGTCGGCCGCGATGTGCTGCAGCGCAGCGGATGTCCCGTGGTGATCTGTCCGCCCGCGAGATAGGAATCCCGGCCGCGGATCCGGGTGCGGGCCGCGGTGTTACGAAATCCCGTCGGGGTTCGATACCCGCTCTGTGCTCGACACGCGAGCGCATCCGACGAAGGGATGGGGAATTGAGGGGGAAGACCACGGCCGCGTTGCTGAGCAGCGCGGCCGCGATCGTGGTGGCCTGCACTGCGGTGGGGAATGCGCAGGCTGCCGTTCCGGCGCGGGACGCGTTCCCGGCGCCGCTGTTCCGCGAGGACGCGTCGTGCGACGCGCAGATCGATCTCGCGGCACCCGAGGTGTTCGCGGCGATCGACGAGATGCCTGCGCCGCAGCAGATTCCGGACGCGACCTGGCTCTACGCGTACAACGGCAACTACAACCGCTGCACCGACCTGAGCTACGCGCAGGTCGGGATCGTCGACGCCACCGGCTGGTCGCCGACACATCTGCTGTTGTTCCACCGCGGTAGCTATCTGGGCACCGCGACCGGATGCGCGCTGCACCCGACGGTCGTGGCGGAGACGGCCGACTCGATCCACGTCGAATACCACTACCCGCGGGAAGGGGAGATCCACGCTGCCGCGACCGGCTTCGCGGCGCAGACCTTCCGCTGGTGGGAAGGGGACGTGATCACGGAGGGCGGTCTGCCCCACGACTACCTCGCGATGAACTTCTGCGACGTGTGGTGACCGGCGCGCTCCCGGGCCCGTTCTCGTGACAGGCCCGGGAGCGCGTGCGATCGTGGGAGAGCACGGAGAGCGGGACGAACATGGTCACCCACACCCTCGACACCGATTACCTGGTGGTGGGCGCCGGCGCCGCCGGGATGGCGTTCACCGACGCGCTGATCGCCGATTCCGACGCCGACGTCGTGATGGTCGACCGCAGGCACGCGCCGGGCGGGCACTGGAACGATGCCTACCCGTTCGTGAGGCTGCACCAGCCGTCGGCCTACTACGGGGTGAACTCGCTGCCGCTCGGCGCCGACACCATCGATCGGACCGGGCCGAACGCCGGCATGTACGAGCAGGCCGGGGCCGCCGAGATCTGCGGATACTACGACCGGGTCATGCGCACGTCGTTGCTCGATTCCGGTGCGGTCCGGTACTTCCCGATGTGCGAATACGTCGGTGGGGAGCGCTTCGTCTCGCGCCTGTCCGGCGAGTGTTTCGAGGTGAAGGTCCGGGAGGCGGTGGTCGACGCCACCTATCTCGAACCGGCGGTCCCGGCGACCACTGCGCCGCCGTTCGCCGTCGCCCCGGACGCCCAATGCATTCCCGTCGGCGAGTTGCCGCACGTGGCGGGACCGGCCGGATGCTACGTCGTGATCGGTGCCGGCAAGACCGCGATCGACGCGTGCCTGTGGCTGCTGCAGACCGGTGTCGACCCGGACGCGATCCGGTGGATCAAGCCGCGGGAGGCGTGGCTGCGGAACCGGTTCTTCGCGCAGGGCGGCGAACTGGTGGACGATCTGATCGAAGGCATCGCGCGGCAACTGGAATCGGCGGCGCACGCGACCTCGCCGGACGACCTGTTCGCCCGGCTCGAGGCAAGCGAACAGCTGTTCCGGGTCGACGACCGCGTCACACCCTCGATGTACAAGGCGCCGACGATGAGCACCGCCGAGTTGAAGATGCTGCGGCAGATCCGGGATGTGGTGCGGCTCGGGCATGTACGACGCCTCGACGGCCGGGAGATCCACCTCGACGGCGGCACGGTCGCGACCGTGCCGGACGCGGTGCACGTGCACTGCGCCGCCCGCGGCCTGAATCCGGCACCGGCCGTGCCGATCTTCGCGCCCGGCCGGATCACGCTGCAGCCCGTCCGGTCGGGGCTCGTCCCGTTCAACGCCGCGATGGTCGGGTTCGTGGAGTCGACCGGCCGTCCCCTCGACGAGAAGAACCGGCTGTGCCCGACGAACCGGTTGCCCGACGTTCCGCTCGACTGGGCGCGGGGTCTGCTCGTCGAGATGTCCGCCGACCGGATGTGGTCGAAGGAACCGGACATCGCGGAGTGGCTCGAACGCGCCCGTCTCAACACGGCCCGAGGGCTGCGGCAGCATTTCGACCGGCCGAAGGTGCAGGACGCGATGGCCCGGTACCTCGCGAACGTCCGTCCCGCGCTCGCGACACTGCGCGCGATGGTCCCGTAGAACGAGCCGCGGTTTGCGATGATCGACGGGCTCGAACGGGACGGTCCCGGCGGGCAGACCGGGCCCGACCCACGGCAGGAGAACGAGTGACGACGACCAGCCCCACCCCTCGAGTTCGCCCGCGTCGGCACGTCCTGCGGTGGGTTCTGGCAGTGATCGTCGTGGTGCTCGCGATCATCGCCGCGTCCTTCGCCCTGACGCCGACGCCCGGGGCGCTTCTGGTCCGCGTGCTGTTCGAACGTGGTGCCCGTGACCAGACCGCGAAACTCGAGGTCGGGGCCCCGGTCACCGATCTCGTCGCCGACGTGCCGTATCGCGCCGGCGACCCCGACGCGTATCTCGACGTCTACACCCCGACCGGAACGACGACCGCGCTGCCGACGATCGTGTGGACGCACGGCGGCGCGTGGCTGTCCGGGGACCGGACGAACTATGCCGGTTACTACCGGCGGCTCGCGGACGCCGGGTTCACCGTGGTCTCGCTCGGCTACTCGCTCGCCCCCGAACATCGCTACCCGACGCCCGTGCACCAGCTCAACGACGCGCACGCCTACCTGGTCGAGCACGCGGACGAACTGCACATCGACCCGGATCGCATCGTCCTGGCGGGTGATTCCGCGGGCGCACAGTTGTCGGCGCAGCTCGCCGCGGCGGTCACCGACCCGGCCTATGCCGCCGCGATCGGGATCACTCCGGCGCTGACCCCGGAGCGGCTGCGCGGCGTGGTGCTCAACTGCGGAATCTACGACGTTCCCGCGATGGGCGGCAGCGGCGGCCTGATCGGGTGGGGTGTGAAGCAGGCTTTGTGGGCCTACACGGGGGCCCGGGACTTCCGCTCCTCGGAGGCGGCCGCGCAGATGTCCACGCTGCGGTGGGTCACCGGCGAGTTCCCCGCCACCTACATCACCGGCGGCAACGGCGATCCCCTGACGAACACCCAGTCGAAACCGTTGGCTGCGAAGCTCACCGACCTCGGTGTCACCGTCGACGCCCTGTTCTATCCCGAGGACCACGAGCCGGAACTGGGCCACGAGTACCAGTTCGATCTCTCGCTCGAAGACGCTCGGATCGCCCTCGAGCGGACCATCGAGTTCGCCCGCAAAGTGACCGAATCGGAGCACCCGGGCGCCTGATTCTCCGGGCCGGACGGGCCCGCGGCAGGGCGTCGTCGGCTTTGCCGGGAGCGCTGTAGGCGACCCCCGCGGAGGACGCTATTGTTTGCGCCCATGTCCAAAGAATTTTCTTTCAGCGCCGATATCGACCACGACGTGGAGCGGGTCCACGCCGCCCTGATCAGCGAGGAGTACTGGAAGGGCCGCCTGGGCGGAAGCACGACCGGCTCAGTGGAAATCGCTTCCCCGGCAGGTCCCGGCACGGTCAAGGTCACGCTCACCGACGAGACCGACACCTCGGGACTTCCGGCTGTGGTCCGCGGCATTCTGCGCGGACCGCTGGTGATGCAGCGGACCGACGAGTGGGGCCCGCTCGAGGGCGGTGCCGCACAGGGCACGCTGACCGGTGGCTCGTCCAGCTTCCCGGTGTCGATCGAGGGGCGCTCCGAGCTGCGCGCTCGCGACGGCGGTGCGGTCCTCGAGGTCCGCGGCCAGGTCACCGTCAAGGTTCCGGTCGTCGGTGGCCAGATCGAGGGTCTGGTCCTGCAGATGGTCGAGGCCATCGTCTCCGGTGACGGCAACGCTCTGAACGAGATCCTCTCCGGAAACTGATTCGTCGAGGGGCGTCGCGGGACCGCGCGTGCGGTCCGGCGGCGCCCCGAGCTTCTCAGCCGACCGGCACCGAGTCCTCGAGTGCCGTGGCTTCGACCACCTTCGCGACCCGCTCGGTGTCGGCGGTGGTCCACCCGTCGGGAGGCGCGATCGCGGCCCAGCCGTACGGGATCAGATCCTCGTAGTTGTGCCCGTGCCCGACCGGTGGTGAGGTGCCGCGCATGACATCGCCGGCCACCTGCCAGAACGTGACGATCGGATACCAGCGCATCGACGGAACCCGGTCCGGGCCGGGCGGTTCGGAGAGCCAGTCGGGGCGGGTGAACAGCAGGTCCGGGCCCCACCACACGACCGGATCGGACGCGTGCTGCAGATACAGGACCCGCGGGTCGAGCCACGGCTGCCCGTTCGGTTCCAGCGCTTCCACGCTGTCGGCGAACCGGACCTCGAGACCACCGTGGTAGGTGGGCAACACCTCGGTGCTGCCGGGATCGCGCCCGTCCACCAGCGAACGCCACAGGGTGTTCGAATTCGGTGGTCCCACGAACAACGCCCCGTCGACGGACGAGCGCAGGTCCGCGATGTCGTCGAACGCGGCCTCCGCGGACTGCGACCCGAGGCTCTCTCCGTAGACGAGCAGCCGGGGACGCGCATCCTCCGGCAGCTGCGACCACCGCTCCTGCACCCCGTCGATCAGCGCCTCGCCCGCGGAAGCTGCCGCGGACCCGTCGGTGAGGAACGAAATCCAGCTCGGCAGATACGAATACTGGATCGCGGCGATCGCGGTGTCCCCGTTGTACATCAGCTCGATCGAATCCGCCGCGACGGGATTGACCCAGCCGGTGCCGGTGGTCGCGGAGACCACGAGCACCTGCCGATCCCACGCCCCGGTGCGGTCGAGTTCGTCGAGCACCAGGTCGACCTGGGCGGCGGTGTCCGGCGCCGATTCCAGCCCCGCGTACACGCGGATCGGTTCACGCGCCGGAAGGCCGTTGATCGCGGTCAGTTCGGCGGCCCGTGCGCCGCCGTCGACGAACGAGCGACCCTGCCGGCCGAGGGTGTCCCAGGGGGCCGTCGACATCGGGCTGCCGGACCGCTCGGGTTCCACCGGCTGCGTGTCGCCGGGATCGGTGCTGTTGTTGTCGCCGGAGAAGACCAGGTTCGCGGCCTTGGAACTGCCGGCCAGCAGTACCTGGTCGACGAACACGACGACGAGGACGGCCAGCAGGACCGGGGCGACCACGTGGGCGATCGGAACCGGAATGTGCAGGCGCGCACCGAGAAACCGCGCGAACGCGTCGGCGAGGCGGCGCAGGCCCCGGGCGATCAGCAGCACCACGGCGAAGACGGCGGCGACGACGAGACCGGTGCGCAGATACGCGAACGAGGAGGTTGCGTCCATGCCCATGAGGGCTTCGATCTCGTTCTGCCGATCGGCGGCGACGAGCAGCGCCGCGACCACCAGTGCGACGACGAGCACCGCCACCACGGCCTGGGTGATCTGCCGGACCGTGTGGCGGCGGCGCCACCATGTCAGGTGCGGCACGATCCACCGTCGTGCCGGGTAGGCGATCAGCACGCCGATGCCGTAGCCGGTCACGGCGGTGATGCCGCTGATCAACCCCTGATACAACCAGTCCCGGGGGATCAGGGACGGGCTCAGGCTCCACGCGAAGAACAACAGGCCGACGACGAGCCCGACGAAATCCAGTCCGAGGACCGTCACGGGATGAGCGCGCGTGTCGTCTGTGCCGGGCGCGTCCGTGCCCGGCGCGTCGGGGGTTCGTGGGGCGTTCACCCGCCGACACTAACCTGCGCGGGTGCTTCGCGCCGTCGCGACGGAGCGCCGTCAGTCGCCCACCCGTTCGCCGGTCTCGACGTCGAACAGGTGCACCGTGCCTTCGCGCTTGCGCAGGTGCACGGTGTCGGCGAGTCGGGCGGGGGTTCGGGTCAGCGCCCGCGCGACCACCTGGTTCCCGCTGCCGGGAATCCGCGTATACAGATACGACTCGCTGCCGAGTTCCTCGACGAGCTCGACGACGGCCTCGACGCCCTCGTCGGCGATCTCGAAGTCCTCCGGCCGGATACCGGCGGTGACCTCTTCGATGCCGGCCGCGCGCAGCTTGGCGATCCGCTGCCGCTCGACGGGGACGACGGTGCTGCCGACGACGACGCCGTTGTCGGCGACCCGCGCCGTGAGCAGGTTCATCGAGGGGGAGCCGATGAAACCGGCGACGAAGGCGTTGGCGGGACGGTCGTAGAGCTCGGTGGGGCTGGAGAACTGCTGCAGCACCCCCTTCTTCAACACGGCCACGCGATCGCCCATCGTCATCGCCTCCACCTGGTCGTGGGTGACGTACACGGTGGTGGTGCCCAGGCGTCGCTGCAGCGCCGCGATCTCCGTGCGGGTCTGCACGCGCAGCTTCGCGTCGAGATTCGACAGCGGCTCGTCCATGCAGAACACCTGCGGTTCACGCACGATCGCGCGTCCCATCGCGACCCGCTGACGCTGCCCGCCCGAGAGCTTGGCCGGCTTGCGGTCGAGGTAGTCGGTGAGATCGAGGATCTTCGCGGCCTCCTCGACCTTGCGGCGACGCTCGTCGGCGCTCACGCCGCGCATCTTGAGTGCGAAGCCCATGTTCTCGGCGACCGTCTTGTTCGGATACAGCGCGTAGTTCTGGAAGACCATCGCGATGTCCCGGTCCTTCGACGGCACTCCGGTCATGTCCTTACCGCCGATCGAGATCGATCCCTCGTCGATGTCCTCGAGTCCGGCGAGCATCCGCAGCGCCGTGCTCTTGCCGGAGCCGGACGGTCCGACCAGGACCACGAATTCACCGTCCTCGATGTCGAGGTTCAGCGAGTCGACCGCGAACGTGTCGGAGTTCTCGTAGATGCACGAGGCGTTGGCGTAGGTGATGTCAGCCATGATGGAAGTCCTTGCTGGTAAAGAGGTTCGGGTCTACTTGATGGCGCCGAACGACAGGCCGCGTACGAGCTTGTTCTGGGCGAGCCAACCGGCGAGGACGACCGGAAGTGCCGCCATCGTCGCCGCGGCGGACAGCCGCGCCCAGTACAGGCCCTCACCGGTGATGAAGCCGACGAGGAAGACCGGAATCGTCTGTGCCTGAACGGCAGTGAGGTTGACCGCGAAGAAGAATTCGTTCCACGAGAAGATCACGCAGATCAGGGCGGTCGCGGCGATGCCGGGGGAGACCAGGGGCAGGATCAGCTCCCGCACCGCGGTCCACAGGCTCGCGCCGTCCATGCTCGCCGCTTCCAGGAGTTCGCCCGGAACCTCGAGGAAGAACGAGCGCATCATCCACACCGCGATGGGCAGGTTCATCGCCGTGTAGAGGACGATCAGGGCCCAGATGTTGTCGAGCAGACCGACCTCGGCGACGATCACGTACAGCGGGATGATCGCGGCGACGATCGGCAGCATCTTGGTGCTGATGAAGAAGAACAGCACGTCCTTGGTCTTGCGCACCGGGCGCAGCGACAGCGCGAACGCCGCCGGAATGCCCAGCAGCAGAACCAGGATCGTGGAGACGATCGTGGCGAACGCCGAGTTGAGCAGGCTCGTTCCGACTCCGGTCTCGAACACTCCGCGGAACTGGTCCAGGGTGGGGGAGAAGAAGAACTTCGGCGGGGCGGAGTAGGCGTCGGCCTCCTGCTTGAAGGCGGTGAGCACCATCCAGAAGACGGGGAAGAAGAAGCCGATGGCCGCGATCCAGGCAACGACTCCCCACGGATTCATCCGGCGGTTCTTGCGCTTGCGCGCGGTCCGGGCGACGCGGCCGGTCGGTGCCGCGGTGTCCGATGCCTGCGGCGTCGTGACGGTGGTGCTCATGCCGCCTCCTCCCTGCCGGTGAACGATGTGAAGATCAGGCGCAGGGCGAAGGTCGCGACGACGATGGTGCCGACGACGACCACCACGCCCATGGCGGCGGCCTGACCGATGTCGAAGCCCAGGAATGCGCGCTGGTAGATGTAGAACGGCAGGTTGGCGCTGGCTGTGCCGGGACCGCCCTGGGTCATCATGTAGATCGCGTCGAACGTGTTGACCAGGTAGATCGCGCCGAGTACGGTGCCGAGTTCGATGAACCGGCGCAGGTGCGGCAGCGTCAGTTCACGGAACAGGGCGAAGGCCCCGGCCCCGTCGACCCGGCCCGCCTCGAGGATGTCGCGGGGCATCGACTGCAGGCCGGCGAGGATGAGCAGCATCATGAACGGCGTCCACTGCCAGATCAGCGCGATCATGACCGCGGGCAACGGGAAGCGGCTGATCCAGTCGACCTCGCCGACACCGAACGGCGAGAGCACGAAGTTGACGATGCCGAAGACGGGATCGAACATCGCCGTCTTCCACACCAGGGCGGCGGCCACCGGGGTGACGAGGAACGGTGTGATCAGCAGCGTCCGGGCGATGCCGCGCCCGAGGAAGGCCCGGTCCAGCAGCAGGGCGAGCATCAGGCCGAGGATTACCGAGACCAGCACCGTGCCGACGATGAGGACGACGGTGTTGATCGCCACCTGCCAGAACTGGCTGTCCTGGAAGACGTCGACGTAGTTCTGGAGGCCGACGAACCGGCGGGAGCCGGGGCGGACGAGGTTCCACGACTGCGTCGAGTAGTACAGGGTGAACAGGAACGGAACCTGGGTGACCACGATCGTGAAGATCAGGGCCGGGAGCAGAGGACCGCGCCGGCGCCAGCCCTCGGCCCGCGAGACCCTCTCCTCCTTGGAGTCCCGGAGCGAACGGATGCGCTCGGTCGTGTCCGGTGTCGGACGCTGCGCTGCAGGTGCGGTCATGACGACGCCTCCCGATAGGTCTCGCCGACGGCCTCGGCGTACTTCTGTGCTTGCTCGAGTGCCTCGTCGACCGTCTGACGTCCGGCGATGGCCGCGCTGATCTGCTGGCTGACCCGGGTGCCGAGATCCTGGAACTCGGGGATGGCCACGAACTGGATGCCCGTGTAGGGAACGGGGTCGACCGTGGGGTTCTTCTGATCGGCGGTCTCGATGGATTCGAGGGTGATCGGACCGTAGGCCGCTGCGGCCTCGGCGTATTCGGGAATCTCGTAGGTCGACAACCGGCTGCCCGGCGGAACCCGTTCCCAGCCGAGTTGCTCGCCGACGGTGCGCAGGTAGTCCCGGTCGGTCATCCACGAGATGAACTTCCACGCGTCGTCGGTGTGTTCACTGCTCGCGGGGATGCCGAGCGACCACGTGTACAACCAGCCGGAGGGGTCCTTCTCCCGCACCGGAGCCGCCGCGTACCCGATCTTCCCCACGACGTTGCTCGACGCGGGATCCTCGAGCGTCGACACCGCGGACGTCGAGTCGTACCACATGGCGACCCGGCCCTGGGCGAGTTGCGTTGCGCACTCGCTGAATCCGCTCGTGGCAGCGCCGGGCTGGCCGTACTCGCGGACGAGATCGACGTAGAACTGCACGGCCTCGCGGAACTCGGGACTGTTCAGCTGCGCGTTCCAGTTCTCGTCGAACCACCGGCCGCCGAACGTGTTGACGACGGTGTCGAGCGGCGCGAGCAGTTCGCCCCAGCCGGGCTTGCCGCGTAGACAGATCCCGTTCACGTCCGGGCTGTCGAGTCGCGCGGCGGCGTCGGCGACCTCGGTCCAGGTCGGGGGATCGGACAGCGTGATTCCGGCTTCCTCGAACAGATCCTTGCGGTACATGAGGAACGACGATTCGCCGTAGAACGGCACCGAATACAGATCGCCTTCGTACGACAGTGCTTCCCGCAGCGAGGGGATGATGTCGTCCGCGTCGTAGCCCTCGGTCTGCTCGATGTACGGCGACAGGTTCGTCAGCCACCCATACTCCGCCCACTGGGGCGTCTCGTAGTTGCTGATCATCACGACGTCGAACTCGCCCCCGCCCATCGCCGTGGAGGCGGTGATCTTGGCGCGGGCCTGGTTCTCGGAGAGGGTGACGAATTTCAGGTCGATCTCGGGATTCTCGGCTTCGAACTGCGACGCGAGTTGCTGTGCGTCCTGCATCTGGGAGTTCGACACCATCGCGATGGTGACGGTCCGGCCGGATGTGCCGAGGGATCCGGCGCCGGCGCACCCGCTGAGCGCGAGGCACAGGGTTGCGGCGCCCGCGACGGCCGCGCGGGTGGATCTTCTTGCTGTAGGCACGATGGACTACCTCGTTTCGGTGCTGTTCGTCCGTCGGCGACGGGTGCTGTTCGTCCGTCGGCGACGGGTGCTGTTCGTCCGTCGGCGACGGGTGCTGTTCATCCGTCGGCGAAGGGTGCTGCCTCGTCGTGCACGGAGGCGGTCTCGGGTGCCCGATCCGTACCGAGCAGGTACTGGGCGCAGGCGATGTCGCACACGAGCATCGTGGCGAGCCCACCGCGGAGCGCGCCGAGGACGGCGCGGTGCTTCGATTGCCCTCCGGTGACGAGAATCGTTGTGGTGCAGTCTCTTACATCTTCGAGCGGAACGGACATCGTACGTGCCTCGAGGTCGCCGCGGACGGGGGTGCCGTCGGTGTGGAAGAACCGGCCGCCGATCTCCCCGACGGCGCCGAGGCTGTCGAGTTCGTCGAGCACGGTGGTGTCGAGGAAACTGCCCTCGAACAGGGTGGTGGCCGTGGAGACGGCGCCGACCCCGTAGATCATCATGTCGGCGCTGCGGCCGATTTCCAGGGTGCGGGAGATGAGCGAGTCGGCGCGCATCGACGCCACGGTCGCCGCGTCGGCGTAGAGGGGAGTGGGAAGCCGAAGCGGTTGTGCCCGGAGCTGTTCCGCGCACCGGCCGAGGACGAACTCGGTGCCCGTCTGGTAGGTGCTCGCGGAGGCCGAGCCGTCGAGCTGGACGATCCGCGCGCATGCGGCGACACCGGAGGGCAGGGCCTGCGCGACGGCGACGGTTTCCGGTCCCCACGTGAACCCGAGGGTATCGGTCGGGCGGATGCGGCGGGTGAGCAGAGCTGCGGCGGCACGCCCGAGTGCGGCGAAGCTCGCGGAGTCCTCGACCGGGCCGGTGTCGTCGACGCGGGCGCCGACCACCACGGCCTCGGTGAGGCCGTACCGCTCCTCGAGGGCGCGTTCGAGGTCGGCGTGCAGGTCGTCGCGCAGGGACGGCGGCACGGCGACCTCGATGCGGACGATTCCCTGGGCTCGGGCCCGGGCCACCAGGCGGCCCGCGGTGGGCCGGGAGACCCCGAGGCGTTGCGCGACCTCGGCCTGGGTGAGTCCGTCGAGGTAGTAGAGCGTCGCGGCGCGCACGGCGAGGCGCAGGTCCTCGGGTGTCGCCGAGGTGTCCTTCTCTGCGGTGGTGGTCGTGCCGGGCGTGGTCACACGCTCTCCTTGACTTGTGAGCATTTGCTCATAGGTGCGTTCATTTGCTCACTACGCTAGCATCGCAGTGTGACCTACACAACAGTCGTCGCTTCGATCCCCCGAACCATGCGCGCCGCGGTTCTCGTGGAATCGGGCCGAATCGAGATGCAGGAGCGACCCGTACCCGCTCCCGACCCCGGGGACGTCCTCGTCCGGGTCACCACGGTCGGGGTGTGCGGATCGGACACGCACTACTACCGGGAAGGGCGAATCGGCGAGTTCGTCGTCACCGGCCCCCTCGTCCTGGGGCACGAAGCCGCCGGGGTCGTCGTCGCCGTGGGCAAGGGTGTGCCCGCGCACCGGATCGGAGAGCGGGTGTCGATCGAACCGCAACGCCCCGATCCGCTCACCGAGGAGACCCGGCGCGGCGACTACAACCTGTGCCCGCACATGCGGTTCTTCGCCACCCCGCCCGTCGACGGGGCGCTGTGCGAGTACGTCACCATCGGCGCCGCCTTCGCGCACCCCGTGCCGGCGGCCGTCTCGGACGACGCCGCGGCCCTGTGCGAACCGCTGTCCGTCGGCATCGCCGCCGTGCGCAAGGCCCGGATCACGGCCGGATCGCGCGTCCTGGTCACCGGGGCCGGACCGGTCGGCATCGTCGTCGCCCAGGTCGCCCGGGCATTCGGTGCGCTCGAGATCGTGGTGACCGACCTCGACGAACGACGCCGCACGAGCGCACTGTCGTACGGTGCCACCCGCGCACTCGACCCGCGCGTGGACGACCCGGCGAGCCTGCAGGTGGACAGCTACATCGACGCCTCCGGCGCTCCGAGCGCGGTGGACTCCGGGATCCGGGCGGTCCGTCCCGGAGGCACCGTCGTACTCGTCGGCGCCGGCGCGGAGACGATGACGCTTCCGGTGCAGATCATTCAGAACCGCGAACTCGTCCTCACCGGCGTGTTCCGTTATGCGAACACGTGGCCGACGGCGCTCGCCCTCGTCGAGTCGGGACGGGTGGATCTCGACACCATGGTCACCGCGCGGTTCTCGCTCGACAAGACCGCCGAGGCGCTCGAATCCGACCGGACGCCCGGGAACATCAAGGCCGTCGTCGACGTGACCGATCGGCCCGGAGAGGAATGACCACCATGCGCGTGAGCCGGCAGACACTGCCCCACCTGCAGGTACCCGTACCGAGTTATCGCCGCGAGGACGTCACCGTCGGCATCGTGCACTTCGGTGTCGGCGGCTTCCACCGCGCCCACCAGGCCATGTACGTCGACCGGCTCCTCGAGCAGGGGCTCGCGCAGGACTGGGGCATCTGCGGCGTCGGGGTGATGCCGCGCGACCGCCGGATGCAGGAGGCCCTCGACGAGCAGGACGGTCTCTACACTCTCGTCCTCACGCACCCGGACGGCAGATGGGAGCCGCGGGTGATCGGATCGATCGTCGACTACCGTTACGCCCCCGACGATCCCGAGGCCGTCGTCGAACTCCTCGCGGCGCCGACCACGCGGATCGTCTCGCTGACCATCACCGAGGGCGGCTACAACATTCGGCACCACACCGGGGAATTCGACGCCGACGATCCCGCGGTCCGGCGCGACCTCGACTCCGGCGAGCCGCCGGCCACCGTGTTCGGGCTCGTCACCGAGGCTCTCGCCCGTCGGCGTGCCCGTGGACTGCGGGCGCCGACGGTGATGTCCTGCGACAACATCGAAGGCAACGGCGACGTCGCCCGGCGGGTGTTCACCGCCTACGCCCGGCTCGTCGATCCCGAACTGGCACAGTGGATCTCCGACAACGTCCGGTTTCCGAACTCGATGGTCGACCGGATCACCCCCGTCACGACCGACGAGGTCGTGACGGCGCTGTCCGAACGCTTCGACGTGCAGGACCGCTGGCCGGTCGCCGCCGAACCGTTCGCCGCGTGGGTCCTCGAGGAGGATTTCGCGGACGGCCGGCCCCCCTTCGAGAAGGCAGGGGTGCAGGTCGTCGACGACGTCGCGCCCTACGAACTGATGAAACTGCGCCTGCTCAACGCCGGTCACCAGGGGCTCGGCTATTTCGGGTATCTGATGGGATACCGGCTCGTCCACGACGCCGCGCAGGACCCGCTCATCGCCGGATTCCTCCGCGACTACATGGACCGCGAGGCCACACCCACACTGAAACCGGTGCCGGGTATCGATCTCGACGACTACAAGCGCACGCTCATCGAACGATTCGCCAACCCCGAGATCCGCGACACCGTCGCCCGGCTGTGTGCCGAATCGTCCGACCGGATCCCCAAATGGCTGGTGCCGGTGATTCGGGAGAACCTGGCCGCGGGAGGTCCCGTGCGACTGTCCGCCGCCATCGTCGCGTCGTGGGCCCGCTACGCCGAGGGCGTCGACGAACACGGGCAACCCATCGAGGTGGTCGACCGGCTCGCCGACACGCTCGTTCCCCTCGCGCGCCGGCAACGGTCGCACCCCACCGCGTTCGTCGAGAACACCGAGGTGTTCGGCGATCTCGCCGGCAACCGCCGGTTCGTCGACGCCTACACCGGGGCGCTCGACACCCTGCACCGCGACGGTGCACGGGCCACGCTGGAAGTGCTTGCGGGAGAACACCGATGAACGGGCACGCGCTGGTGGTCGGAGAAGCGCTCGTCGACATCGTGCAGCGGGACGGGAAGGAACCCGTCGAACACGTGGGTGGAAGCCCGCTCAACGTCGCGGTGGGACTCGGACGTCTCGGCCGGGCGGTGCGGTTCACGACGCGGGTCGCGGACGATCCGCGGGGCACCCGCATCATCGACCACCTTGCCGGATCCGGCGTGAGCCTGACCCCGGGCAGTGCCGCCGCCGAACGCACCGCCACCGCACAGGCCACGATCGACGACCGAGGCGCCGCCCACTACGAATTCGACATCGCCTGGGATCCCGTCGAACCCCCGCCCACGGTCGACGCCGTCCTCGTGCACACCGGGTCCATCGCCGTCGTGCTGGAACCGGGCTGCGACCTCATCGCGGAACTGGTTGCGCAGCAGTCGAGCGCATCCACGGTGAGTTTCGACCCGAACATCCGGCCGGCGCTGATCTCCGATGTCGCCCGGGGCCGGGCCCGCATCGAACGCCTCGTCGCGCTCGCCGACGTCGTCAAGGCCAGCGACGAGGACCTCGCGTGGTTCGCGCCCGACCGCGACCCACTCGACACCGCACGCGACTGGCTCTCGCGCGGACCGGCGATCGTCGTCGTCACCCGCGGCGCGGAAGGCGCCGTGGCGGTGTGCGCGGCTGGTGTCGTCGAGGTCCCGGCGGTACAGGTCGAGGTGGCCGATACCGTCGGTGCCGGCGATGCGTTCACCGCCGGACTGCTCGACGGACTGTGGACCCGCGGCCTGCTCGGTGCCGACCGGCGGGACGCGTTGCGTGCCATCACGGTCGACGACCTGCGCGACGTGCTCGGGACGGCGGCGTGGACGTCGGCGCTGACTGTCGCGCGTGCCGGAGCCGACCTGCCCACCCGTGCCGAGCGGGACGCCGCGCAGGAGGGCGTCGCGTGACCCCCGTCGAGGGGGTCGGCCCGTCCGTGCTCGTCGCCGGAGTCGACTCCTCCACGCAGTCCTGCAAGGTCGTCGTGTGCGACGCCGAGACCGGTGCCGTCGTGCGCGAGGGCCGCGCGGCGCATCCGTCCGGCACCGAAGTGGATCCGGTGGCGTGGCGGTCGGCCTACGAGCTGGCGTGTGCCGAGGCCGGGGGGCTCGACGACGTCGCGGCCGTCGCGGTCGGTGCGCAGCAGCACGGCATGGTGTGCCTCGACGTCGAGGGTGCCGTCGTGCGCGATGCGCTGCTGTGGAACGACACCCGATCATCTTCTGCTGCACAGGATCTCGTCGATGAACTGGGTGGCGTCGCGACGTGGGCCGACGCCGTCGGCGTGGTTCCGCTCGCCGCGATCACCGTTGCGAAGGCGCGGTGGCTCGCCGACCACGAACCCGGCAACGCACGGCGCACCGCTGCCCTGTGCCTGCCGCACGACTGGCTCACCTGGACCCTGCGCACCGACCGGACCCTCGACGCTCTGGTCACCGACCGTAGCGACGCCAGCGGCACCGGATATTTCGACGCGGCAACCGACACCTACCGCCGCGATCTGCTCGAACTGGCGCTGCGCCGCCGTCCTCCGGTTCTCCCGCGGGTCGCCGGGCCGGCCGAGCAAGTGGGGCGGACCCCGTCGGGCGCGGTACTCGGCCCGGGCGCCGGTGACAACGCCGCCGCGGCCCTGGCGCTCGATGTCCGTGAGGGCGACGTCGTCGTCTCGATCGGCACCTCGGGGGTGGTGTCCGCCGTCTCGCCGACACCCGCGCGGGACGCCGACGGTTACGTCGCGGGCTTCGCCGATGCGACCGGGCGGCACCTGCCGTTGGTGTGCACGCTCAACGGTGCCCGAGTTCTCGACGCCACGGCGACGATGCTCGGCGTCGACCACGCCGAACTCTCCCGCCTGGCACTGTCGGCCCCGCCGGGCAGCGGCGGCCTGGTGCTGGTCCCGTACCTCGAGGGGGAGCGGACCCCGAACCGGCCCGACGCCACGGGCGCCCTGCACGGACTGAACCTGGCCACCGCGACCCCGGCGCATCTCGCGCGCGCCGCCGTCGAAGGTCTGCTCTGCTCGCTCGCCGAGGGCATCGACCACATCGTCGCGCAGGGCACGCACGTGCGCCGGGTGCTGCTGATCGGGGGTGGAGCCCGCTCGCGGGCACTGTGTGAAGTCGCCCCCGCCGTCCTCGGTATGCCCGTCGACGTCCCCGAACCGGGTGAGTACGTCGCGCGCGGCGCGGCGCGGCAGGCCGCCTGGACGCTGCGCGGCGGTGACGAGCCTCCGGCCTGGGAGCCGGGTGCGGTCCGGCGTTTCGAAGCCGACCCGACTCCGCACGTGCGGGAGCGCTACGCGCAGGTGCGAGACCTGACCGACGGTGCGCCGGTTCAGAAGTGGCCCTCGGCGACCTGAAAACACACCAGGCCCATCCGCCGCCACATGCGCACCACCTGATCGCGATCGTCGAGGACCGCGACGATGCGGTAGCGGTGCCGGATGTGGGCGTCGAACAACTCGGCCTTGACGATCGAATCCTTGCGATTGTCACCGGCCGCGCGCATGTACAGCTCGTCGTACGGGATCTCGTGCCGGGCGAGCCACTCCTCGGTCTCGGGACGGCAGACGCCGTCGCGGCCCGAGAGCAGCACGACGGCGAACCCGTCGGGCGCGGCGGCGAACGCTCTGACCGCGGCCTCGACGGCGGGGGAGACGGTGTCCTCACCCACCCGGTGCCAGTGATAGGGACTGCGGTCGCTCATGTGCGCGAGAGTGCCGTCGATGTCGACGAGCCAGGCCGGGGGCAGCGTCGGATCCTCGACGTACCGCGCCGGTGGCGGAGCCGCCCCGCTCGGAGGACGATGCCGTTTCCTCGCCGGGTGCTCTCGGTGTCGGGTCTTCCTGGTCACGACCGTGGATACCACCTGTTGCCTTCGGTGGAACGGAGGCGCACTGTGGGATGGCGGTGGGACGTCCCAGGTGGTGTCCGGGTAGGGGGTTCGGTGGGCGCGACATCCGAAACATCCGATCGCAGCAGGTCGGCCGCGGCTCGCCGCGTGGGTTACGTCGTGGCGGTGCTGATCGACGCCGCGATGCTGTATGCGATCAACGTCCGGCCCGGCTGGGAGGTGGTGCCCTTCCTCACCGAGGACACACCGGCGGTGCTGGGATGGGTCAACGCCTCGATCGTCGTCGGTCTCGTGGCGAATCTGGTGTATCTGGTGCGGGATCCGCGGTGGCTGAAGGCGCTCGGTGACATCGCCACCACGGCGGTCGGTCTCGTCGCGCTGCTGCGGATCTGGCAGGTGTTCCCGTTCGACTTCGGGACCGACGCGTTCGACTGGCCGCTCGTCGTGCGAATCCTGCTGGGGCTGGGCATCGTCGGCAGCGGCATCGCAATTCTCGTCACACTGTTCACGGCGGCGCGGAGGCCCTGACCTCACGGCTCAGTCGGGTGCCTCGTCCCCGGGTTCGACGGGTTCGACATCTTCCCGGTCGGACCTGCTCCCCGGAACATCGCGTTCGTCGCGCTCACGCTCTATCTTGCGTTCCAGGTCGTCCACGATGCCGCTGAGCTCGTGGCCCGGACCCTTGTCGTCGGCTCGTGTCCCCGGACCGCTGTCGTCCGCTTGTGTCACAGTGCTGCCCTCCTCGGCTCGGCGTGAGCCAGATACCCGCGGACCGCGCGGGGCAAACTCAGCCGGTGAGCAGGACCGCGGCCTGCGCCGGAAGCTGTGCGGCCCCGCGTCGGCGGAACAGTTCGGCGGGCCGGCCGTGCCCGGGATTCGACAGCCGTCCGGTGCTGTCGAGGGCCGCGACGACGTGGCGGCGGAACGAGTCCTTCTGCAGCGGCCGGTCGAAGATCGCCTCGTACAGCAGGCGCAGATCGAGCACGGTGAACTCCTCGCCGAGCAGCCGATCGGGGTCGACCTGTGCCGCGTAGCGTGCGCGCAGGTCGTCGACGGCCAGCCGCACCATATCGGCGTGGTCGAACGCGAGATCACCGTCGACCGTGCCGCCGTGGACGACGTGTAGTGTCGCGTCGTCGGGCAGGTCGGTGACGGGGACCGCGGCGGTGTGCGCCATCGAGATCACCCAGCCGCGTTCGTCGCGGTCGGGATCGTCGAACATCCGCAGCTGGTGGAACTTCAGGCCGGTGATGTGTGCCTTGTCCCGGAGTGCGCGCTCGGCGGCGTCGACGAGACGCTCGCCGCGGTGCAGGAATGTGCCGGGGAGAGCGCGACCGCCGAGATGATGATCCACGACCAGGACCCGTAGCTCGCCGTCCAGACAGGTCAGCACCGCGACATCGACGGCGACGGAGGGGCGGTCGTAGTCGGCGAGGGTCTTGCCCGCCCGATCCTTCGGTGCACTCACGTTTGCATATTAGCGCAATGCTGATCTAACCTTAGCGCAATCTTGATCTAATGAGGAGGCTGCAATGAATGTGACTGCACAGCAGAGGGATCGGGCCGTCGGGGTACTGCTCGGAACCGCCGCGGGCGACGCCCTCGGGGCCGGTTACGAATTCACCTACCCCTCGGCCGTCACGAGGATCGACATGATCGGCGGCGGCACGTTCGCGTGGGAGCCGGGGGAGTGGACCGACGACACCGCCATGGCCCTGGCGATCGCGTCCGTCGCGGCGACCGGCGTCGACATCGGGCGCGGCCGCGGCCTCGATGCGGTCGCCGCGGAGTTCGTCCGCTGGTACGACTCGAATCCGAAGGACATCGGCAACCAGACGCGCAACGTCCTGGGTCGTCGCGCGGGCGACGCCGCCACCATGCAGGCGCATGCCCGGGCGTTGACCGGCCGCAAAGCGGGGAACGGATCGCTCATGCGTACCGCTCCCGTCGCACTCGCCTATCTGGACGACGGGGCCGGATGCCTCGAAGCTGCCGCGCAGATCAGCGCGCTCACGCACGACGATCCGACCGCGGAACAGGCGTGCCGCCTGTGGTCCCACGCCATCCGGCACGCGGTGCTGTACGGAACCTTCGACGGTGTGCGCGGCTTCCTGAAGATCGCGTCACCCGAGGTCGCCGACTTCTGGCGCCCGCTGCTCGACGAGGCGGAACGCGGCACGCCCGCCGACTTCGCCAACAACGGCTGGGTCGTACACGCCCTGCAGACCGCGTGGTGGGCGATCACCACCACCTCCGGTGCCGGCGAGGAGCACCTGCGCGGCGCGCTCGAGGCCGCGGTGCGGGCGGGCGGCGACACCGACACCACCGCCGCGATCGCGGGTGGGCTGCTCGGAGCGCGATGGGGCGCCGCGGCGATCCCGGCACGGTGGCGTCGCATGCTGCACGGCTGGCCGGGCCACACCGCCGACGACCTGATCCGGCTCGCGCTGGACACTGTGAACGGCGGCCCGCGGGGAACCGATCCGCGGCGCCGGATCAGGGTGGTGCAGGGAGACATCACAACCCTGCGCGTCGACGCCCTCGTGAATCCGACCGACCCGAATTTCAGCGGTGACGGCGGCGTGGATCGGGCCGTGCACCGGGCCGGTGGACCGGCGATCCGCGCAGCCTGCGACACGTTGCGCGCAACCACCCTGCCGCACGGGCTGAGCGTGGGTGCCGCCGTGGCGACGACTGCCGGCAACCTCCCGGCGACGTGGATCGTCCACACGGTGGGTCCGCGCTATTCGCACTCCGAGGATCGCACTGCGCAGCTGCGCGCGGCGTATACGCGAAGCCTGGCGGCCGCCGAAGCGGTGGGCGCCCGGACGGTCGCCTTTCCGCTGATCGCCGGCGGTGCCGCGGGCTGGCCGATCGACGACGCGGTGCGCCACGCCGTCGCCGCTCTCACCGAGGTGCACACCGCGCTCGAGCAGGTGACGCTGGTCGCGGCCGACGCTCGCGCGGCCGCGCTGCTGCGCCGGGAAGTCGGGTAGAAAAAGGCGAAGGTTACGCCGGGCCTGCCGCAATCGGCCACAAAATGTGATCGCAATCATAATTAATCGAATCGTGTCCGAGTTTTCGCAAATGTCTCCGAATTGCGCACAATGCGGGATCGAGGTAACAATTGATGCGGCGCACGACGGCGTCACTGAAATACAAGATCACAATTAGGAGTTACCCGTGCTCGATCTCGCCACGCTGGCCGACATCTTCAGCAACGCCGCCGACCTGTTCGGTGCCCTCGACTTCTTCTCGGGCCTGAGCAGCCAGTAGTCTTAGCGCATCAGAGACCTGCAGGTATGTACCTGCAGGTCTCTTTTGTTTTCCGGCAAGAGATTGCTTCCGAGCATTTTGTCGGATTCCGCACGGACGTCGCGGTTCGTTCAGGGACAAATGCCATTCGTGTAATTCCGATCGTGATTCGACCGTAATTGATCTTCTGCATTCGGAAACCGAACTTCCCGGCAGGACGAAACTGATCTTCCAGGATAGTGGAAAGTGATCTTCCGACCTCTCCGAACGATTCGTGGGAAAGCGTCGAAACGGTCCCGAAAACGCAAGAGCCGGATGCTCGTTCGAGCACCCGGCTTCGTTGTTGCGGCGTACGGCAGGTCAGCGCAGCGCCGGCGGATTGTCGAGGTCCGACGCCGAGTAGGTGTCACACGCAGCGACCTGGCCGGTGCGGTAACCGGCGAGGAACCACTTCTGACGCTGCTCCGACGAACCGTGCGTCCAGCCCTCCGGATTCACCCGACCCGTCGCGGCCGCCTGGATGCGGTCGTCGCCGACCGCCGAGGCCGCGGAGAGCGCGTCACGGACGTCGTCGTTGGTGAGCGGGACGAGGAAGGGCTGACCGGTGTTCGGGTCCGCCATCTTGTCCGCGTGGTACGCCCACACGCCTGCGTAGCAGTCGGCCTGCAGTTCCGTGCGCACCGCACCGGACTCGGGGCCGCGCGGGTCGGCCTGCGCGCGGCCGATATCGCCGAGCTGCGTCTGCAGATGGTGTCCGAACTCGTGGGCGACGACGTACTCCTGCGCCAGCGGGCCCCCGCTCGATCCGAAGCGGGTCACGAGCTCCTGGAAGAAGCTGGTGTCGAAGTACGCGGTCTGGTCGGCCGGGCAGTAGAACGGGCCGACGTCGCTGGTGGCGTTGCCGCACCCGGTGGATGTCGCGCCGGAGAAGATCTCGACCTCGGGACGCACGTAGCGCACGCCCGTCTGCGCCTGCAGCTGCGATTCCCACACCAGATCGAGGCTGCCCACGGTCGCGGCGACCCGGCAGTCCACATCCTCGTTGGCGTCGGCACCGGTCTCGCAGCCCTCCAGGGTCCCGGCCCCGGCCTGGGTGTTCGGATCGACCGTGCCCGATCCGAGCAGCGAGCCGGGATCTCCACCGAACAGCAGCGCCAGGATCAGCACGAGGATGCCGCCCACGCCGCCGCCGACGGCGATCTTGCCGCCGCGTCCGCCGCCGCCCTGGCGGACCCGGCCCGCCTCGATCCGTGCCCCGTCGTTGAACGTCATCGCATCGCCTTCTTGTTGCAGGTGCTACAGCCGCACAAGCTTGGCACGTCGAATCGGGTACGGGTGTCCTCGTCGCCCTCGTGTCTTTCGTAGGATTACAGCCGACGAAGAACCTCGTTGATCATTTCGAAAGGAATTCCGTGCTGCGCACCCATCTCGCCGGCTCGTTGCGAGCCGAGCACGCCGAGCAGTCCGTCACCCTCACCGGTTGGGTTGCCCGGCGGCGCGACCACGGCGGGGTGATCTTCATCGACCTGCGTGACGCATCCGGTGTCTCCCAGGTCGTCTTCCGCGACGCCGCGGTTCTCGAACAGGCCCACCGCCTGCGCGCCGAGTTCTGCGTCAAGGTCACCGGTGTGGTCGAGGTGCGGCCCGACGGCAACCAGAACTTCGACATTCCGACCGGTGCCATCGAGGTCAACGCGACCAAGCTCGAGGTGCTCAACGAGGCTGCGCCGCTGCCGTTCCAGCTCGACGACCAGGCCGGTGAGGAAGCGCGCCTGAAGTACCGCTACCTCGATCTGCGTCGCGAAGGACCGGGCAAGGCCATCCGCCTGCGCAGCAAGGTCAACGCCGCGGCCCGCGCGGTCCTGGCGCACCACTCGTTCGTCGAGGTCGAGACGCCCACGCTGACGCGCTCCACGCCCGAGGGCGCCCGCGACTTCGTCGTGCCCGCGCGCCTGCAGCCCGGCAACTTCTACGCACTCCCGCAGAGCCCGCAGCTGTTCAAGCAGCTGCTCATGGTCGGCGGCATCGAGCGGTACTACCAGATCGCCCGCTGCTACCGCGACGAGGACTTCCGCGCCGATCGCCAGCCCGAGTTCACCCAGCTCGACGTCGAGATGGCCTTCGTGACCCAGGAGGACGTGATCCTGCTGGCCGAGGAGATCCTGCACGCCCTGTGGCGGCTCGTGGACTTCGAACTCCAGACTCCGATCCCCCGCATGACCTACGCCGAGGCGATGCGCCGGTTCGGTTCCGACAAGCCGGATCTGCGGTTCGACATCGAACTGGTCGAATGCAAGGACTTCTTCAAGGACACCACCTTCCGGGTGTTCCAGGCCGAGTACGTCGGCGCCGTCGTCATGCCGGGCGGCGCGAGCCAGCCCCGCCGCCAGCTCGACGCCTGGCAGGAATGGGCCAAGCAGCGCGGCGCGAAGGGTCTGGCCTACGTCCTGGTCGGCGAAGACGGCGAACTCTCCGGTCCGGTCGCGAAGAACCTCACCGACGCCGAGCGCGCCGGCCTCTGCGACCACGTCGGCGCGAAGCCCGGCGACTGTATCTTCTTCGCCGCCGGCGCCACCAAGCCGATGCGCGCGCTGCTGGGCGCCGCGCGCGGCGAGATCGCCCGCAAGCTCGACCTGATCGACCCCAAGGCATGGGCGTTCGTGTGGATCGTCGACGCGCCGCTGTTCGAGCCCGCCGCCGATGCCACCGCGTCCGGCGACGTCGCGCTCGGCTCGTCCGCGTGGACGGCGGTGCACCACGCGTTCACCTCGCCGAAGCCCGAGTTCCTCGACACCTTCGACACCGATCCCGGCTCAGCCCTGGCCTACGCCTACGACATCGTCTGCAACGGCAACGAGATCGGTGGCGGCTCGATCCGTATCCACCGCCCCGACGTGCAGGAACGCGTCTTCAAGGTCATGGGCATCTCGGAGGAGGAGGCGCAGGAGCAGTTCGGCTTCCTGCTCGACGCCTTCAAGTACGGCGCCCCGCCGCACGGTGGCATCGCGTTCGGGTGGGACCGCATCACGGCCCTGCTCGCCGGAGTGGACTCGATCCGCGAGGTCATCGCGTTCCCGAAGTCCGGCGGCGGCGTCGACCCGCTGACCGACGCGCCCGCCCCGATCAGCGAGGCCCAGCGCAAGGAGTCCGGCATGGACTTCAAGCCCGAGCCGAAGAAGGACGCGGCGAAGAAGGACGATTCCGCGATCTCGGCCCAGTAGAAGCGACCGGTCCGCGCCGGGACCTCGGGGCCGTACCGCTGGAACCTTCCGGTCCGTGCCCCCTGGGACCTGCCGGTCCGTGCCCCCTGGGACCTGCCGGTCCGTGGCGTGTCGACGTCCTGCGCCGACACGCCACGGACCCGGGCAATCCGGACCTCGACCGGCCGGATCCGTCGTTCCGTCCGCCGGAGCGTCGACCGTGACGGACCTGCGGAATCGTGCGTCCGTTCCGTGTCCTTCGAACCTTAGGTCCTAGTCGGATCGAGACTTCTGCAGGACCTGCCCGAGCCTCACACCAGGTAGATTGTGAGGCGATGACTGCAACATTGGCAGACCCCATTTCAGAGGTTGTTCAGGCGGCGGAGAAGCTGCTCACCCGGCGCACCGGTGCGCCGGTGACCCTCGCCGACCCCGTGGACCTGGGTGGCAGCGGCCTCTCCACCGTCCTCCGCGTGCGAGTCGCGGCCAACCCCTTCTCGCTTCCCCGGACCCTGGTCCTCAAGCAACTGCCGCGCACCCGCGGTATCGGACACGTCGACTTCCGCGGCGCCGAAACCGACGAGGAGGTCGCGTTCCTGCGTGAGGCGGTGTCCTACCAGTTCGCGACCGCCCTCGCGAAGGACAACCGGCCCGGTGCCGAACTGCTCGCCTACGATTTCGAAACCCGCCTGCTCGTTCTCAGCGATCTCGGCGACGCGACCCCGCTCGCCTCGCTGCTGCGCAGCGGCGACGCCGACACCGTCGGCAACACCCTGATGGCCCTGGCGCAGGCCCTCGGCCGCATGCACGCCGCGACCGTTGGCCGCGAAGAGGACTTCGCCGCGCTGCTGCGCCGCGCCGACATCGGCAATTGTGCGGACGTGATGGCCCAGCAGGCGGTGCAGGCCATCCGCGCGGTGCCCGACCTGCTCGCCCGCGACTTCGGGCTCACCGTCCCGCAGTCCGTGCTCGACCGTGCGGACCGGGCCGCCAACCTGTTCACCGGCGGACGGTTCCGGGCCTTCAGCCCGTCGGAGCTGTGCCCCGACAACATCGTCGTCGGCGACGAAGGCGTGCAGTTCCTCGACTACGAGTGGGGCGGCTTCCGGGACGCCACCCTCGACATCGCCTACGCGCTCACCTCGTTCCCCGCCTGCCTGTGCACCGCACCGCTGACCCCCGACCGGGTCCGGGCGATGGCGGACGCGTGGCGCGCCGAGGTCGTGGCGATGTGGCCGCAGCTGGCGTTCGACGAAGTGTTCGTCACGCGTCTGCTCGACGCGCAGCTCGCCTGCGTGTGGCTGAGCACCGAGCTGTACCTCCCCGAGGACCACGCCCGGATCGCGTCGGTGCGGACACACCAGCTGTCGGTGCACCGGCTCGATGCGCTCGAGGCGCGGTGGTCGCTGCTCGCCGGTTTCGCCGCCGCTACCGGACACGACGACGTCGCCGAGCACGCGAACGACGTGTTGGCGTGCATCCGGGGTCGTCGCGAGGACGTCTAGACAGGGCGCGTACGTCAGGCGCTCGTCAGCGCACGACATCGCCCAGTGGGGCCGCCGGCTCGACGCGAGCCGACCCGGCGGCCACCCGCATGCTCGCGCCGTACCGCGCAGGGGTCGCCGGATCTGCCCGATCCAGCACGTACATCCAGTCCATCTGCACGGCGTCGGGCGTGACGTCGAGGACCGCGAAACCGTGCGAGTCGAGTTCCACATAGCGCACGTGACGGTTGAGCTCGCGGATCGCCGACTCGATGCCGGGAGAGGACGTGCGCGGCGGGATGCCGAGAAGATCGTCGATGTTCTGCGAGGTCACCGACGTGACGACCAGTTCGGTCGCGGCGGTGCCCGCCGCCGGATAGGCGGCCGGATCGACCGGGACGTCGCACGCCCACGACGTGTGGATGTCACCGGTGAGGAACACGACGTTGCGGCGCCCGGCCGCGGTGATCGCGTCGAGCACCCGACGGCGGTCGGCGGCGTATCCGTCCCACTGGTCCAGGTTGACGGGAACTCCGGTCGAGGGGACGCCCAGGAGCTCGGTCAACGCAGCCGTCGTGTGCGCATCGAGTGGTGGCACCAGCAGCGGTGAGAACATCACCGGATTGCCGACGAGCTGCCAGCGCGTGGGGGAGCTGGTGATCCCGGCGGTCAGCCAGGCCATCTGCTCGGCACCGGTGATCGTGCGGGCCGGGTCTTCGACCGCCCGCACGCCCGAACCGAAGTGGGCCTGCGCGGATCGGTAGCTGCGCAGATCCAGCATCGACAGTTCCGCCAGGTCACCGAACCGCAGCCGCCGATACAACCGCGGGTCCGCGCCCGTGGTCCGCACCGGCATCCATTCCAGGTACGCGCGGCGGGACGCGGCGATGCGATCGGCCCAGGAGCCTTCGATCGCGGGCTCGTGGTTCTCGGCGCCGCCGGACCAGGCATTGTCCGCGGATTCGTGATCGTCCCACGTGACGATCCACGGCAGCCGCGCGTGCAGCGCCTGAACGTCCGGATCGGTCTTGTACTCGCCGTGCCGGATGCGGTAGTCGGTGAGCGTGACGGTCTCGTGCAGCGGCGCATGGCGTCGCACCGGCCCGCTGCGCGGCGCGAACTCGCCGGTCGCGTACTCGTACAGATAGTCGCCGAGGTGCACGATCGCGTCGAGATCCGTGCGGGCCGCGAGGTGCCGGTACGCGGAGAAGTAGCCGTCCTCCCAGTTCGCGCACGAGACGACACCGAACCGGAGCCGATCGGGGCTGGTGTCGTCGCCGGGAGCCGTGCGGGTCCGCCCGATCGGGGAGACCGCACCGGATCCGAGCACGGTGAACCGATAGAAATAGGTGGTGTCCGGGTCGAGACCGGTCGCGTCGACCTTCACGGTGTGGTCGTCCGCCGCGGTCGCGGTGACCGTGCCGGACGCGGTCACCTCGCGGAAACTCTCGTCGGACGCGACTTCCCAGCGCACCGCGGTGTCCGGGCCCAGCCCGGAGCCGGGCGTCGACTCGGGGGACGGGGTGACCCGGGTCCACAGGATCACCCGGTCGGGAAGCGGATCTCCGGAGGCGATGCCGTGCGCGAACGCAGCCGGGACTGCCGACGCGGGAACGGACGTCCCGAAAGCGGCGACGCCGACGGCGATCGCGCCGGAACGCAGCACAACCCGCCTGGGAACCCGCGGGCCTGGCGAAGTAGGGGGCACCGGCCGATCCGACCACACCCTCGGGTCGAGGTAAAGACCGACACACGGGTATCCCCGATGTTCACGCGCGGTGGCGGCCCGTGCCGCGTGTCCGCCGGGCCTTGTAGCGTCGTGGGCGTGAGTGATCTCTTCGGGGCGGACGATCCTGCCGCTTCTCCGGATGCCCTGTTCGAGGCGCCGACGGCGCCGGAACCGGAACCCGAGCCGTCGATCCGACGCGCGAACCTCGGGCCCAGCGGCCCGGGCGCACCGCTCGCGGCCCGGATGCGCCCGCGCAGTCTCGACGAGGTCGTCGGGCAACAGCACCTGCTCGCGCCGGGGGCGCCGCTGCGACGGCTGGTGGAGGGTTCGGGCGCGGCGTCCGTCGTGCTCTACGGGCCGCCCGGCACCGGCAAGACCACGCTCGCCTCGCTGATCTCCGGGGCCACCGGCCGCAGATTCGAGGCGTTGTCCGCGCTCTCGGCCGGCGTCAAGGACGTGCGCGGCGTGATCGAACTCGCGAGGCGTCGGCTTGCCCAGGGCGAGCAGACCGTGCTGTTCATCGACGAGGTCCACCGGTTCTCGAAGACCCAGCAGGACGCCCTGCTGGCCGCCGTCGAGAACCGCATCGTGCTGCTCGTCGCGGCCACCACCGAGAACCCGTCGTTCTCCGTGGTCGCGCCGCTGCTGTCGCGGTCGCTGGTGCTGCAGTTGCAGCCGCTCTCGCCCGAGGACATCCGCGCCCTGCTCGAACGTGCCCGCACCGATCCGCGCGGGCTCGCCGACACGGTCGCGATCACCGACGATGCGCTCGATCACCTGGTGCGGCTCGCCGGCGGTGACGCTCGGCGGGCGCTGACGGCACTCGAGGCGTCGGCCGAGACGGCGGTGGATCGGGCTGCCGGCGGCGACGCGGTCATCGATCTGCCGACCGTCGAATCGAGCATCGACAAGGCCGCGGTCCGCTACGACCGCGACGGCGACCAGCACTACGACGTGGCCAGCGCCTTCATCAAGTCGCTGCGCGGCTCGGACGTCGACGCGGCACTGCACTATCTGGCGCGGATGATCGTCGCGGGGGAGGACCCCCGGTTCATCGCGCGGCGGCTGATGATCCAGGCGAGTGAAGAGGTGGGTATGGCGGATCCGACCGCCCTGCAGACCGCGGTCGCTGCCGCGCAGGTCGTGCAGCAGGTCGGAATGCCCGAGGCGCAGCTCGCCCTGGCGCAGGCCACGATCCACATCGCGACGGCACCGAAGTCGGGGGCCGTGACCGCAGCGCTCGGCGCGGCGATCGCGGATGTGAAGGCAGGCCGGGCCGGGCCGGTGCCGCCGCACCTGCGCGACGGCCACTACAAGGGGGCGCAGGGGCTGGGCAACGCGATCGGCTACCGCTATCCGCACGATCATCCCGACGGGGTCCTGGCGCAGCAGTATCCGCCGGACGAACTCGTGGGCGTGGACTACTACAAGCCCACCGCGCACGGCGCGGAACGGGAACTGGGAGCGCGGGTGCCGAAGCTGCGGCGCATCGTGCGTGGCTAGAGGGCGGTCACGCCCGCGGGCCGGGCGGCGACGTCGAGCTGCGCTACGGTGTCGTTCCAGCCGGCCACGATCTCGGTGAGCCGCTGCAGTTCCTGCTCCGGGATGCGCCGGGTCGTCTCGATGTGGTCGAATAACGTGTCGAGCGAGGCGGCGAGTGCGTCCGCGAGGGTGCGGGCCCGCTCGGCGACCCCTCTGTCCGTGTCACACGTGTCCGTGCCGTGCGCGTTCTGTCCAGACACTGATGCTCCAATCTTCGGCACCGAGAGTCCGTTATGTCTCTCTTGCCCGAAAGGATAGAGAGCCGGCCTCACCGTGGAAAAGGCGGTCCCGGTGAGGGGACCGACGCCGCCTTCGGAAGTCGCGATAAGCTGAACGATGGCCGATTCGTCGGAGTCGGCAGCCCTACCGCGGGCACACACCACACCGCCAGACCCCGAAGGACCATGACGTGCAGACCCACGAGATCCGCAGGCGCTTTCTCGACCACTTCGTGAAGGCCGGCCACACCGAAGTGCCCAGCGCCTCGCTGATCCTCGCCGACCCGAATCTGCTGTTCGTCAACGCGGGCATGGTCCCCTTCGTCCCGTACTTCCTCGGTCAGCAGACCCCGCCGTTCCCGCGGGCCACGTCGGTGCAGAAGTGTGTGCGCACCCTCGACATCGAAGAGGTGGGCATCACCACCCGCCACAACACGTTCTTCCAGATGGCGGGCAACTTCTCCTTCGGCGACTACTTCAAGCGCGAGGCGATCAAGCACGCCTGGTCGTTGCTCACCGGGTCCGTCGAGGAGGGCGGCTACGGCATCGACCCGGAGAAGCTCTGGGCCACGGTGTACCTCGACGACGACGAGGCGTTCGGTATCTGGCGCGACGAGGTCGGTGTGCCCGAGGAACGCATCCAGCGGCGCGGCATGAAGGACAACTACTGGTCCATGGGCATCCCCGGCCCGTGCGGTCCGTGCTCGGAGATCTTCTACGACCGCGGCCCGGAATACGGTGTCGAGGGCGGCCCGGAAGCCGACGAGGACCGCTACATCGAGATCTGGAATCTCGTGTTCATGCAGAACGAGCGCGGCGAGGGCGGTGCCAAGGAGGACTACCCGATCCTCGGGCCGCTGCCGAAGAAGAACATCGACACCGGCATGGGCGTCGAGCGCGTCGCCTTCCTGCTGCAGGGCGTCGAGAACGTCTACGAGACCGATCTGCTCCGTCCCGTCATCGACAAGGCAGAGGAACTGACCGGCAGCCGCTACGGCGCCGAGCACGCCTCCGACGTGCGATTCCGGGTCATCGCCGACCACGCTCGTACCGCCGCGATGCTCATCGTCGACGGCGTCAACCCCGGCAACGACGGCCGCGGCTACGTGCTGCGCCGGCTGCTGCGCCGCATCGTGCGCTCGGCGCGCCTGCTCGGCGCGACCGCCCCGACGATGGCGCAGTTCATGGCTGTCGTGCGCGACACGATGGCCCCGTCCTACCCGGAGCTGGCCACCGACTTCTCGCGTATCGAAACGGTCGCGGTCGGTGAGGAGACGGCGTTCCTCAAGACCCTCGACACCGGCTCGAAGCTGTTCGAGGGTGCCGTCGAGGCGGTCAAGTCCGAAGGTCGGACCGTGCTCGGCGGGGCCGAGGCGTTCACGCTGCACGACACCTACGGCTTCCCGATCGACCTGACGCTGGAGATGGCGTCCGAGGCCGGCCTGTCCGTCGACGAAGAGGGCTTCCGGTCGCTCATGGCCGAGCAGCGCCAGCGCGCCAAGGACGACGCCCGTGCCCGCAAGCACGCGCACGCCGACCTCACCGTGTACAAGGAACTGCTCGACCGCGGACCCACCGAGTTCACCGGCTTCTCCGAACTGGTGTCCGAGGCGAACGTGCTCGCCGTCATCACGGGCGGCGAACGCCTCCACGCCGCGCAGGCAGGCCAGGACGTCGAGCTGATCCTCGACCGCAGCCCGCTCTACGCCGAAGCCGGCGGCCAGATCGCCGACATCGGCACCATTACCGCGACCGGACTGCGCATCAAGGTCAACGACGTGCAGAAGATCGCGAAGCAGCTGTGGGTGCACAAGGTCACGGTGCTCGAAGGTCAGGTCACCGAGGGCGACACCGTCCTCGTGCAGGTCGACCCCGATTGGCGGAAGGGTGCCACCCAGGGCCACTCCGGCACGCACCTGGTGCACGCCGCGCTGCGGCAGGTTCTCGGCCCCAACGCCGTGCAGGCCGGCTCGCTGAACAAGCCCGGCTACCTGCGCTTCGACTTCTCCTGGCCGGGCGCCCTGTCGGAGCAGCAGAAGCAGGACATCGAGGCCGTCACCAACGAGGCCGTGGCCGCGAACTTCCCGGTGAACACCTTCGTCACCGACCTGGACAAGGCCAAGAAGATGGGCGCGATGGCGCTGTTCGGCGAGAACTACGGCGACGAAGTGCGCGTCGTCGAGATCGGCGGACCGTTCTCGATGGAACTGTGCGGTGGCACCCACGTGCAGCACTCGTCGCACGTCGGCACCGTCACCCTCCTCGGGGAGCAGTCCGTCGGCTCCGGCGTCCGTCGCGTCGAGGCCTACGTCGGTCTCGATTCCTACCGGCACCTCGCGAAGGAACGCGCACTGCTCGCCGGTCTGTCCTCGACCCTGAAGGTGCCGTCCGAAGAAGTGCCCGGCCGCGTCGAATCGCTCATCGAGCGTCTCAAGGTCGCCGAGAAGGAACTCGAGAAGACCCGCGCCGCCGCGGTCCTCGCGTCGGCCGGCACCTTCGCCGAGAAGGCCCAGCGGATCGGCGATGTCCTTGTCATCGCCGAAGCGGCACCCGAGGGCGTCGCGGGCAACGACCTGCGCAGCCTCGCCACGGACGTGCGTGGTCGCCTCGGCAGCGAACCCGCTGTCGTGCTGCTGCTCGGCAGCGCCGACGGCAAGGTTCCGTTCGTGGTCGCCACCACCAAGGCGGCCCAGGAGAAGGGCATCAAGGCCGGCGAGCTGGTGTCGAGCTTCGGACCGGCGATCGGCGGCCGCGGCGGCGGCAAGCCGGACATGGCTCAGGGCTCGGGTTCGGATGCCTCCGGAATCCCCGCGGCGCTCGAAGCATTCCGGGCGCGACTGCGCGAGCTGGCCGGCTGACCGTGGCGGCAGTCGCCGGCCCGGATCGCCCGGGCGACGACGACCCCGGACGCGGCCGCCGCATCGGCATCGATGTGGGCAGCGTCCGGATCGGGGTCGCCTCGAGCGACCCCGACTGCATCCTCGCGACTCCGGTGGAGACGGTCCCGCGGTCCAAGGACCGCGGGCCCGACGCGCCCGACATCCGGCGCATTATCCAAATCGTTATGGAATACGAAGCCGTTGAGGTTATCGTCGGTCTGCCGCAGACGCTGCGCGGTGAGCCCGGCAAGGCTGCGAAACTGGCGAGCGACTTCGCGCGCCGGCTTCGGCGGCAACTTCCCGACGTTCCCGTACGGATGGCCGACGAACGCTTCACCACGGTCACTGCGGCGCGAGCCCTCCGCGAAAGCGGAGTCAGCGCGCGCGGTGCACGGCCGGTCATCGACCAGGCCGCGGCCGTCGCCATCTTGCAGGGTTGGTTGGACGAGCGGAGTGCAGCTTTGAACGTGGCCGAGGACGGCGACCAGGGGGGTGGCCGGTGACCGGACGGTCCGACGACGACAACGAGGCAACACAGCAGCATTTCTTCGGTGACGGTTTCGGGGAAGAACCCGTGGACGGTCGCCGGAAGGTCGGTGGCGCCTTCGACAGAATCCGCTCGGAGCCGGAGCAGGAGCTCCGACCGAAAACACGCCCCGACGACGAACCGACGACGGTTCTGCACTTCGAGGAGGGTGTGTTCGACGGCCCGCCGCCGAGCACCGGGAGCGCCGACGCTGGTTACCAGGTCGGCGCTGCCGACGGTGGATACCAGGTCGGCGCCGCCGACGGTGGCTACGCCTCTGAGGGTGGTTACGCGTTCGGTACCTCCGACGGTGGTTATGCGGTCGGTTCGGCCGACGGTGGCTATCAGGTCGGCGCCGCCGACGGTGGTTATCAGGTCGGCGCCGCCGACGGTGGCTCTCAGGTCGGCACCGCCGAGGCCGACTACAGCGGTGACGGGTACGCCTACGACTACAGGGGCGACGGCTACGACGACGACGAGTACGTCGGCGGCTATCGCTATGCCGATCGCGCCGAGGTCTACGGCCGGGGAGACAGTGCCGGCGAGGAAGCCCGCTATGCCGATGAGGACCCCTACGCCGCACCCTACGAAAACGAACCCACACCGTGGCCCGACGCCGAGCGCGCCGAACCGGCCGCGGTGGGCGTGTCCCCGGCGCGGCGCGCACACGAACGGGAGGCCGGCGCACGGAAGAAGCGCGGGCGGGTCATCGGTTCGCTCGCCGTGGCGCTGCTGCTCGTCCTCGCCGTCGGCGGCGGCTTCTTCGTGTACAAGAAGATCGTCGGTCCCGACCTGCCCCCGGACTTCACCGGCCCCGCCGGTCCGGCCGTCATCGTGCAGGTCCGCTCGGGTGAAACCGCCGACGACATCGCCGTCGAACTCGCCGAGAAGGGCGTCGTCGCCAGCGCGTCCGCGTTCTTCAATGCTGCCGTGCAGAACACCGGGATGAACTCGCTGCAACCGGGCTTCTACGCTCTCGCGACGAACCTCCCGGCTGTCGAGGCCGTCGCCGAACTTGTCGATCCGACATCCCGGGTCGGTGCGCTGGTCGTGTCCGAAGGCCGCCAGCTGCACGACATTCGCGACGTCAACACGGGCGCGGTCCGCAAGGGGATCTACACGCTGATCGCGGAAGCGAGTTGCTACGAGGACAGCGGAACCTCCCACTGCCTGACATACGACGAACTCAACCGAGCCGGCGCGAGCACCGATCTCGCCGCGCTCGGAGTTCCCGCGTGGGCACGCCAGGCGGTCACCGGTGTGCCGGACCGTGATCGGCAGCTCGAAGGGCTCATCGCGGCGGGAAGCTGGGATTTCGATCCGTCCGCCAGCGCCACCGAGGTGCTCGCCAAGCTCGTGTCGGCCAGCGCCGAGCAGTACGACCGCACGGGGATCGCCGAGGCCGCCGCCAAGGCCGGTCTGTCGCCCTACGAACTGCTCGTCGCGGCGTCCCTCGTCGAACGTGAAGCGCTCCCTCCGGATTTCACGAAGGTCGCGCGCGTGGTCCTCAACCGGCTCGCGATCGACATGCCGTTGCAGTTCGACTCGACGGTCAACTACTCGCTCGACGAAACCGAACTGGCCACGACCGATGCGGACCGGGAACGGGTGACTCCGTGGAACACCTACGCGAGCCCCGGCCTGCCGGCGACGCCGATCTCGTCGCCGAGCATCGGTGCGTTGCAGGCCGTGGAGAACCCGGAGCCGGGCGACTGGATCTACTTCGTGACCATCGACGCGCAGGGCACGACCCTGTTCGCCGACAACTACGAGGAGCACCTCGTGAACACCGAACGAGCCTTGGAAAGCGGAATTCTCGACAGTGGTAGATGACAACCCGACCGGTGCGCGCAAGGCCGCGGTCCTCGGCAGCCCGATCCAGCATTCGAAGTCGCCGCTGCTGCACCTGGCCGCCTACCGGGCCCTGGGCCTGACCGACTGGACGTACGACCGGATCGAGTGCGCCGGCGAGCAGCTTCCCGCATTCGTCGACTCGCTGGGCCCGGAATGGGTCGGCCTGTCGGTCACGATGCCCGGGAAGTTCGCGGCATTGGCCTACGCCGACGAACGCACCGACCGAGCGGTGACCATCGGCTCGGCGAACACCCTCGTCCGCACCCAGAGCGGTTGGCGTGCCGACTGCACCGACGTCGACGGCGTGACCGGCGCGCTCGGCACGATCGGCGTCACCGACCTCACCGGCCGTTCCGCTGTCGTCGTCGGCAACGGCGGAACGTCCCGGCCGGCCATCGTCGGACTGGCGTCCCTCGGCGTTCGGGAGATCACCGTCGTCGCCCGGTCGGAGGCTCGCGCCACCGAGACGTTCGACTGCGCCGAAGCCGTCGGGGTCACGCCGCGGTGGGTCGCATTCGACGATCCGGGCCTCGGCGACGTGTGTGCCGAGGCGGGGGCCCTGGTGTCGACCGTCCCGGCCGCGGGCGCCGCACCGTTCGCCGACGTTCTGGCGCGCGCCCCGTTCATCCTCGACGCGATCTACGACCCGTGGCCCACGCCGCTCGCGTCGGCGGCGCAGGCCCGGGGCAGCGTCGTCGTGTCCGGCTTGTACATGCTGCTGCACCAGGCGTTCGGTCAGGTCGAACAGTTCACGGGCCGTCCCGCACCGCGCGACGAGATGGCGAAGGCCGTCGGACTGTAGGGAGCGTCTTCGTAGATCTGATACTTCCTGCCACTGACGTGGCAGGCGGTGAAGATCCACGTTTCTCACGGCTACCCACCACACCATCGTGCGATGTTGCGGGCTCGACCGTGTCCCACACCGACGCTTCGGGTGCAGGACGAGTCCTCGACTGTGTCACCCC
>NZ_JALPTB010000031.1 GCF_023218075.1 Rhodococcus sp. HM1 | reverse complement strand
GGGATCAGGAACTGTTGGTCGCGATCGACGGGTCGATATCCTTTGGCCACCAACAGATTCTACACAAAGCCGCAGGTCGGCCCCGCCGCGTCACGGCGAGACCGACCCGCGATTCTGCAACAGCCCGTTCAATCGACTGGGTGTACCACTCGCTCACGTGCGAGGGAGGGTGTGGCGGCCGTGATCCCCGATTCCTCGTCGGGAATCACGACTCGAACGTTCGGGCGTGGACGCGACCGCGCCAGCTCGAAGTGCCGGACCAGCTCGGTCAGAACCCGATCCGGGCTGTCCCGAAGTGCACTGGGTGCGGTCGCCAGAACGATGATGCCCAGACCCTGCATTCTCGTCCGCCGCTCCAGCGTCCTCTTGTAGTCGGCCGGCGAGAGATGCCATGCGAGCGAGTCGATCTCCCAGGCCATCGCGACCTCGTCGATCCAGCCGTCGGGACGCGCGACGAACCTGCCGTGAGCATCGACGACGTCCCGGTTGAACACCATCTCCGGTAGCCCACTGCGCAGCCAGAGTTTCCGTGCGTGCACTTCCGGGACCGAATGTACGTTCGCCGCGACCTCCCGCAGCACCTTCCGGGGGAAGGCCGAACCTCGACCGCTGCCTGCCTCCAGTTCCTCCGACAGCTGGGGCACCGTTACCGCTCCCCGCTGCACGACCTGAGCGATCAGCGCTCGAGTCGCGTCCAGCGTCGTGCAGCGGCGAGCCGCGTCGAGGACGGCACGAACGAGCGGCGCACAGCGAAGTCCTCGGCGCCCCACGTGGTCCGGCATGCGGCGCGTACGTTCCACCAGCACAAATCCCTTCGATTGGATGCGTTGTTCCGCCGGAAGCAGGATGTGCGCTTCGTATCCGGCGGTGTCGAATCCGTACTCGCGCAGAGCCGCATGCCCGGTCAGGACGGCCGTTTCCCCGCTGTACATCAGTGCCGCGACAGATCGTTGGTGATCCGTCAGCCGCCCGTTCTTCAAGTGGATGATCCCGGGAAGAACACGCTCCCACGGACCGCCCGGCCTGCACCTGTCGTGGATTGCCGAACCCGACACCCCGACACTCCGTAACGTCGAATCCGCGATGATTTCGTGGTTCGCGATCCTGAGCAACGTCTCGGGGTCCTCTGCCCATTCTCCTCGTCTCATGCGCCGATCATGCGATGCCGCCGGGCGGCCGCGAGACGTCGAGACGCCGATGCCGCGGTATCTGTGGATAGACCGCGCGCCTGTGGACAACGACCCCGATTCGGGGTGACCCCCCACCCCCTTCGGCCGAGCGAGTGGTACACCCAGTCGATTGAAGGAGACGAGGGATACACTCGCTCGGACCGCCGGAGGCGGAACAGAACGTCGGACCTGCCGGAGGCGGAACAGGTCAGCCCAGCACGACGTCCGCCAGCGATCTCACGTGGTCGGCGTTTCGGCAGGCGACGAGCAGCATCGTCACCCCTGCGTCCTCCCACCGACGCACTCCGTCGCGAACCTCGTCCCGGTCGCCCACGATCATCGTCTCGGCCACCATTTCGTCCGGAATGACCGCGGCCGCTTCGTCTTTGCGACCGGACCGGAACAACGTGGTCACCTCCTCGACGACCGCGTCGTAGCCCATGCGCCGGTAGACCTGGGCGTGGAAGTTCAGTTCGGGGGCGCCCATTCCGCCGATGTACAGGGCCATGATCGGTTTCTGCGCGGCGAGGGTTGCGGCCTTGTCGTCGGTGACGACGACCTGGCAGGTCGCGGCGATCTCGAAGTCCTCGCGGGTGCGCCGGGCGCCGGGACGGGCGAAGCCCTCGTCGAGCCACTTGTTGTACATGGGCGCGAGGCGCGGCGAGTAGTAGATGGCGAGCCAGCCGTCGGCGATCTCCGCGGTGAGCGCCACGTTCTTCGGTCCTTCGGCGCCGAGCCAGATCGGGATGTCGGCGCGGAGCGGATGGGTGATGGACTTGAGCGGCTTGCCGAGTCCGCTCGCGCCGTCACCGGTGTAGGGCATCGGGTAGTGCGGCCCGTCGCTGGTCACCGGTTCCTTGCGTTCCAGGACCTTCCGGACGATCTCGACGTATTCGCGGGTGCGGGCGAGCGGCTTGGCGAACGGTTGCCCGTACCAGCCCTCGACGACCTGCGGGCCGGACACGCCGAGTCCGAGGATGTGCCGGCCACCGCTGAGGTGGTCGAGGGTCAGTGACGCCATCGCGGTGGCGGTCGGCGTACGGGCCGACAACTGGACGACGGAGGTGCCCAGACGGAGGCGCTCGGTCTCGGCGCCCCACCAGGCGAGCGGGGTGTATGCGTCCGAACCCCAGGACTCCGCGGTGAAGACGGCGTCGTAGCCCGCGGCTTCGGCGGCGGCAACGAGTTCCGGTGCGTTCGCCGGTGGCTGTGCGCCCCAGTATCCGAGCTGCAATCCCAGTTTCATGTGGCACCTTTCGCGATGGTCGCCGGTGCGGAACCGGCCTGGTCGGACGCTACCCTTGCCTCAAATCCTAGAACCTGTTCTACTCGAAGTTGTGAGCCTGGGAAAGAGCGCGGTTGTCGAGCCACCGCTGAGCGCACCACTGAATCTGAAGTTCGACTACACCCGATCCACCGGACCGACCGTGGGCGCCTTCGTCACCGGTCTGCGCGACGGACGGATCGTGGGGGCACGTGCCTCCGACGGCCGGGTGCTCGTTCCGCCGCCGGAGTACGACCCGGTCACCCACGAGCCCCTGCTCGATTTCGTCGAGGTCGGGCAGACCGGAACGGTCGTCAGCTGGACGTGGAACGAGCTGCCGCTTCCGGGCCAGCCGTTCGACCGCCCGTTCGCGTGGGCGTTCATCCGGCTCGACGGCGCCGATTCCTCGATCCTGCACGCGGTGGACGTCGAATCCCCCGAAGACATCGAGACCGGCATGCGGGTGCGGGTCCGCTGGGCCGACGAGCGCGTCGGGCACATCGACGACATCGCGGCGTTCGAACCCGGTGAGGCCACCGAGACGCCGGCCACCGGTGAGGGCGATCCGGTCTCGATGATCGTCACCCCGATCGACCTGCACTACAAGCACACCGCCTCCGCCGAGGAGTCCTACTACCTGCGCGGTCTCGCCGAAGGCAAGTTCATCGGCGGGCGCACCGGCCCGGGCGACCCCGTCTACATTCCGCCCCGCGGCTCGAGCCCGACCGACGGCATCCCGACCAAGGAGCAGGTGGAGCTGTCCGACAAGGGCACGGTCACCACGTTCTGCATCGTCAACGTCCCGTTCCTGGGGCAGCAGATCAAGCCGCCCTACGTCGCGGCCTACGTGCTGCTCGACGGCGCGGACATCCCGTTCCTGCATCTGATCCTCGAGTGCGACGCCGCCGATGTGCGCATGGGCATGCGCGTCCAGGCCAAGTGGCGACCGCGCGAGGAGTGGGGGCACACCCTGCGCAACGTCGAATACTTCCGTCCCACGGGCGAACCCGATGCGGACTACGACACGTTCAAACACCACCTCTAGGGAGCATCGGGATCAATGACAGACATCGCAGTCGTCGGCTTCACCCACGCACCCCACGTGCGTGAGACCACCGGCACCACCAACGGCGTCGAAATGCTCGTCCCGTGCTTCCACGAACTGTACGAGCGCCTCGGAATCACCAAGAGCGACATCGGTTTCTGGTGCTCCGGCTCGTCGGATTACCTTGCCGGACGAGCGTTCTCCTTCATCTCCGCGGTCGACGCGATCGGTGCCGTGCCGCCGATCAACGAATCGCACGTCGAGATGGACGCGGCCTGGGCCCTGTACGAGGCGTGGGTCAAGCTGATCACCGGCGAGGTCGACACGGCGCTCGTGTACGGCTTCGGCAAGTCCTCCGCGGGCAACCTCCGCCGCACCCTGACCATGCAGCTCGACCCGTATCTGGTCGCGCCGCTCGGCGTCGACTCGCTCGCCCTCGCCGGTCTGCAGGCGCGCTTCGGCCTCGAGTCCGGCAAGTGGACCGAACGCGAGATGGCGGAAATCGCGGTGCGCAGCCGTGCCGCCGCCAAGGACAACCCGAAGTCGCAGATCAGCGGCGATTTCGACGTCGACGACCTGCTCGCGCAGCCGTTCGTCGCCGACCCGCTGCGCAAGCACGACTGCGCGCCCGTCACCGACGGTGCCGCCGCGATCGTCCTCGCGTCCGGCGACCGCGCCCGCGAACTGTGCGAGAACCCGGCCTGGATCACCGGCATCGAACACCGCATCGACTCACCGAATCTCGGCGCCCGCGACCTCACCGCCGCACCGTCCGCGCAGGCCGCGGCGCAGGCGGCGACCGGCGGTGACAGCGCCTTCGACATCGCGGAACTGCACGCGCCCTTCACTCATCAGGAACTGATCCTGCGCGAGGCCATCGGCCTGGGCGACGCCACCGTGATCAACCCGTCGGGCGGCCCGCTGACCGGCAACCCGATGTTCTCCGGCGGACTCGAACGCATCGGGTACGCCGCGCAGGCGATCATCGACGGCCGCGCCGGCCGCGCACTCGCACACGCGACGAGTGGTCCTGTACTGCAACAGAATCTGGTAGCCGTTCTGGAGGGACGCAACTGACATGGCCAAACAACCGGCAGCAGTCCTCGGTACGGGACAGACCCACTACGTCGCCAAACGGCACGACGTCTCCATGGCCGGCCTGGTCCGTGAAGCCATCGACCGCGCGATGCTCGACGCGCAGGTCGGCTGGGACGACATCGACGCGGTCGTCATCGGCAAGGCACCGGACCTGTTCGAGGGTTCGATGATGCCCGAACTCGCGATGGTCGACGCGATCGGCGCGACCGGCAAGCCCATGCTGCGCGTGCACACCGCCGGTTCCGTGGGTGGTTCCACCGCGAACGTCGCCGCGAGCCTCGTGCAGTCCGGCGTGCACCGCCGCGTGCTCGCCGTCGCCTGGGAGAAGCAGTCCGAGTCGAACGCGATGTGGGCGCTGTCGACGCCCGTCCCGTTCACGATGCCCGTCGGCGCGGGGGCCGGCGGCTACTTCGCGCCGCACGTGCGTTCGTACATCCGCCGCTCGGGCGCCCCCGAGCACATCGGCGCGATGGTCGCGGTCAAGGACCGTCTCAACGGCGCGAAGAACCCCTACGCGCACCTCAAGCAGCCCGACATCACTCTCGAGTCGGTGCAGGCGTCCCAGATGCTGTGGGACCCGATCCGCTACGACGAGACGTGCCCGTCCTCCGACGGCGCGTGCGCCATCGTGATCGGCGACGCCGACACGGCCGCGGCCCGCGAATCCGGCGGGCACAAGGTCGCGTGGATCCACGCGACGGCGATGCGCACCGAACCCACCACCTACTCCGGCCGCGACCAGGTGAACCCGGAGGCGGGCCGCGTCGCTGCGGCCGCGCTGTGGAAGGACGCGGGCATCACCGACCCGATCACCGAGATCGACTGCGGCGAAATCTATGTGCCGTTCTCGTGGTTCGAGCCGATGTGGCTCGAGAACCTCGGGTTCGCCGAGGAGGGCTCCGGCTGGAAGCTCACCGAGGCCGGCGAGACCGCGATCGGCGGTCGCATCCCGCTGAACATGTCGGGCGGCGTGCTCTCGTCGAATCCGATCGGCGCGTCCGGCATGATCCGGTTCGCGGAGGCCGCGATCCAGGTGATGGGCAAGGCCGGCGAGCATCAGGTCGACGGTGCGCGCAAGGCCCTCGGCCACGCGTACGGTGGTGGCTCCCAGTACTTCTCGATGTGGGTCGTCTCCTCCGAACGTCCGACGCACTAGAAGGGACGGGTCATGGTCAAATTCACCGTCGGTGTCGCGATGACGCCGCTGGACCAGCTCCCGGGACTCGCGAGAACCGCCGAGGAGTGCGGATTCTCGTCGATCGCGCTGCCGGATTCGCTGTTCTTCATGGAGAAGCAGACGGTCGACTATCCGTACACGCCGGACGGTTCGCGGATGTGGACCCCGGACACCCCGTGGGTCGATCCGTTGATCGCCGCCGCCGCGATGGGGGCGGTGACCTCGACGATCGAGTTCTACACCCAGGTGCTCAAGCTGGGTTCCCGAAACCCGGTGCTCCTGGCCCGGCAGGTCGGGTCGGTCGCCAACCTCACCGGCAACCGCTTCGGATTCGGCGTCGGAATCGGTTGGGCACCGGAAGAATTCGAGTGGTGCGGCGCACCGTACTCGAAGCGGGGCAAGCGCGTCGACGAGATGATCGAGGTCATCAAGCTGATCCTCGGCGGCGGCATGGTCGAGCACCACGGTGAGTTCTTCGACTTCGACCGGTTGCAGATGAGCCCGGCACCGAGCAAGCCCGTGCCGTTCTACATCGGCGGGCACACCGACGCGGCGTTGCGTCGCGCGGCACGGGTCGGCGACGGGTGGACCTCGGCGATGATCAAGTTCGACGAGCTGACCGCCGTGATCGACCGCCTGCGGGTGCTGCGCGCCGAGTACGGCCGCAGCGACCTACCGTTCGAGATCCAGGCGGTGTCCGTCGACCGGTTCGGTTCCTCCGGCTACGCCGAACTCGCCGACGCCGGGGTCACCGACATCATCGTGGTGCCGTGGATCTTCGACGGCCACGGTTTCGACTCACCGCTCGAGGCGAAGCAGGAGTCGCTGCATCGCTTCGCCGACAAGTACATTCACGGAAGGGACGCCGTATGAGCGAGGAACATCCCGCCCGGGTCACGGCGCGCGCGTCGCAAGCCGCGGCCAGTGCCCGCCGCAAGGACGAGTGGCTGGCGCTGTTCGCCGAGGACGGCTGCGTCGAGGACCCGGTCGGCCCGTCCGGTTTCGATCCGGAGGGCAAGGGTCACCGCGGCCGGGACGCGATCTCCGCGTTCTACGACATGACGATCGCGAACACCGAGAAACTCGAGTTCCTCATCGACGATGTGCTGGTGTGCGGCGACGAGTGCGTCAACATCGGCACGATCCGCACCACGCTGGCCGGCACCGTCATCGACGCCGAGGGCGTGTTCGTGTACCGGACCGACGGCGACGGCAAGATCGCGTCGCTGCGCGCGTTCTGGGAGGTCGAGCGGGCCATGAAGACGGCCCGTACCGTCGAGTAGCCGGTATCCTCGGCCCATGACCGTGGCCGGGATCGTTCTCGCCGCAGGGGACGGCTCGCGGTTGGGTGGTCGCGCGAAAGCGCTTCTGCCCCACCGGGGCCGTCCCCTGTTGCATACCGTCGTCGATGCGCTGCGACAGGGCGGTTGCGACGAGGTCGTCGTGGTCGTCGGTGCCTACGGAGAGGACGTTGCCGCCCAGTGCGACCCGAACGTGATCGTGGTGCGCAATCCGCTTTGGGCGGAAGGGATGTCGACGTCGTTGCGGGCGGGCGTCGATGCGTCGTCCGGGCACTCGACGGTGGCGTTGACCGTGGTGGACTTCCCCGGAATCACCGCAGAACTCGTGCACACCGTGCTGTCGGCCCACGAACCGGGAACGGTGACGCTGCCGGTGTTCGGCGACCGCCCGGGCCATCCCGTCGTGTTCGACCGCGCCGACGCGGTCGCCGCCGCCGCGCAGGCCACCGGCGACGAGGGCGCCCGGTCGTTCCTGGCACGCAATCGCGACCGCGTGCGACGTCTCGACTGCTCGTCCCTCGCCGACGCGGCGGATATCGACACTCCCGAGGACCTGCATCTCCTCGACGACCCCCGGAACGGATGATGGGTGCCTCTCCGCTCGACGACGGAGAGGCACCCATCACCGGGAGCCGCGGGGGTCAGTGCTTGACGGGGCAGCCACCCTGGGTCTTGTAATCGACCTGGAATTCCTTGATGCCGTTGAGCCACGCCGAACGCAGACGCTTCGGGTCGGCGACCTTGGTGATGTCCGGGACGAGGTCGGCGATCGCGTTGAAGATGATCTCGATCTCCATGCGGGCCAGGTTCGCGCCGAGGCAGAAGTGCGCGCCGGTGCCACCGAACGCCAAGTGCGGGTTGGGATCACGCAGGATGTTGAACTCCCGCGGGTTCTCGAACACCTCTTCGTCGTTGTTCGCCGACGCGTACAGCATCACGACACGGTCACCCTTGCGGATCTTCTGGCCGCCGAGTTCGGTGTCCTCGAGGGCGGTGCGCTGGAACGAGGTGACCGGCGTGGCCCAGCGAATGATCTCGTCGACCGCGGTCTTCGGGCGATCACGCTTGAAGATCTCCCACTGCTCGGGATGCTCGAGGAACGCGAGCATGCCGTGCGTGGTGGCGTTGCGAGTGGTCTCGTTGCCGGCGACCGCGAGGACGATGAAGAAGAATCCGAACTCCTCGGGCGAGAGTTCGTCGCCGTCGATGTCGGCCTCGATGAGCTTGGTGACGATGTCGTCGGCCGGGCATTCCTTACGGGCAGCGGCCATCTGGTAGGCGTAGCCGAGAACTTCCATCGACGCCATGGCCGGGTCGGCGGTGTTCTCCGGATCGTCGTAGCCGGTCATCTGGTTCGACCACTCGAAGATCTTGGTGCGGTCCTCCTGCGGCACACCGATCAGGTCGGCGATGGCCTGCAGCGGAAGCTCCGCCGCGATCTGGGTGACGAAGTCGCCGTTACCTTCCTTGGCAGCGGCTTCGACGATCGTGCGGGCGCGGCGCTCGAGGTCCTCGCGCAGCGCGTTGATGGCGCGGGGGGTGAAGCCGCGAGCGACGAGCTTGCGGAGTTTGGTGTGTTCCGGAGCGTCCTTGTTGAGCAGGACGTGGCGCTGCAGTTCGATGTTGGCGCGCTCCATGTCGTCACTGAAGCGCGGAATCGCGGTGTTCTCCCAGTTCGAGAACACGTCGCTGCGCCGGGAAACCTCGCGGACCTCCTCGTGCCGGGAAACGACCCAGAAGCCCTCGTCGTGGAAACCACCCTTGTCGGGGGACTTCTTGTTCCACCAGACCGGCGCCGTGCGACGCAGCTCGGCGAACTCTTCGAACGGCATGCGCCCTTCGTAGAGGTCGGGGTCGGTGAAGTCGATGCCTTCGGGAATGTTGGGCTGCGCCACCACTGAACTCTCTCCTACCCTGGCCGGTACATCACGCACCCGTGATGTGGAACACGTTCTAGATCCATTCAAACACAGGCGAGCCGCGAGACCAAGGAATCCGTGGCTCCCGGTCACTCGGACACGCCTTGTCCTCCTAGGGAACCTGTTCTATTTTGCGAAGACAGGAGCAGAAAGGAGCCCGCCGTGGGCACACCAGTCATCGTCGAGGCGGCACGCACCCCGATCGGCAAGCGCGGCGGATGGCTCGCCGGTCTGCACGCCGCCGAGATCCTCGGGGCCGCGCAGAGCGGTCTCGTCGAACGCGCCGGCATCGACCCGATGCTCGTCGAGCAGGTCATCGGCGGCTGCGTCACCCAGGCCGGGGCCCAGTCGAACAACATCACCCGCACCGCGTGGCTGCACGCCGGACTCCCCTGGCAGACCGGCGCCACCACCGTCGACTGCCAGTGCGGTTCCGCGCAGCAGGCCAACCACATGATCGCCGGTCTCATCGCGACCGGCGCCATCGACGTCGGCATCGCCTGCGGTATCGAGGCCATGTCGCAGGTTCCGTTGGGCGCCAACGTCGGTGAGCATGCAGGCCCCCGGCGTCCCGCGTCCTGGAACATCGACATGCCGGACCAGTTCGGCGCCGCCGAGCGGATCGCGCGTCGCCGCGGCATCACCCGCGAGGACGTCGACGCGCTCGGTGTCCGCTCGCAGGCACTGGCCAAGCAGGCCTGGGAGGAGGGCCGCTTCGACCGCGAGGTACTGCACGTCGTCGCGCCCGTCGTCGACAAGGAAGGCAACCTCACCGGCGAGAAGCAGACGGTCACCCGCGACCAGGGGCTGCGCGAGACGACCGCCGAGTCGCTCGCGAAGCTGAAGCCGGTCGTCGAGGGTGGCGTGCACACCGCCGGCACGTCGTCGCAGATCTCCGACGGCGCCGCCGCGGTGCTGCTCATGGACGAGGCGAAGGCGAAGGCACTCGGCCTGAAGCCGCGCGCCCGCATCGTCGCGCAGGCCCTCGTCGGCGCCGAACCCGAGTTCCACCTGGACGGCCCCGTGCAGGCCACCGCGAAGGTCTTGGAGAAGTCCGGGATGAGCATCGGCGACCTGGACCTGTTCGAGGTCAACGAGGCGTTCGCGTCGGTGCTGCTGTCGTGGGCGCAGGTCCACGGGCCGGACATGGACAAGGTGAACGTCAACGGCGGTGCGATCGCGCTCGGCCACCCGGTCGGCTCGACCGGTTCGCGGCTGATCACGACCGCGCTGCACGAGCTCGAGCGACGCGACGCGTCGACGGCGCTCATCACGATGTGCGCCGGCGGCGCCCTCGCGACCGGCACCATCATCGAGCGGATCTGAGGTGAGCACGACACCCGCCGCACCGCCCGGCCTGGACTCCAAGTGGACCGTCTCGATCATCAAGTGGATGTCACGGGCGAACGTGAAGGCCTATCGCGCCACCGGAGGCAGGATCGGCGGAAAGTGGCGGGTGGGCAGTGCCTTTCCGTGGGGTCTGCCGGTGTGCCTGCTGACCACGACGGGCCGCAGGACCGGACAGCCGCGCACGTTGCCGCTGCTGTTCCTCGAGGACGGCGACCGCGTCGTGCTCGTCGCCTCGCAGGGCGGGCAGCCCAAACATCCCCTGTGGTACCGCAACATCCAGGCGAACCCGGAGGTGACGATCCAGATCCGGTCGCGGGTGCGGACTATGCGCGCCCGCGGCGCGACACCGGAGGAGCGTGCCGCGTACTGGCCGAGACTCGTTGCGATGTACCCGGATTTCGACAAGTACCAGTCGTGGACGGAGCGCACGATCCCGGTCGTCGTGTGTGATTGAACCTTCGCCTCTTCCCCCTGGGCCCGAACCGGCAATACTGGAGGAAGTTCTGCCCGCTCTCGAGAAGGGATGTCACCCGTGACAACCACCAATCATGATCAGGTACTCGATCGTCGCGAGATCGCCGCGGCCCTGCTGCGCGCGCTCGAACGGCGCCACGAGGTCCTCGATGCCATCGTCGAGAGCGATGATCGGTCCGACGCGATCGCCACGATCGCGCAGCTGCTCGACACGAACGAGCAGTGTGCGGAGGCCGTGCTCAATCTGCCGTTCCGGCGGCTGACGAAGGCCGAGCGCAAGAAGATCCGCGCAGAGCTCGAGGATCTGGACGCGGTGCTCACCTGGACCCCGGCCGAGCGGCCCTATGCGACGGGCGCGCATTTCCGGATGCGGCCGATCGGCGACAGCACCGCGGACACGGAGCTGTTCAAGGAGCGTTGCGCCGAGCAGCTCGGCGACTCCAGCGACGAAAGGATCGCGAGCGAACGCGCCGCGGCGGCCGAACGCATCGACGACGAGACGGCGATGTGGCTCGTGGCGGAGGATCTGACCGGGGACGAGCCCAAGCCGGTCGGATTCGCGTTCGGTGAGCTGACCGGGCACGAGGTGGAGGTCCGCATCTGGGTCCGCCCCGAGCTCCGCAAGCAGGGCTACGGCACCGCGACCCTCAAGCAAGCCCGCACCGAGCTGGCCGCGTATTTCCCGGGTTCGACGCTGATCATCCGTACCCCCGCATAGTCCGTGCTCGTGCGCGGTTTCGGTAGCCACCGCCACCGAGACCGCGCACGAGTCGTTCAGGCGCCGTAGACCGGGGTCGGCGGCTGAGACCCGGCGATGAGCTTCTCGACGACCGGACCGAGTTCCTTCGGATCCCAGCGATCGCCCTTGTCGACGACCTCGCCGTGACGCCAGCCGTCGGCCACGGACACCTTGCCGCCCTCGACCTCGAAGACGCGGCCGGTGACGTCCTTGGATTCGGCGCTGCCGAGCCACACGACCAGCGGCGAGACGTTCTCCGGCGCCATCGCGTCGAAGCCTTCCTCGGGCGCGGCCATCATTTCGGCCATCGCCCCGCCGGCACCGACGGTCATGCGGGTCCGCGCGGACGGCGCGATCGCGTTGACGGTGACGCCGTAGCGGCCGAACTCGGCGGCGGCCTGGATCGTCAGGGCGGCGATGCCGGCCTTGGCTGCGGCGTAGTTCCCCTGGCCGATGCTGCCCATCAGACCCGCACCGGAGCTGGTGTTGATGATGCGGGCGTCGACGGGATTGCCGGCCTTGGACTCGTTGCGCCAGTACGTCATCGCGTGCCGCATGGGCGCGAAATGACCCTTGAGGTGCACGCGGATGACCGCGTCCCACTCCTCTTCGCTCATGTTCGCGAGCATGCGGTCGCGGAGGAATCCGGCGTTGTTGACGAGGACGTCGAGGCGGCCGAAGTTGTCGAGCGCGGTCTTGATCAGGTTCGCGGCGCCGTCCCAGTCGGCGACGTCGTCGCCGTTGACCACGGCTTCGCCACCGGCCGCGCGGATCTCCGCGACGACCTGTTCCCCGGGGGTCTCCCCGGTCACCGACCCGTCGCTGCCGACACCGATGTCGTTGACCACGACCTTGGCGCCTTCCGCGGCGAACGCCAGCGCGTGCGCCCTGCCGAGCCCCCGCCCGGCGCCTGTCACGATGACGACGCGACCGTCCAGCAGTCCACTCACTTTGCCTCCTTCGTTCGGGCCGCTGCCAGATAGGCAGGGCGTTCGCCGCCGCCGTGGACGGTCAGTGTGGATCCGCTGACGTACGCCGCCAGCGGGGATGCGAGAAATGCGGCGCAGTTGCCGATGTCGTCCGGGGTGGCCAGCCGGCCCGCCGGGACGGTCGCGCCGACGGCGGCGATACCTTCCTCGTCGCCGTAGAACAGGTGCGACTGTTCGGTGTCGACCATGCCGACCACGACCGAGTTGACCCGCACCTTCGGTGCCCATTCGACGCCCAGTGTCGTCGAGAGGCTGTCGAGGCCCGCCTTCGCGGCACCGTAGGCCGCGGTGCCGGGTGTCGGGCGGTGCGCGCTCACGCTCGAGATGTTCACGATCGAGCCGCCACTGTCCTGCTGCTGCATCACCGCGTTCGCTGCCTGCGCGACGATCAGCGGCGCGAGCAGGTTGAGTTCGACGATCTTGGCGTGGAACTTGGGGCTGGCGTCGGCGGCGAGCGCGAACGGCGAGCCACCGGCGTTGTTGACCAGCACGTCGAGCCTGCCGTGGCGGGCCACGATGGTGTCGACGAGTTCACGCACCCGATCCGGGTCACGCACGTCGCATTCGAGGAATTCTGCGGTGCGGCCGTCGATTTCGATGTCCCGCTCGGGCCGGTTCCGCGCGCACGTCACGACCGTCGCGCCTGCCCGCAGGAACGTCCGGGTGATACCGGCGCCGACCCCGCGTACACCTCCGGTGATCAGCACAACTGCGCCGTCGAGTCCCAGATCCATCCGTGCCTCCACTCCGATTGGTGCCCCAGATTCCGCGGGGCGCACTCAGGAACTTACCAAGCAATCGCTTGGTTTGTTAAGGCCGGTGTGTACTTCTGGCGGTCAGGACCGCCAAAAGGGCACACGGGCGGCTACGCCGCGAGATTCACCAACAGCAGGCGGCAGCTGCGCCTGATGTCGCTTTCGGCCTCCTCGAGGCTCGATCGGCCGTTGAGGTGAGCGATGATGACGCCGTACCAGAGCATCGACAGCAGCCGCAGCACGTCGCGGTCCGCGTCGGTGGGATCGGTGATGCCGGCGGCGTCGAGCACGATGCTCTGGAACTGCTCCTCGATCTTGACCGCGTCGGGTACCGCACCGGCGGCCGCGGTGCTGTTGGACTGCAACATCGCCAACGCCAGCGTCGGGCGCGCGACGAGTTCGCGGGTCATCTCGATCAGCGCCTCGCAGATCGCGTCCTGCGCGGAAAGACCACGATCGGGCGCCGGGTTCCGGCGGTACCCGGCGAATCGTTCGAGTCGGTGCAGCATCACACCCACGAACAGGTGCGTCTTCGACGGGAAGTATCGGTAGAGCGTTCCGATCGCCACGCCGGCCCGCTTGGCGACCTCGGTCATCTGCACGTGCGCGAGGTCGTGTTCGGTCGCGAGGTGCGCAGCCGCGTCCAGAATGCGGACGTGCCGCTCCCGCTGGTCCGCCGAAGACGGTTCGGCGCCGTCCCGCGCCACACCGATCCTGGGCATTGTCGCTCCCCTTTCCGTTCCGATCGCGACCGATTGTCCCACCGAGCGGGCCCTGGACGGTCGTTCCGGCGCGCGGCAACACGTGCGTCCGCAGAGCGGGAACCGGCCGCGGATCACGTGCGCGTCGCGGGGATCACGACATGGTGGTCGGCCGGGCCGTCGAGTACCGATGCTCGACGACCCGGCCGATGCTGTTCTACCGCGTCGCGTTCGGGATCCGCGACCGCCGGCGAATCCTGGTCAGGCCACGCCCGCGGCGAGGAGGTCGCGGGCGTCGGCGCGACCGTCGAGAACGCGCGCGATGCGCAGTTTCACCTGCCACCGGCCGTCCGCACGCACCAGCTCCCACCTGTTCGCGGTCACGCGCTTCACACGGAAACCCTTGTCCGTGTTGAGAATCAGCTGCGAATGGCAGGTGACGACCGCGGTGTCCCCGTCGATCCGGATGTTCAACGGATCGAGCAGATGGCCGCAGCCACCGTGGATGTAGCCCTGATGTGCCTCGGAACGCACCATCGCCATGATCGCGTCACGGCCCCGGTACGCACCCGAATCGACTTCGTACACCCCGTCCTCGGTCCACAGCGCGCCGACCGCCTCGGCCGAGCCGCTGTCCACGGCCGGCCCGTAGGTCGTGATGAGCTGCTGGATCGCGAGGGTGTCCTCGAGCAGTTCGACGCGTCGGACGAGTTGCTCGACGAGTGTGGTCGTATCGGTCATCGCCCCTCCCTACGATTGCGCGCTCGGCGGCGCGAACGCGGCGAGCGGTTCGGAACCGGACCAGTCGTGGCCCCAGTAACTGTCTGCGGTGATCTCCTCGGCGGTGTAGAACGTCTCGTCGACGAACATGCCCTCGGTGCCGAACTCGATGTCCCAGCCGCCGGGGGCCCGCACGTAGAACGAGATCATCTTGTCGTTCGTGTGGCGACCGAGCGTCGACGAGATCGAGAAGCCCAGCTCGCGAACACGATCCAGAGCCTGGCCGACCGCGTCGAGAGTTTCGACCTCGAGCATCAGGTGCACCAGGCCGGGCTGCTCGCTCGGCGGTGCCGGGCACAACGCGAGGCTGTGGTGACGCCGGTTGACACCGAGGAACCGCACCCGCCGCGCCGGCGGCGGTGCCGACGGACCGCCGACGCGCATCGCACCGCGCGGCAGGAAGCCGAGGACCTCGGTGTAGAACTCGTACACCCGGTCGAACCGGAAGCACGGCAGGACGACGTGCCCGAGTCCTTCCTCACCGGTGTGGAATCGGCCGGCGAACGGGGTCACGACCGGGCTGTGGTCGAGCACCGGGCCGAAGAACACCTCGACGCGGGTGCCGCCCGGATCGTCGAACGCGATGACCTGCTCGGCGTCGCGATACAACGACTCCTGCTCCGACAGCACCTCGACGGCGATACCGGCCTTCTCCACGGCCTCGCGCACCCGTTCGAGCGCGAACTGGTCGCGGACCTCCCAGCCGACGGCGAGTGCCTTGTCGGTCTCGCCGGGCAGCACGATCAGGCGTGCGCGACGCTCGTCGATCCGTAGGTACAGCCCGTCCGGTTCCGGGCCGGAGCCGATCGCCATGCCGAGTCCGTCGACGACGAGTTCACGCCATCGTGCGATGTCTGTGGTCTGGATCCTGAGATATCCCAGTCCCCTGATGTCCGTCATTGTTCGATGTTCCTTCGTGACAGGTGGATTCGGCGATCAGATCATCGAGCGCATCATGCCCTGCGGCTCCTCGCCCAGCTGGGTGAGCGTGGCCGCGTGGAAGATCGAGCCGGGCACGTGGATGGCGTGGCTCAGACCCGCGTGGGCGTCGCGCCAGAACCGCTGCAGCGGATTGGTGAGCTGCAGCGCGCCGCCACCGGCCCGCGCGAAGATCTCGTCGACGGCGCGCACGGCACGCCAGGCCGCGGCGGTCTGGGTGCGCCGGCCGATGGCCCGCATCTCGAACGTGACCTCCTGGCCCTTCTCGGTCAGGTCCCAGAAGCGATCGACGGTCTCGAGGATGGCGGCACGCGACGCGGCGATCTCGGCGGCCGCGTCACCGAGCGCGGACAGCACGTACGGATCCTGCTTGATCGCGGTGCCGGACACCGTCACCCGCGACTTCTGCGTTTCGATGTAGCAGTTGAGGGCGCCTTCGGCGATGCCGATCAGCGACGAGGTGATGCCGAGCGGGAAGATGCACGAGAACGGGAACCGGTAGAGGGTCTCGTCACGTCCGGCGTCCTTCCAGGCGACACCACCCATGACGCGTTCGGCGGACAGCGTCCGGTACTCGGGCAGGAAGGCGTTCTCGATGACGAGGTCCTTCGACCCGGTACCGCGCAGGCCCACGACGTTCCAGCTGTCGTGGTCGATGCTGTAGTCCGAACGCGGCACCAGCACGTGCAGGGACTTCGGCGGGCTCAGCCGGTTGCCGTCCTTGTCGCCGAGCGCGGCACCGATCATGACCCAGTTGCAATGGTCGGTGCCGGAGGAGAAGGACCAGCGGCCGTTGAGGATGTAACCGCCCTCGACGGGGGTGGCGACGCCCATCGGCGCGTACGGCGAGGCGATCCACGTGTCGGGATCCTCGCCCCACACCTCCTGCTGGGCCTTGGGGTCGAAGAACGCCATCTCCCAGGGGTGCACGCCGACGATGCCGGAGACCCAGCCGGTCGCCCCGTCCATGGCACCGAGACCCATTGCCGTCTCGGCGAATTCGCGCGGGTGCGCTTCGAGGCCGCCGAACTCGGCGGGCTGGAGCATCCGGATGACTCCGGAGTCTCGCAGTCGCTTGGCGCTGCGGTCGGTCAGACGCATCAGCTTGTCGCCTTCGGCGCCGTCGGCGCGGATCTCGTCGGCGAACGGGATGAGCGAATCGAGAACCTGTCCCATGATCTTCCGGCTTTCTGTATGGCGCCCGGGTGATCGGGGCGGACGTCCGTGGGAGTCGCGCCCGCCGAGCGGGATCGGAGTGGGGTGAGCGGTATCCGCTCACGCGTCCTTGCGGTTGAGGAAGGCGAGGACGGTGGCGAGCCACGCGTCGCGGGCCTCGATCATCGTCCAGTGCCCGCAGTTCGGGAACACGTGCAGTTCGCCGTTGCGCAGCTCGCGCATCGGGAGCATCGCCATGTCGACGGGGCTGACGCGATCGTCGCGTCCCCACGTGATGAGGGTCGGGGCGGTGATCTTGCCGAGTTGCGCCCAGTAGGGGGTTTCGGTGGACGCGAGCGCGGCGCGGGCACCGGCTTCGAACGCGGCCGTGCTGTACATCCGGCGTGCGATCTCGAGGGTCTTGGGTTCGGTTGCGAGTTCCCAACGCTCCTGGATCAATTCGTCGGTGATGATCGCGGGGTCGTACACCATCGAGTGGAGCCAGCGGACGAGCTTCTCGCGGGTCGGGTCGTCGGTGAATTCCATCAGCAGCCGGATGCCCTCACCGGGCGCCGGCGCGAACACCGACCGGCCGGCACCGCCGATCGTGACGAGCTTGTGCACCCGGTCGGGTTCGGCGATGGCGAACTGGGTTCCGACGATGCCGCCCATCGAGTTTCCGATGATCGAGACACGGTCGAGGCCGAGGGCGTCGAGGAAGTCGGTCACCGCGTGACGGGCCATCACCATGGGATGTCCCGCGCACGGGTCGCTGACGCCGAAGCCGGGGAATTCGAGGACGAGGCAACGGAAGTGCTCGGCAAGGTCGGCGAGCACACCCCGGTAGTTGCGCCACCCGGTCACGCCCGGACCGGAGCCGTGCAGCAACAGCAGGGGCGGTCCGTCACCGGCTTCGTGGTATCGGAGCACACCCCGGTCCGTCGTGATGGACCGCGCGGTCTCCTCGTAGCTCAGTTCCGTCGTCATGTCCGGTACATTCCCAGCGACACCGGCACCGTGCGCGCAGGCTCCCGGTGAACGGGACCCGCTGCTAGGCCCATGCTCCGGCTCCACCGGCGACGAACTGCTCGGCCGTGTCGGGGACCGTGAAGGACACGGGATCGTCGGCGAGTCGGCGCGCGCGGCGCGGCGTTCCCAGCTCGGGGTAGAGCATGCGCGAGACGTCGCGTGCGGCGTCGGCGACGAGCGGTGCGATGCGGTCGAGGTGACCGGGACGCGTCGGGCCGCACAGCGAGATGCCCGCGACCGGGCCCTGGGGGCTGCGGACGGGCGCGCCGACGCATGCCATCCCGGCCATCGCCTCACCGGTTTCGAAGGCCAGCCCGTGTCGCTGCCGGATCCGGCCCAGTTCGCGGTGCAGCACCCCGAGGTCGGAGATGGTGCGTTCGGTGCGGCGCGGCAGGCCCGCGCTGTACAGCGCGTCGACGTGCTCGGGCTGCAGGCCGGCGAGGATGGCCTTGCCGCACGCGGTCGCGTGGGCGGACACGCGGCCGCCGACGCGGGAGGTCAGGGTGGCGGCGAGCTGCCCGCCGACCTTGTCGAGGTAGACGATCTCGTTGCGATCGAGGACCGCGAGATGCGCGACCATCCCGGTCTGTAGGTGCAGTTCGTGGAGCACCGGGGCCGCCGCCTCGCGGATGCGGCCGTGACCGTTGTCCCCGGCGCCGAGCGACTTGGCGCGGCGGCCGAGACAGTAACCGAACGACGCGTGGTCGACCCATTCGAGCCGGACCATCTGGTCGAGGATGCGGTGGACGGTGGAGCGGGGCAGCCCGGTGCGGCAGGCCACCTCTTCGAGGGTGAGCCGGGAGGAGGCGTTGTCGAAGGCGTCGAGGATCAGCGTCATGCGCTCGACCATGGAGGCGGGCAGTTCACGCTGCGGCGCCGACGATCCCCGAGCCGACTCCGATGTGGTCTCGTATTCCCCTTCAGCAGCATCGAATTCGGGCATCGACGTAACCTCCTCCAACCCCTCGGACCGAGGGAGACCCCAAGAGACTGAAATTCATTCTTGTGACCGACGTAACAAGTATTGCCGATCGGCCCGTGATTGACAACATCCCACTGAACAGGAAGCACACCGGCCACCCGTTCCCCGACCGGTAGAACGGTCGGGAAGGACGATCACGCGCTTCACACCCGGGCCGCCGCCCGGGCGCGCGCCGGGTTCGCGTACGAGGGGTTCGATCGCATGTACATAGGTGTCACATCGCCCGTGGTCATCGACCACCCCGCCTCCCGCGCCGAATGGGAGCGCCACGCCGGCATCGACGAACTCGCGCGCGTCGCCGAGACCGCCGATCGCCTCGGCTACCACCACCTCACCTGCAGCGAACACGTCGCCGTCCCCACGCGGATCGCCGCCGAACGCGGCGGCGTCTACTGGGACCCGCTGGCGACCTTCGGATACCTCGCCGCACGCACCCGGCGGATCAGGCTCAACACCCGGGTGCTCGTGCTCGGCTACCACCATCCCCTCGAGATCGCCAAGCGGTACGGCACCCTCGACGCCGTCAGCGGCGGCCGGCTGATCCTCGGCCTGGGCGTCGGCAGCCTCGAGGAGGAATTCGCACTGCTCGGGGCGTCCTTCGAGGACCGCGGCGCCCGTGCCGACGAAGCGCTCCGCGCGCTGCGTGCCGGACTGTCGACCCCGAATCCCGAGTTCCACGGCACCTACTACGACTACGAGGACGTCGAGGTACGCCCGCACGCGGTGCAGCCGCGGGTGCCGTTCTGGATCGGCGGCCGCACCGGTCGGTCACTGCGTCGGGCGGTCACGCTCGGTGACGGCTGGCTGCCGTTCGGTCTCACCGTGCAGCAGATCGCCGAGATGCTGCGCAAGGTGGATCCGCCGGAGGGATTCGACGTCGTCCTCGACGCCGGTCGCCCGCTCGATCCGCTCGGCGACCGCGACGCCACCCTGCGGGCCCTCGAACGACGCCGCGCAATCGGCACCACGATCGTGAGCGCGACCTTCGCCGCCACCGGCGCGGACCACTACTGCGATCAGCTCGCGGCGCTGCGCGAGATCGCCGTCGAGACCGGGGCCGAATTCGAATCCGATTCTCCGCAAACACCTTCCGATGTCGACGAAAGCTCCCGATAACGCATGACGAGAACCCTGTCCCCACTCTTCCGGCCCCTGACGGTGCGCTCGCTCGAGCTGCCCAACCGGATCGTGATGTCGCCGATGACCCGGTCGCACTCCCCCGGCGGCGTGCCGGGGCCCGACGTCGCCGAGTACTACCGGCGACGCGCCGCCGGCGGAACCGGCCTGATCGTCACCGAGGGCGTCGCGATCGACCACCCGACGGCCGTCGACAACCCGCGGGTCCCGCGGATGCACGGCGACGACGCCCTCGACGGGTGGCGGCGCGTCGTCGACGCCGTCCACGCCGAGGGCGGCCGGATCATCCCGCAGCTGTGGCATGTCGGGCCGCTGTGGGGCGCGATGACGAGTAACGTCGACCCGGCTCTGACGCCGATGCGCCCGTCGGGTGTGTGGGGCGAGCCCGGCGTCACGACCTATTCGGACGAGTACGTCGCGCAGGCCTCGCGGCCCTGCCGGCCGATGACCGACGACGACATCACCGACGTCATCTCCGCCTACGCGCGCGCGGCGCGGGCCGCGCTGGACGTCGGGTTCGACGGGGTCGCGCTGCACGGCGGCCACGGCTACCTGCTCGACGCGTTCCTGTGGGCGAGCACCAATCGCCGCGACGACGAGTGGGGCGGCGACCTGCAGCGACGTACCCGGTTCCCGGCCGCGGTGGTCGCGGCGATCCGCGCCGGGATCGGCGAGGACGCCCCGATCTTCTTCCGGTTCTCGCAGCACAAGCAGCAGGACTACACCGCACGCATCGCGGAGACCCCGGACGAGCTGGGCACGATCCTCGGCGCCCTCGCCGACGCGGGAGTGGACGTGTTCGACGCGAGCATCCGCCGCTTCGACGTCGCCGCGTTCGAGGGCAGCGACCTGTCGCTCGCGGGGTGGGCGAAGAAACTCACCGGCGCGATGTCGATGGCCGTCGGCAGCGTCGGTATCGCGACCACGTTGCGCGAGACCCGCCTCGGCGTGGCCGCACCGTCCCGCGACAACATTCCCGAACTCGAACGACGGCTCGCCGCAGGAGAATTCGATCTCGCCGCGATCGGGCGCCTGCATCTCGCCGATCCGCAGCTCGCCACGACCCTGCGTGCCGGTGGTCCTCTCCCCGAGTTCGATCAGGGCGTGCACGCGCGCACCCTGACCTGACCCCCGCACCCGTGCGCGTTTTCGGTAGTCGGAACTACCAGAAACGCGCACAGGGTCGTCAGCGACGTTGGTCCAGCGCGGACATCAGGTAGGACACCGGTCGAACATAGTCGTCCGGATCCTGCTCACGGACCACCGGACGCTGCGGCCACGGCTTGTCCATGGCAGCCTCCACCACCGCACTGGCCTCCGCGATACGCGGATCCGCGAACAACGCCGCTTGGGTAGCACGACGACGTTCCACAAGCTCCGTGTGGGCACGTCCCATCACTTCGGTGATGTGTTCGGCGAGTGCTGCTCCGGTGCTCGCCAGCGCGCGGTCGTCGATTCGCAGCTGTTCGACGGATCCGTCGGCGCGCAGATGCACAGAGATCAGGTCGCTACTCGCGCTCGCGGTTACAGTCGTCACCTCGGAGACGAGGTCGTCGAGTCGGCCGACAAGCGGATCGGCGCCAGATCCATGCCGACGATCCCCCGATGTGTGTCCATTCTCCCCTTTGTCCGAGTCGGGTACGCTACCAGTGCGTCATCGGGGGACGACGAAGTTTCGGGGGGATTCACGCGGTGTACGTCGATACTGCGCGGGTGCGTGAGCTCGCGGCCCACATCAGCGCTACCGGCACGGATGTCGGTGACCTACGCACGGCCGACAACTACCCGGCCGTTCGTAACGGTCTTCCGGGGTCGACAGTCGCGCCGGCAGCCTTGGCACTTGCACTTCTCGTCCATACGGCCATGCAGCAGGTTTCCGCGCAGCTCCTCGACTCGGAGAACCGCTTGATGGCTACCGCCGACATCTACGAGGTCACCGAAGACGACTTTGCGGCCGACCTTTCGATCCACGGGGAGCCTCTGTGGTGACTCCGACTGTCTCCCAAGTTCTCTCCTGGACACCGGAATCACTGCGGGGACTGTGCTCGGAGTGGAGAACCGCCGCCTCCACGACCGCCGACCGCATGAAAAGCGCGGGGACCGTGACCACCGACTCCTACACATTTTGGGGTCCGGGTGCCGGTGATTCGATGCGCGACCGCGTTCACAGCATCCTCGACTCCGGGCGGAAACTCACCGCTGCTCTGGAGGACGCATGCACAACTCTCGAAGCACATCGAGGCCACCTTCAGGACGCGGTCGACGTCGCCGTGATGGCCATTCGAGCGACCATGTCAACAGGATTCACCGTCGCCGACGATGGCATGGTCACTCCCCCGCCGGCAGTTCCGGATCCCGGGCACCCGAGCGGCTCGATGATCATTGTGCAAGCGGTTGCCCTCCAGAGCAAGGCAGACGAGTTCACCCGAATCATCACTCGGCATCTCGACCAGGTCGGTGTCGCCGACGACCGGGCCGCTGTCGCGCTCACCGAGATCCTCACCGACGTGCAGAAAGCTGTCGGTCTGGATCCTGTTCTGGGAGAGGCCTATCGATCGCTCGCCGTTGCCGACGCGGTTGCCGACGGGATCGCGGTACGCAACGGGCCCCTCGAGCCCGAGGATTACAACCGGATCTGCACAATCCTCGAAGCGAGCCAGCTCTCCCCGGCGCAGCTCGAAGCACTTGCACGCGGTGAGACCGTCGACAGTGTTCCGACCGTCGTCATGGACTACCTGCGCGACTTCTATCGAGAAGCAGGTTCCGACGGTCTACTCAACCTCGCGGAGGCCCTTCGGTCCCGCGAGCAGGCAGGCGATCCGCACGCCGCCGCGCAGCTCGACGCATTGGCCAACGGTCTGCTCACTATCTCGAACGACAACGTCGGCGACGGTTGGGTCGGTGGCAGCTATGACCTGCTTCCGGACGACTTGAGAGACACGTTGTCCCGAATCAACAGCCACTCGCTCGGACCCACCTACGACGCCCTCCACGACGTTACGACAGCCTACAATGAGGGGCGGATTCCAGAAGTCGCCGCTCTGTTGGCCGAGGCCAATCCGACTTTCGTTCCCGGGGTCGAGTTCGCGACCGAACTCGACCGAGCAGCGTCGAGCATGGTCGACGTATCGACGCCGTCAGGCAGTGCAACGCTTTTCGACACCACAGCTACGAAATTTCTGGAGATCGGCACACGAAACGAGGCTGCCTCGTACGAACTGCTCACCACTCCCGGAAATGCCCGGATATTGATACCGCTACTCGAACACGACTGGGGCGACGGAGGAGTCACCGCAGGGCGGCTCGTCGACTGGATCGCCCGAGACGCAGTGGTCACCGACCCCGACAACTCGACGCGCGCTGACCGCGCCGGTGAGGCTGCTCACTCCCTTGCCACCCTGATGTCATCCTCCGGGTCGGAAACACCCCTCGCCTTCACGGATCCCACGAACACCAACCCCTACGACCGGCTCATGAACATTCCCGGAGTCGGCGACGGAAGGTCATCGCTCGGAGAAGTGAATCCGGCACTGGCACAATCGATTGCCAGCTCTCTGTCTCCGTACGTGATCGATATGGTCACCAGCGACAGAACCTTGTCGACTACATCGAATTTCGGACAGCTCGGCCCCGTCGAGACAACTCGCCTGTTCTCCATTCTCGATGGTGATCCCCATGCCGGGACCCTCATCAGCGGGCACGCGCTCGCTGCTGCCGACGAGATCGATCGCGCGTTCGCACGTTCCGATCGCGAGCCTCCTCCGATCATGCTGGGTGAAACCTCCGGACGACTGCACGCCGCGGTTGAGGGCGGGCTTGACATCGAAATCGGAGATCGGATGAACGATCTGGACGAGCGCAAGGCGGAACGTGCGACAACTCGCGCTGGGTTCTTCGGCGCCGCGCAAGCAATCGGCGCCGGTGCGGTGAGCTACCTTCCACCGCCTTGGGGCGTCGCTGCATCGACTGGAACGTACGTCGCAGGCTCGTTCCTGTCGTCCGACATCATCGACGCGGACGGAAACCTGACAAACGAATTCGCACTGTCACCTCAGGCACGATTCAGGCTGGGCGCCGGTGAGTCCGGCACGCCGGACCAGACGCAGGTCACCGACAACGAGATCAGTTACATCATGTTCAGTGAACTGGTCGCATCCGGCCGAGTATCAGGCATCGAACTGCCCGAATACCTCTGGCGCGACTAACGTCTTGCCACGTATGCCGAGATCACCGATGGCGAGGAGTCGCACTCGGCCGAACTCGACAGGCTCGGCTCCGCGGCACGGCGCGGAATCGTCGAATACATGCCGGGCATCTTCGACGATGCCGGACTTCGATCCGTCGATGGGTACCTGCACCAGCACTCGATCGCTGTCAACTCATACCGCGACATGATCTTCGGACACGCAAGTCCACAGGACTCATTCGGAACCACGATTCGGGGGTCAGGCGATCCCACTTCGATGAGCAGGTGGCCCGCATGACAACCACCCGGCAACTCTCGGGAGTTCTTGCAGCGATTGCCATCGGCTCCGCCGCCGCCTGCCACTCGGCCGGTGAACCGACTACTGAGCGCAGCACGACCTCCACTGTGACGTCTCGGTACGCCGTCGCCGCATATCAAGTGCCCGAAAATATCCGGAACTCCACCGTCGTCTGGTCAGCCGAGCCCGCCATAGATCTCCACGGTGAGCAGGCGACGCTTGTCCGCGCCGCCGTCGAGGCCGACTGGATCGCCCTCGGGAGTCCACTTACCAAGAGCTACCCAGGCTATGAACGTGCCATCGATACCGATTCCAAGGCATCCTACGAAAGGTTCGGTTCCGAGGCAGCCCGGGAATTCGGTACCGCCTACCGCCACATCATGCGCATCGAACCCCTGGAGGACGGATTCGTCGCACACACATGCCATCAAACCTCGAACGTAGCTGTCGAAAGGGAACCTGGTCGGTACCTTCGTCGGATTTACGGTGGAGACTTCGAAACTGCCATCACGTTCAAGCGCGTGGGAACGGCGACCGTACCGGGAACGCCGGAACCGACAGCGACGGCCGAAAAGGAGGAATCCGGCCGCCCTCAATGGCAGGCTCCCACCTACGACCTCTTCACCGGTTGGAACATCATCCGCGGTGACTGGTCCGGATCCGAGCACACCCAGGCCTGCCGACAGTGGGGACGACAACTCGTCACCGAAGCTCCCGAGCAGGGCACCATCGAAGTCTGGTCCGACACTCCACCCGAAACCCTGCCCGCGTTTCCCGGGTGGTGATGGCTGATGCGAAATTCATAAACGGGACCCGTGCGCGTTCCTGGTAGTTGGAGCTACCAGAAACACGCACGGGGCAGCGGGAGTCGGTCAGTCCGCGGTCCGCCGCGGGATCATCACCGTGAGCGCGATGGCCACGACCGTGCAGATCACGATCATGGCACCGACGAGGTTCAGGCCGGTGATCGTCATCGCACCCTGCGACGTGACCGTTGCGGTCAGGATCATCGTCGCGAGCGACGTGCCGACGCCCTGGCCCGCCATCCGCAGCACGGTCTGGGTGCCGGTCGTCTCGCTGGTGTTGCGTTCCGGCACGGACTCGACGACGAGGATGGGCAGCGCGGTGTATGCGAACGCCGTCGCGACCGACACCACGACCACCATCGCGGTCATCGCGAGTTCCGAACTGTGCGCGGTCAGCATCACGACGACACCGACGACGAACAGCGCGCTGCCGAGCAGCATCGACATTCGCGCGCCCACGGCCGCGGCGATCCGGCCGCTGATCGGTGTGCACGCGAATCCGAACAGCGAACCGATGAACGACAGCCACCCGGCGTGCGTCGCGGACAGACCCAGCCCGAACGACCCGGTCGTCGGGGACTGCATCACGATCGGGATGATCATGGTCACCACGCCCAGCGGACCCATCGCGATCGCGAGCGTCGCGAGCATCGTCAGGGAGAACTTGCGATCGGCGAACAGGCGCACGCTGATGAGCGGGTTCGGGACCTTCAGTTCCCACCGCACGAGCAACGCGAGCCCGGCGAGTCCACCGATGACGAGCGCGAGGAACCGCGGGTCGGACCAGCCCCACGCGCCGACCTTGTTGATGCCCAGCAGCACCGCGGCGACGGATGCGGCGAACAGGACGGCGCCGATGTAGTCGATCGCCTCCTTCGTTCCCTTCGGGGGTCGCCAGGGCAGAACGAACAGCACGAGGAACAACGCAAACAGTGAGTAGGCTGCAGCGACCACGAAGATCATGTGCCAGCTCGCGTAGTCGATGAGCAGCCCGGCGACGAGCAGCGAGGCGGCACCGGCGGTCACCGCGGTGCCCGAGATCAGCGCGACGGCGACGGGTACACGCGCGGGGGGAAGGTGCTCACGTGCCAGGCCGATGCACAGCGGCAGGATCGCGCCGGCCACGCCCTGGATCGTCCGGCCGACGATGATGCTGCCGAGGCTGTCGCCCAGGGCGCTGATGAGCGAGCCGAGGGCTGCGAGGGCGAGCAGGACGACCAACACGCGTTCGCGGCCGTACATGTCGCCCAGCCGGCCACATGCGGCCGCGGACGCCGCGGCCACCAGGAGGAACGCCGTGACGGCCCAGCCGACCGTGGTGGCGTCGCTGCCGAAATCCTTGATGAGCGTGGGGATCGCGGCGTACATCATCGATGTTTCGAAGGCGCTGATGATCTCGACGGCGATCAGCACCGCCACGATCACCCAGACGGGACGTTGGCGGGCGTAGCGCCCCTTGGCCGGTGGATCGGGAATCAGAGGTTCGACTCGAGTCGCATCGGAAGTCACAGATTCGGTTCCAGACTTTTCGGCGCACCGCGTATTGCGGTACGCGGGTGAAGGGAGGGGGAGGGAACGACGGCAACAGCCGTGTCCCACATCACTTTCCCGCTCCGAATGTGCCTGCCGCCTCCGCGGTCTCACTCAGCAGGAACCAAAAAGGAAGACGCCCAACGTATGTCGTGGGCGTCTTCCTCGAAACTTCTCGTGCGCGTTTCCGGTAGCGGGAACTACCGAAAACGCGCACGGGGCAGGTCAGCGGTTCAGCAGCGCGCGCATCGCCTCGGCCGCGCCGCGGACCAGTGCGTCGCGCGGGAATCCGCTGCGCTTGACCGCAGCCTTGTAGTTGCCGCCCGCAACCCACACCGGGCCGTCGGCGAGGTGCTCGAGACCTTCGCGGGCGACCTCCTCCGGCTCGGACACGAGCATGCCCGGCACGTCGAAGTTCAGCCCGGCACGTTCCATCGCGGGGGTACGGGTGACACCGAGAACCAGTTCGAGGACGTCGACGCCGTACGGCGCGAGCTCGAGCCACAGGCTCTCCGCGAACACCCGGCTGAAGGCCTTCGACGCCGCGTAGATGCTCTGGTGCTCCGAACCCATGTACCCGGCAAGGGATCCGAGCAACATGATCCCGCCGCGACCCATGTCCTTCATGCGCGCCCCGAACAGGTGCGCGAGCTCGACCTGCCGGTGCACGTTCAGATCGATGACGCCGCGGAAACCGTCGAGGTCGCCGGTGACGAACTCGTGGCCGTAGCTGTTGGCGCCGGCGTTGAAGATGAACAGTCCCACCTCGAGGTCCGCGGTGGCCGTGCGGATCTGCTCGACGGCGTCGTCGGCGAGCAGATCCAGTGCGAGCGTGCGCACCTCGACGCCGTGCTCGCGCACCGCGGCGGCGGTGTCCTCGAGCGGCCCCGGCTTGCGGGCGATCAGCAGCAGATCGAACCCGGCGCGGCCGAGTTCGTCGGCGAAGGCAGCGCCGACTCCCTCGGAGCCACCGGCGATCACCGCCCACCTGCCGTAACGGGCACTGTCGATCTGCAGGGTTTCGCTCATCACTGTCCTTCGGATTCCGTTGTTACGCGAGCCGACACGAATCGGATCGAACTACTGGAGGATCGGGCCGGGAATAGGCGCGTCGTCGAGGACGTCGATCAGCCCCTCGGTCGCGGCGCGGGCCACACCGGCTTCCAACGCCGAACACGTCAGGACCGGTGCACCCGGCCGGCGACCCGATCCCGCCGCGTTGCCGAGCTCATGACAGCGGCTGCGCGCCTGCGCGTTCCACTGGACCTCGGTGTGCTCCCAGCTGTTCTTCCGCACGAGCACCTGGGCCTGGCACTCACTGCACCGCAGGGGCTGCATCCGTGTCCGCCTTCGCCGCGCGGGCCGCCCGGGCGGCGACGTTCGCTTCGACTTCCTTCATCCACGCCGCGACCGGACGCGTGGTGTCCATCTCGAACTCGAACCGGTCGGTCATCTCCGGGGTCACGTCCGCGACGTCGACGTAGAACTGCTCGTACCAGCGGCGCAGCTGGTAGACCGGGCCGTCCTCCTCGCACAGCAGCGGGTTCTCGATGCGGGTCTTGTTCTTCCAGATCTCGATGTCCTGCTCGAAACCGCGGGCGATGAAATCACCGAACTTCCTGGCGGTTTCGAGGGCGACATCGTCGGGCAGCTGCGGCGACTTCTTGACGATCATGCCGTACATCAGCACGAACTTGTCGGCCGAGACCGGGTAGTGGCAGTTGAGCAGAACCGACTCGATGTCGTAGCCCTCGTACTCGTACTTCAGGTCGTCGATCATGAACGACGGTCCGAAGTACGAGGCCTCCGAGCGGCTGCCCAGCATCTTCGGCTGCCCCTCGGTGTTCGGGCGCATGTCGTCACGTGCCTTGCCGTGCATGACCTGGGTCGCGACGTGACCTTCGAAGATGTTCTTGAAGAACGTCGGGAACGAGTAGTGCACGTAGAAGAAGTGCGCCATGTCGACGATGTTGTCGATGATCTCGCGGCAGTTGGTGTCGACCTCGGTGGTGTACCAGACCCAGTCGGTCCACTCGTCGCTGGTGGCACCCTCGATGCGCGGGATCGTGACGTCGGCCGGCGGCGGGTTGCCCTCGGGGTCGTGCCAGACGAAGAACAGACCGTCCTGGTCGAGGGTGCGCCACGCGCGGGTCTTCGCGAGCGGCGGGACCCGGCGGGCGTAGGGGATGTTGGTGCACTTGCCCTTGCCGCCCCAGCGCCAGTCGTGGAACGGGCAGGCGATGTCGTCGCCCTTGATCGTTCCCTGGCTGAGGTCGCCGCCCATGTGCCTGCAGTACCCGTCGAGAACCTGCAGTTCCCCGGCGGTGTCGGCCCACACGACGAGTTTGGTGCCGAACGCCTCGACGGAGTGCGGCTTCCCGTCCCGGAAGCTCTCCGCCAGACCGAGGCAGTGCCAGCCGCGGGCGAAGCGGGTGGGAGCGGTACCGGTGACGATCTCGCGGATGTCGGAAGTACCGGTGGTTTCCAAGCTCACGGCTGGCCGTCCTTTCGGCAGTGATGGTCGGTGGGATCGAAAGTGCTACTGAGGTTTCCGTGCTCCTTCGATCCTCACGGTAGGTGAGTCCGGAAGCGGCGGAATCGCAGGTCCCACTCGCCGGGATCCGGGGTCGGGCTCAGGCGACCGGCGCCGGGAGCAGCGCCGCGCGACCGTTCGCGACGAAGTCGCGTTCGATGTCGGCGCGGGCGGACTCGTCGAGCAGAACGTATTCGGGGGTGCGCCCGACACGCACGTAGACGGGGTCGTCGGTGTACCACGCGACCACCCGCAACGGCGCCTTGTCGATCTTGTTGCTGCCGGTCAGCGGAATCCGGTCGGTGACCCGCACGAACCGCGGCCACCACTTGTCCCCCATGTCCGGTTGTTCGGCCAGCTCACGGCCGAAGGCGACCGGGTCGAACACGGCACCGGCGTCGAGTTCGACGGCACACATCACCTGATCGCCGGTCGTCGGGTCCGGCACCGCGAACACCGGGGCCGACAGCACGCCGGGAAGGCGCTGCAGGATCCGTTCGACGGGCGCGGCGGCGAAGTTCTCGCTGTCCACGCGCAGCCAGTCCGAAGCCCGTCCCGCGAAGTAGAAGTAGCCGTCGGCGTCGCGGTAACCGAGGTCGCCGGTCCAGAAGTCGTCGCCGCGGATCCGGTCCGCGGCGGCACCCGGGTTCTCGTAGTAGCCCTCGAACGAGGCGGCCGCACCGATCGCGACGATCTGCCCGATCGCCTCCGGGTTCAGCAGCCGGCCCGTCTCGTCGAACCGAGCCCGGGGGCATTCGAGCCCCGTGTTCTCGTCGAGGATACGGGCGTCGGTGCCGCCGGCGGCGACCCCGAGCGACCCGGGCGGAGTGTCGGGGGTGCGGTTGATGCGCAGGACGCCCTCGCTCGAGCCGTAGCCCTCGATGACGGTGCAGCCGAACCGCTCGGAGAACCGGGCGACGTCGACCTCGGATGCTTCGGTGCCGAACGCCACCTCGAGGGTTCCGGTGCGGTCGCGGGGGTCCTCGGGCCGGTTCAGCACGTACGACAGGGCGCGGCCGACGTAGTTGACGAAGGTCGCGCCGAACCGGTGGATGTCCTCCGAGAAGCGGCTCGCGGAGAACTTGCGGATCAGGCCGACGGTCGCGCCGACCCGCATCGCGGTGCCGAGGTTGAGCATGACGGCGTTCCCGTGGAACAGCGGCATGCACAGGTACGCGACCGAGTCGCGGCGCATGTGGGTGCGTTCGACGAGCACGTCGACGAGCCGCCCGAGCCGGCCCTGCGTGACGATCACCGCCTTGGGGCGGCCGGTGGACCCGGAGCTGAACAGCAGCAGCGCGATGTCGTCGGCCGCGGGCACCGTGTCGGGGAGAGCGGACCCGCGGTGCGGTTCGAGGAACCGCGTGTAGGCGGACGTATCGATGTCGAGGATGCGGTCGGCGGGCAGTCCGTGGCCGGTGCCGTCGACGAGGTGCGCCAGGCGTGATTCGGTGACGAGGAGATCCACGTCGGCCTGGCGGATGTCCTCGGCGAGCTCCGGGCCGCTGCGGCTGGCGTTGATCCCCACGACCACGGCTCCGGCGAGGGCACCGGCCCCGATCCAGAACACGAAGTCCGGCACGTTCTCGAGCAGCACCCCGATGTGGCGTTGCCGGCCGGCCGGGGCGGGCACGGCCGCGACGAGCGCGGCGGCACGATCCGCGCTCTGCTGCACCACCTCGTCCCAGGTCCACTGCCGGTCCTCGAACCGCACTCCGACCTTGTCGTCGCCCTTGCGGGCACGTACGACTTCGGCGAACGTCTGCACTGCCACCTCCGAATCGTTGCCGGCGCCCGCACGCGGACGCCCGGGCAAGCACGTTAGGAGCGCGGCCACCCCGGGCATCTGTGCAGGTCCCACTCACCGGTACGTTCGGATGGCGGCGCGACGGGCGTGAGAGTCTTCGGCCGGACGTTCGGTCGAGAAGGGAGGCCCGCGATGACCGTGCCACCCGATCCGGAGCAGTACCTCGACCAGCTGGTCTCGCGTCTGACGGGGCGCGGCGGCGCCTTCGAGATCGTGATGAGCGACGTGCTGGGCGCCGAGATGCCCGTCATGCGCAACCGTGACACCGCCGTCGCGGATCTGCTGGAGCGGTCACAGGCCTGGGGCGACCGGGAGTATCTCGTGACGGCGACGCGGCGGATCTCGTTCGCCGAGCACGCGCGGGATGCGTACGCGCTCGCGGCGGCCCTGCAGCAGCGGTACGGCGTCGGGGTCGGCGACCGCGTCGCGATCCTGTCGGCGAACCGGCCCGAGTGGGTCACCGCGTTCTGGGCGACGCAGGCGCTCGGTGCGATCACCGTCGGACTGAACGCGTGGTGGGCGCAGCCCGAGATCGAATTCGGGATCCGTAACTCCGCGCCGCGGGTGGTGTTCGCGGACGAGCCGCGCGCCGAGGCCCTCTCCGGGCGCAGCCCGCACGGCACGATCGTGCTGACCGTCGAGGACGATTTCCCGCGGCTGATCGCCGAGTTCGCCGGGATGCGACCGCCGCCGCCGCGCGTGGACGAGGACGATCCGGCCGTCCTACTCTACACCTCGGGTACGAGCGGCGACCCGAAGGGCGCGTTGCATTCACAGCGGAATCTGTTGGCGGTCACGGACTATCACCGGTTCGCCGATGCGATCTCCACGACTTGGTGCGGGGAGGTGTACGACCGGGACGCCCCGCACGAGGCGCGGTACCTGCTGACCTCTCCCCTGTGCCACATCACCAGCCTGCACAACACGATCGTCCCGCGGCTCGCGACCGGCAGCACCGTCGTGATGAACCAGGGATGGTTCGACGTGCACCGCGTCCTCGAGATCATCGAGAACGAGCAGATCACGCATTGGAACGCGGTCCCCTCGATGGCCGCGCGGATGCTCGAGATCCCCGACCTGGACCGGTACGACCTGGGTTCGCTGACCCGGTTCACCCTGTCGTCGGAACCGACGTCCCCCGAGTTCAAGCAGCGGTTGCGGGAGCGGCTGCCGTTCGGCCGGTACGCGGTCGTCGACAGCTACAGCATGACCGAGTGCAGCACGTCGATCGCGGTGGCCAGCGCGCAGGATCTCGAGCGGTATCCGGGCACGGTGGGTCCACCGGTGATCACGGTGAGCATGGAGATCCGGGACGAGCACGGCGGGTGGCTGCCGGACGGTCACGTCGGCGAGGTGTGCGTGCGCAGCCCGTTCGTGATGCTCGGCTACTGGGGCGACGAGGCCGCGACCGCGGCGGCGATCACCCCCGATCGGTGGCTGCGGACCGGCGACCTGGGCGTGGTCGAGAACGGCCGGCTGCGCCTGCTGGGCAGGCGTGCCGATCTGATCCGGCAGAACGGCGAGGACATCTACCCGTCGGAGATCGAACGGGTACTCGGCGGGCACCCCGCCGTGCGGGAATGCCTGGTCATCGGCGATCCGCATCCCGAGTGGGGTGAGGAGGTGTGCGCGGTCGTCGTTCTCGCCCCCGGAAGGGAGGCGACGAAGGAGGAACTGACCGCCTATCTCGCCGATCGGCTCGCGTACTTCAAGGTGCCCACCCGCTGGAAGATCACGCGGAATCTTCTGCCGCGCAACACAACCGGCAAGATCGTCCGGCGTCACCCCTGGACGGAAGACCCGTCCGGGCACTGAGTCCGGCTCCACCACCACATGGCGGACCCTGTGCCGCGGAGCGGGCGTGTGCTAGCTTACCAAGCAATCGCTTGGTTCGGTACCGACGTAAGGAACATGCCATGGGCATCACCTCCACCTCCGACGGCGCGGGAATCACCACGGTCACCGTCGACTACCCGCCCGTGAACGCCATTCCGTCCGCCGGGTGGTTCGAACTGGCCGACGCGGTCCTCGCCGCCGGCAAGGACCCGGACACCCACGTCGTGATCCTGCGGTCCGAGGGTCGCGGCTTCAACGCCGGCGTGGACATCAAGGAAATGCAGGCCACCGAGGGGTACGACGCGCTCATCGCCGCCAACCACGGCTGCGCCGCCGCGTTCTCCGCCGTCTACGACTGCGAGGTCCCGGTCGTGGTCGCCGTCAACGGCTTCTGCGTGGGCGGCGGCATCGGCCTGGTCGGCAACGCAGACGTCATCGTCGCGTCCGACGACGCGGTCTTCGGGCTTCCCGAGGTCGACCGCGGCGCGCTCGGCGCCGCCACCCACCTGTCGCGCCTGGTCCCGCAGCACCTGATGCGCACCCTGTACTACACGGCGCAGAACGTCACCGCGCAGCAGCTGCACCACTTCGGCTCCGTCTACAAGGTGGTACCGCGCGCCGAACTCGACGCCGCCGCCCGCGAGGTCGCCGGCCTGATCGCCGCGAAGGACACCCGCGTGATCCGCCGCGCGAAGGAAGCGATCAACCGCATCGACCCGGTGGACGTGAAGAACGCCTACCGCCTCGAACAGGGATTCACCTTCGAGCTGAACCTCGCCGGCGTCGCCGACGAGCACCGCGACGAATTCGTCGCGACCGGCAAGCCGCGCGCGAACAAGTAGGGAGAGAAAAACAGTGCGTGACAAGAGGATTACTCTCGACGACGCCGTCGGGCAGCTGCGCAGCGGCATGACCATCGGACTCGGCGGCTGGGGTTCGCGACGCAAGCCCATGGCGTTCGTGCGCGCGATCCTGCGCTCGGACGTGAAGGATCTGACCGTCGTCACCTACGGCGGACCGGACCTGGGCCTGCTGTGCTCGGCCGGCAAGGTCAAGAAGGCGTACTACGGTTTCGTGTCGCTCGATTCGGCCCCGTTCTACGATCCGTGGTTCTCCAAGGCCCGCACCGAGGGCGCCATCGTCGCCCGCGAGATGGACGAGGGCATGGTCAAGTGCGGCCTCGAAGCCGCCGCCGCGCGCCTGCCGTTCCTGCCGATCCGCGCCGGCCTCGGCTCGGACGTGCAGAACTTCTGGGGCGACGAACTGCAGACCGTCACCTCCCCCTACCCGGACGCCTCCGGCAAGCACGAGACGCTGATCGCGATGCCCGCCCTGAACCTGGACGCGGCCTTCGTGCACCTGAACATCGGTGACGCCCACGGCAATGCGGGTTACCAGGGCGTCGACCCGTACTTCGACGACCTGTACTGCCTGGCCGCCGAGAAGCGCTTCGTCTCCGTGGAGAAGATCGTCGAGACCGAGCAGCTCGTCAAAGAGGTTCCGCTGCAGCAGCTGATCCTCAACCGCATGATGGTCGACGGTGTCGTCGAGGCCCCGAACGGCGCCCACTTCACCCTCGCCGGCGAGTCCTACGGCCGGGACGAGAAGTTCCAGCGCCACTACGCCGAGGCCGCCAAGACACCCGAGTCGTGGCAGGCCTTCGTCGACCGGTTCCTGTCCGGATCCGAGGACGACTACCAGGCCGCCGTCGAGAAATTCCACGCGGATTCCGAAAAGACTGGGGAGCAAGCATGACCTCCACCGAGACCATCACGCGCGCCGAGTACTGCGCGATCGCGTGCGCCGACATCTTCGCCGGGGCCGGCGAGATCATGGCCAGCCCGATGTCGACGATGTCGCAGATCGGTGCGCGCCTGGCGCGCCTGACCACCGAGCCCGACCTGCTCATCACCGACGGCGAGGCACTGATCCTCGCCGACACCCCCGCGGTCGGTGCGAAGGGTGCGATCGAGGGCTGGATGCCGTTCCGCAAGGTGTTCGACGTCGTCGCCTCCGGTCGGCGCCATGTCGTCATGGGCGCCAACCAGATCGACCGCTACGGCAACCAGAACCTGTCGGCGTTCGGCCCGCTGCAGCAGCCGACCCGCCAGATGTTCGGCGTCCGCGGCGCCCCGGGCAACACCATCAACCACGCCACCAGCTACTGGGTCGGCAAGCACAACAAGCGCGTGTTCTGCGACAAGGTCGACGTCGTCGCCGGTGTGGGCTGGGACAAGGTCGATCCGGAGAACCCGGCATACAAGTACCTGAACGTGTACCGCGTCGTCACCAACCTCGGCGCCTTCGACTTCGGCGGCCCCGGCCACACCTTCCGCGCGCTGAGCCTGCACCCCGGCGTCACCGCCGACGAGGTCGCGGACAACACCTCCTTCGAGGTCGCGGACCTGGCCGACGCCGGGGTCACCCGCGAACCCACCGCCGAGGAACTGCGGATCATCCGTGAGGTCCTGGATCCGAGGAACCTGCGCGACCGCGAGGTCGCCGCATGAGCACCCCCCATATCGAGACGGCGCTGACGAAGCTGGTCGGGATCGAGCATCCGATCGTGCAGACCGGCATGGGCTGGGTGTCCGGCCCCCGCCTGACCGCGGCCACCTGCAATGCCGGCGGGCTCGGCATCCTGGCGTCCGCGACGATGACCTACGACGAGCTCGAGGCCGCCGTCGCGAAGACGAAGTCGTTGACGGACAAGCCTTTCGGCGTGAACATCCGCGCCGACGCGTCGGACGCCGCGCAGCGCATCGACCTGCTCATCCGCGAAAACGTCAAGGTCGCCTCGTTCGCGCTGGCACCGAAGAAGGATCTGATCGCCAAGCTCAAGGATCACGGCATCGTCGTGATCCCGTCGATCGGCGCCGCCAAGCACGCGGTGAAGGTCGCGTCGTGGGGCGCCGACGCGGTGATCGTCCAGGGCGGCGAGGGTGGCGGCCACACCGGTGGTGTCGCCACGACGCTGCTGCTGCCGTCCGTGCTCGACGCCGTCGACATCCCGGTGGTCGCCGGGGGCGGATTCTTCGACGGCCGCGGGCTCGCGGCGGCGCTGGCGTATGGTGCGGCGGGCGTGGCCATGGGTACCCGGTTCCTGCTCACCAGCGACTCCGCGGTGCCGGATTCGGTGAAGCAGCAGTACCTTTCGCGCGGGCTGCAGGACACCACCGTGTCCGTGAAGGTCGACGGCATGCCGCATCGGGTCCTCAACACGGACCTGGTCGACGCGCTCGAGAAGTCCAGCTATGCGAAGGGACTCGTCGCGGCGACGAAGAACGCGATGAAGTTCAAGTCGATGACCGGCATGAAGTGGTCGACGCTCGTCAAGGACGGGTTGGCCATGAAGCGGTCCGGCGACCGGACGTGGCAGCAGATCATCATGGCCGCGAACACCCCGATGCTGCTCAAGGCCGGACTGGTCGAGGGCAACACCGAAGCCGGGGTGCTGGCGTCCGGTCAGGTGGTCGGCATGATCGACGATTTGCCGAGCTGCCGGGAACTGATCGACCGCATCGTGGCCGAGGCCGTCGAACGCATCGACGCACTGGCTGCGCTGCGCTGATTCCGCCGCACCCGGCTTTCGCAGCACCGAAGCGCCGTCCCGCTTTTCCGTCGCGGGGCGGCGCTTCGGCGTGCGGGGTACTTCCCAGAGCCACCGTCGTCCGTTAACGTCAAGAATAACGTTCTTGAGAACGAGAACACCATTTTCTGACGAGAGGGCAGCTCGATGACCGACGCGATACCCGCACCGTTCGACCGATTCCGTCTCGACGGCAGGGTCGCATTGATCACCGGCGGCAGCCGTGGCATGGGCAAGGAGATCGCGCTCGCATTCGCCCGCGCCGGGGCCGACGTCGTCGTCGCGAGCCGCAAGATCGAGAACTGCGAGAAGGTGGTCGCCGAGATCGAGGAGACCACCGGCCGGCGAGCCCTCGCCTACGCCTGCCACATGGGCCACTGGGACGAGATCGAAGGACTCGTCGACGCCGCCTACGCGACCTTCGGACGCATCGACATCCTCGTCAACAACGCCGGCATGTCCCCCGTCTACCGGAACATCGCCGATGTCACCGAGGCGCTGTGGGACAGCGTGCTGGGACTGAATCTCAAAGGGCCGTTCCGGCTCACCCAGCTCGTCGGTCCCCGAATGAAGGAGCAGGGCAGCGGCTCGATCATCAACGTGAGCAGCAGTGGCTCGCTGCACCCTTCCGGCGCGTTCATCCACTACGCCTCCGCCAAGCGCGGTCTCAACGCCATGACCGAGGGTTTCGCCGACCTGCTCGCGCCCGAGGTGCGCGTCAACACCCTCATGCCCGGCCCCTACCGCACGGACATCTCCAATGCCTGGACCCCGGAACAGATCCGGCAGTCGGGTGAGGCCGTGCACCTGAAGCGGATCGGTGAACCCCACGAAATCGTGGGCGCTGCACTGTTTCTCGCGAGCGACGCGTCGAGTTTCACCACCGGGACCATCGTCCGGTCCGACGGCGGATTCCGCTGAACAAATAGCGGACACCCGTGCGCAGATCGTTGACCCACCCCACCGATCGGGATACGTTTTCCGGGGTTTTCACCGTCGAGATGGGGGTTCCGGGTGAAGAGACGATTCCTGCGCGGGGCGATCGCGTCGGTGGCCGTCGCCGCCACCACAGTCGCCGCCGCGATCACCGCGACACCGGTTGCCGGCGCCGATCCGTCCGGCGGGACCGACGCTGCCGCGTGGCAGGCCGCGGTCGACGCACCCGACGCGTACCCGAACACCGCCGTCGAATGGGACGTCCCCATCACGATGAGCGACGGCACCGTCCTGCGCGCCAACGTCTTCCGCCCCGCGGACGCGAACGGAACACCGATCGCGGAGCCCACCCCCGTCGTCCTCAACCTCACGCCCTACACCAAGCTGCTCTCGACCCTGGGAACCGTCGTGGCCGACGACCCCACCCTCGCCCCGCTGGTCGAGGGCCTCGGCGACACGCTGAACTTCGCCGCCCCGTACGACGGGGTCACCGAGCTCGCGAAGACGACCGGCGGCGGACTCGTGCAGGTCTTCGGACTCAACCGCGACCTCGTGCAGAACGGCTACACGCAGGTCATCGTCGACGTCCGCGGCACCGGATTCTCGCAGGGTGAATGGCAGGTCCTCGGCCCGCGCGAACAGCAGGACACCGTCGAGGTCATCGACTGGGCGTCGAAGCAGCCGTGGTCGAACGGCCGCGTCGGCACCAGCGGTGTGTCCTACTCGGCGATCAACCAGTTGCAGGGTGCGGGTCTGCAACCGGCCGCGCTCGACGCGGTGTTCGCGGTGGAACCCGGCAACGACCTGCTGCGCGACATCGTCGGCACCGGCGGCGCACTCGGTATCGGATTCATGCCGATGTGGCTCACCCTCGTCAACGGGCTCAAGTGGATCCCGGATGTGCAGGCCCTGCTGCAGGGCAACTTCGACGCGCAGTGGCTGCGCGACCGGATGGCCGACCCCGCCACCAAACTTCCCGAACTCGTCGAGGCGGTCACAGCCCCCACCGTCGAAGGGGTCTCCCCCAACGCACTCGAGGTCGCGCAGGACGGACCGTTCTACCAGGACCGCACCGCGAATCTCGAGTCGATCGAAGTGCCCAGTTTCGTGTACGGGGGCTGGCACGACATCTTCGCCAACAGCGAGCCGGACATCTACAACCGCATCCCGGTCGCGCCGGGCGAGAAGCAGCTGATGATGGGCGACGGCTACCACGTCGTCGCCGGTACCGACTTCGGCAGGCCGGGCTTCCCGCCGAAGCTCGGCACCCTGCAGCGCGCCTGGTTCGACCACTGGCTCAAAGGAATCGACAACGGCATCGAGAACTACGGGCCGGTCACCCTGTTCCAGCAGGGCGGCGGATGGACCACCACCGATCAGTTCCCCCGTGCCGGTGCCGAATTCGAGAAGTTCTATCTGTCCGGCGCCCCGAGCGGCACCGCGGGCCACGCCGCCTTCGACGGAAGCCTCACGCCCGAGGCGCCCTCCGGCACCCAGGATCTGACGATCGCGCCGGGTCTGCGCGGGTTCTGCTCGCGCGAATCGGCCGTCGGCACCGCCGGAATCACGGTGCTGCTCGGTTCGAACTGCACCAAGGACGCCCGCTTCAACGAGGCGGAGGGTCTGACGTTCACCGGCGCCCCGGTCACCGAACCGACCGAGATCTCCGGCGCGATCAACGTGCACCTGAACACCGTCCTCGACGCCCCCGACGGCTTCTGGTCGGTGACCGTGAACGACGTGGCGCCCGACGGCCGTTCGACCGTCCTGACCTCCGGTTCGCTCGTCGCGTCGCTGCGCGCGATCGACGACTCCCGCAGCACCTTCACCCCCGCCGGCGACTACGCCCACGCCGTCCCGTACCTGACGCTCGACACGCGGGAGACCCTCGAGACCGGTGTGCCCACCCGCCTGGACATCTCGACGGTGCTCACCGACGCGATCCTGCAACCGGGTCACCGGCTCCGGATCGACGTGTACGCGTCGAGCGTGCCGCGGTCGCTGCCACTGGGTCCGATGCTTCACGACAGCGGTCTGAAACCGCAGCACATCCGGCTCGATCCGTCCGCGCCGAGCTTCGCCACCGTCCCGATCGTGCGGTAGTTCCCCGACCGGCACACGCAGGGACGCGCTCGGGCCGAGCCCGAGCGCGTCCCCCCGGCTCACCGTCGGTCGAGCGACGCGTACAGCGCCGATTCGAATTCGAGGTAGCCACCGAACGAGGTGGGATCACCGAACGGCAGGATCTGGGTCGCCCAGAATCCCCCGTATCCGGACTGTCGATCGATCCAGTAGAACAGGTTGGCGAGCCCCGCCCACCCCAGTGCACCGGCGGGTCGCCCGGTGGGAGCCTGCTGGTTGTTGATCATGAACGGCAGCGACCACGATTTCGAGATCCCGGGGAAGAACTCGGCGTCGTTCGACAGCGACGGGATGACGCCGGGCAGCGGTGTCACGGGAAGCTCCCCGAGATGATTCTGCACGGCCATCCGGACCGTCTCCGGTCGCAGGACCTGCCCGTGTTCACCCTTTCCGTCGTTCAGCCACATCCGGATGAACCGCATGTAGTCACCGACAGTGCCGTACAGGCCGTGACCCCCCATGTGCACTTCCGGCGGGGACGGCAGTTCGAAGTCCATCACGGAAAGCGATCCGTCGGAATTGCGGGCGTGCATCCCGGCCAGATCGGCACGGCGCGTGTCGTCGAGTTCGAAGGTCATGCTCTCGATGCCGAGCGGCTCGAAGATCCCGGCAGAGAACACGTCGCCGAGCCGGTTCCCGGTGATCGCCTCGATCACCCGGCCGCACCAGTCGAGGTTGCTGCCGTACTCCCAACGGTCCCCGGGGTCGAACAACAGCGGAGTGTCCAGTGCCTGCTTCGTGGCGGTGATGACGCTCGGCTGTCCCTTCTCCTCCGCCAGGCGCCGGTACTTCTCGTTGAAGAAGTCGTAGCCGAATCCGGCGGTGTGGGTGAGCAACATGCGGGTGGTGATGTCGCGGCGGGGTTCTCGAAGCACCGGTTCGCCGGAGTCGTCGAACCCCTCGATGACCTGGACGCTTCCCAGCTCCGGAACGTACTTGCCCGCCGGCGCGTCGAGGTCGAGGCGGTTCTGCTCCACCAGCTGCAGTGCCGCGGTCGCGGTGAAGGCCTTCGTCGTCGAGAAGAGCGCGAAGACATCGTCCGTCGTCATCGCCGCGTCCTGGTCGATTCGGCGCTTTCCCGCCGCGCCCTCGTAGACGTTGCCTTCCCGGTCGGTCACCATCGCGACCACTCCCGGCACCGGCGCCTCGGCGGTGACAGTCTTGTTCAGGATCGCATCGACGGATGCGCGAAGTGCTTCGGTCATGATCTGTCGTCCCTTCACGGTGTCGGTGCTCATCGCAGTTCGAATCCCTTGTAGCCGGCAGCGGCGGCCTCGAGCGTCTTCTCCCGATAGGTGCCGACACCGCCGGTGTACGACAGCACCCGGCGCGGCTTGCCCTCGACATTCGAGCCGGTGTACCAGGAGTTCGTCTTCGAGATCAGGTTCGCGGCGGCGGTCTCGTCATGGTGGGCGACCCACGCGGCCTCCCCCTCCTCGGTCGCCTCGATCACGGTGTAGCCGTTCTTCCGCATGTACCGGATGCACTCGTCGATCCACTCGGTCTGCTGCTGCAGGCAGGTGGTCATGTTGCACAGCGCCGCGGACGGGGCGAGGGGAACAGCGGTGGTGAGCATGTTCGGGTAGCCGTGCACCATCAGCCCCATCGTCGTGCGGATGTCCCGCGACCAGTCGTCCTTCAGCAACCGTCCGCCGACACCGCGGATGTCGATGCGGGTCAAGGCGCCGGTGCCCGCGTCGAAACCGGTGGCCAGGATGATCACGTCCAGCTCGTACAGGGTGCCGTCGGCGAGCAGCACCCCTTCGGGCACGATGCGGGAGATCGGGTTCTCGCGCACGCCCACCGCCGTGACGTTGGGTCGGTGGTAGACCTCGAGGTAGCCGGTTTCGAGCGGCACCCGGTGGGTGCCGAACCCGTAGTCCTCGGGGATCAGGAGCCGGCACAGTTCCGGGTCGACCAGCCGCGCCCGCATCTTCTCCCGCACGAACTCGGAGATCTCGTCGCTGACGGCCTCGTCGAAGAACATCTCGGCGAACGACGCCAGCCACATCTGCAGCGATCCGTTCTCGTAGATCTCCTCGAGCACCTCGCGTCGTTGCTCGGGCGTCAACTCGTCCCACACGTATCGGAAGTCGTATTCGAAACCGGTGAAGGTGTGCGGCAGCGTGCTACGGAGTTCCTCGAAGCGGGCCTTGTACGCCGCCACGTCGTCAGCGCTGTACGACGGGTTCTTCATCGGGAGCACATACTGCGGCGTGCGGACGAACACCGTCAGGTCCGCGACCTCGTCGACGATGGTCTGGATGACCTGGATACCCGTGGCGCCGGTGCCGATCACGCCGACCCGCTTGCCCGCGATCTCGGCTCCCTCACGCGGCCAGCGCGAGGTGTGGAAGATCTGCCCCGCGAAGTCCTGCTGTCCCGGGAACAGGTCCTGCAGCGGCGCCGAGAGCATCCCGCAGCACGTGATGAGGAACTGCGTGTCCACGACCTCTCCGCTGTCGGTCCGCACGGTCCACCGGCCCGACTTCTCGTCGTATTCGGCGCTCGTGACGGTCGTGGAGAACGAGATGTCCCGGCGAAGGTCGAGCGCATCGGCCACGTAGTGCATCCACCGTTCGATCTCGGGCTGAGCGGGGAACCGCTGGCTCCAACTCCAGTTCTTGTAGAGCTCTTCCGAGAACAGGTACTGGTAGATGTAGGCCTCCGAATCGAAGCGCGCACCGGGGTAACGGTTCCAGTACCACGTCCCCCCCACGTCGGCGGCGGTCTCGAACACGCGGACGTTCAGTCCCTGTTCCCGCAACAGGTGCAGTTGGTAGAGGCCGGCCACCCCCGCGCCGATGATCAGGGCGTCCAGAGTGCGGTGGGCAGTTGGTGTACCGATAGCCATTGTTCGACCCTTTCCTGTGATGTGTATCACGACTGCGAACAATGCTTCCGCTGTCCCAAGAGGCCGGACTGTCCCAAGATCGGACAGCCGGGAGGTCGCCAGACTCGGGAAACGAGCCGATAATGATGTGACGCAGGTCTCATTTTCGGACAAATCGAATCGCAAGAAGGGTGCATCCATGGTCGACGAGCGCGAGCGACTGCGCATTGCCGCGGCGCGAGCGGACTTCCTCGAATACGGGAGCGCCGGAGCAGCCGGGGTTCCCGACGTCGTTGCCGCCTCGTGGCAGCGCAGCCAGTCCGCCGGCGTCGATTACGCAACGTTCCACGTGGAGTATCACGACGACATCGACTTCGATTCGCGACTGGTACGGTGCGCACGACCGGTCCTCGAGCGACTCTCCGCCGACATCGCGGATGTCCCCGTCGGTATCGCGCTCACCGACGCCCACGCCCGCATCGTCGATCGCCGCGACTGCTCCAATTTCGTCGGCAGGCTGCTCGATCGGGTCGATTTCCTGCCCGGGTTCAGCTACGCAGAACAGGGTGTGGGAACCAACGGTATCGGCACCGTCTTCGAATCCGGTTCTGCGATCAGCATTGTGGGCCCCGAACATTTCAACGACGCACTGGTGCAGTTCGCCTGCACCGGCGCGCCGATTCTGGATCCCATCTCCGGCAGGATCGAAGGCGTCCTCGACGTCAGCATGCTCGCCGAGAGCTGGTCCCCGCTCCTGCACGCCCTGGTCAAGTCCGCAGCCATGGACATAGGCCGCAATCTGCTCCTCGACCGGAACCAGGCGGAGCAGGCGTTGTTCGAGATGTACGTCAAGGCCGATTCGCGTCCGCGTCAAGCGGTCATGGCGATCGGCGAGACCGTGATCATGAACCGGCGCTCACAGAACATGTTCACCCCGGAGGAACAACTCGCGATCCACGAGCACGCGCGTTTCCTCATGACCCGACGCGACCGCAGCGCGGAATCGATTTCGCTGCCTTCGGGCCGGACCGTCCACATCCGCGCCACCAGGATCCTGTGCGGCGACGAGGTTGCGGGAATGGTTCTGCTTCTCGACGACAACACCCCGGACAATGCCGGCACTCCGGCGGTCGACCGGACGCTTCCCGCGGTCGACGCACCGGACCCCCGAACCACCGCCATCGCATCCGGACTTCACAACCCGCCACCATCGATCACCGAAAGCCGCTGTCCGGCATGGAAACAGGCGTGCGACTCGATCATCGAGTCACTCGGACGACGGGAGAACCTGCTCGTCCTCGGCGAACCCGGGACAGGGAAGTTCACTCTCCTCGCGGAGCTGTTCCATCGGATGTACCCGTCCGGCCGGAGCATCGCGATCGACGCGGACAGCGTGACGCGGCAGGGTGAGCTCACTGCGGTCGACACGACCACCTCGACATTGCTGATCGTCCGGAATCTCGACCGGCTCACCACCTACGGCGTCGACGTTCTCAACGAGTTCTTCGATTCCCTGGATCTCGATACGAGAAACTTCATCGTCGCCGCGACACTGTCGGACACCGGCATCGAGTCCGACCTGCCCTGCAAAGACGTCCTGGCGAACTTCGACCAGTCGGTGACCGTCCCCGCGATCCGGTTCCGATCCGTCGACTTCCCTCGTCTCGTCGACAGGACGCTCCGCGAAATCGCCCCCGAGCGCCGGATCCGACTGAGTCCGGAGGCGATGCGTGTCCTGGGCGCCTACTCGTGGCCACGGAACATGACTCAGCTGCGCGAAGCGCTTCACAGCGCCGTGCTGAAACGTCCGGTCGGTGAGATCCAGGCCGATGATCTCCCCGGCTACTGCCGGTCGACGAGTACTCGCACCCTCAGTGTGCTCGAGGCTACCGAACGGGACGCGATCGTCGCCGCGCTCCGCGAGTGCGACGGAAACCGCGTCCGCGCCGCAGAAATGCTCGGGATGGCGCGAAGCTCGTTGTACCGCAAGCTCAAGACCTACGGAGTCACGGAGATCTGAGGCGGCAGCCGGGTCACGACTCAACCGAGCCGATCGCCGAGCAGTCCGGCGAGCGCAGCGAGGCACAGTTCGCGCATTTGCACGGTGGTGACGCCAGGGCGGTCCAGCCAGTCGACACACACACTGCGCACGAACGCGATCCACCCGCGCACCGCGAGTTCGACGAGTTCGCGGTCCCCGTCGGACGGCGCGAGCGCGTCGACGATGCGCCGCTGCTGCACGTCGAGTTCCGCGTCGACGATGCCGCGGATGCTCGCATCGGCGGAGGCGGCACCGCGGTTGACCGCCAGCACACCCTGCGCGTGCGACTCGATGTATTCCAGATAGGCGTCGAGTCCCGCGGCGATCCGGTCGTGCACCGACAGCGCCGGATCGGGTTCGGTGACGACGAGCAACCGGTCGGACTCGCGTTGCACGACCGCCGCCATGAAGTCGCGCTTGGTCGGAAAGTAGTGGTACATCAGGCCCCGCGAGACACCGGCGAGCTCCGCGACCTCCTCGATGCGCACGTCCTCGTAGGCGTGCTGCGAGAACAACCGGGCACCGATGTCCAGCAGCTCGGTGCGCCGCTGGTCGGGGCTCAGTCGTCGCCGTGGTGATGCCACGTCGCCAATCTAGCGTCTTGACAGCGCCCGATCCGGGCGTAGCGTGACTACTGTACGTCGGTTCAATAAGAGTTCGAACTGTCCGGGGGACGAACAGATGGCCGTGGCCACATCACACGTGTTCGACACCGAGATCCCGCACCCGCCGTGGCGCCTGCCCGTACTCGGCGACGTGCTGGGAATGTCCGTGAGCACGCCGGTGCAGGATTCGATGGAGTTGCACCGCCGGCTCGGCCCGGTCTTCGAACGTCGGCCGTTCGACCTGCGGTTCGTGTTCGTGTGCTCCGGCGAACTCACCGCCGAACTGTCCGACGACCGCCGCTTCGCCAAACACCTGGCACCCGGAGTCGAAGCGCTGCGCAGCCTGGGCGGGGACGGACTGTTCACCGCATACAACGACGAACCCAACTGGCGCCGCGCGCACGACCTGCTCGCCCCCGCCTTCACGCAGTCGGCCATGCGCTCCTACCACGCGACGATGCTGGATGTGACCGCCGATCTGCTCGCGCACTGGGATCGGCGCGCGGCCGAGGACGGACGCGTGGACGTGGCCGCCGACATGACGAAACTGACCCTCGAGACGATCGGCCGCACCGGATTCAGCTATTCGTTCGGCCCGTTCGAGCGCGACCGTCCGCATCCGTTCGTCGAGGCGATGGTCGGTGGTCTGGCGTTCTCGCAGCGCAGCGCCCTACGGAGGCTACCGGTCGTCGGGCGGCACTTGTTCCCTCGGCAGAAGCGGCAGTACCTCCTGGATCGCGCGTATCTGCACCGGGTCGTCGACGAGGTGATCCGCGAGAGGCAGGCCGCCGGCGAGACCGGGCACGACGATCTGCTCGAACTCATGCTGCGGGCGGCGCGGGAGAACGACCCGAACCGGATCGACGACGAGAACATCCGCAACCAGGTTCTCACCTTCCTGGTCGCCGGCCACGAAACCACTTCCGGTGCATTGTCGTTCGCGCTGTACTACCTGATGCGCAACCCCGAGGTGTTCGCCCGCGCGCGGGCCGAGGTCGACGCGGTGTGGGGCGAGGACGTTCCGGCCTTCGAACAGGTCGCGAAGCTGCGGTACGTGCGGCGGGTGCTCGACGAGGCACTGCGGCTGTGGCCGACCGCGCCCGGGTACGCCCGCGAGGCACGCGAGGACACGACGCTGGGCGGACGGTACCGGCTGTGCAAGGGCGACTGGGTTCTCGTGCTGCTCCCGGCGGTGCACCGCGATCCCGAGGTATGGGGCCCCGACGCCGAGACGTTCGATCCGGATCATTTTCTGCCGGAACGGGTTCGGGCGCGCCCGGGGCACGTGTACAAGCCCTTCGGCACGGGTGAGCGCGCCTGCATCGGGCGTCAGTTCGCCCTGCACGAGGCCACCCTGGTTCTGGGAAGTCTGTTGCGGCGCTTCGATTTCAACCTCGATCCGAATTATCGGCTGCGGGTCGCCGAACGGCTCACCCTGATGCCGCGGGACCTGTGTCCCACGGTGTCGGTGCGCGCCCGCTGAGCTCGTTATCCGGCCAGCGGCGAGTCAGCCGCGCGCCGCGATGCGCGCCTGCACCTCGGGGCGCCGCAACGGCGGGACGCTCGCCGGGGGTTGTCGTCGCTCCGGCAGGGCCGCGAGCAGTCGCGTGGTGGTCGCGGCGACCTCCGCGACCGCCTGTTCGAACGGTTCCCGGGTCGTGTCGGACAGCTTGTGGATGCCGCTGACCTTACGCACGTATTGGCGCGCGGCGGCTTCGATCTCCTCCGCCGTGGCAGCAGGTTCGAGTCCGCGGAGTTCGGTGATGTTCCGGCACATGGCTCCGAGGGTAGTCCCGCCGCCCGACACCACCCGGTTGAATACGGACGTATGCCCCACATCCCCTGGAGGGTCGATCCGACCACTCCGGAAGTCGCGGGTGCCGCGGCGACGCATGACTGTCCCTCACGCCACGCACCGCCCGTCTCCGGGGCGGCGGCTCCCGCTGGAACAAGATCGGCCGGCGCCGCGCGCTCGGCTCGGCACTGCGCTGGAAGGCCCGACCGACAGGGGGGTTCGGGTCGAGCCTTCCAGCAGTTCGGGCCACCGGCGGGGATGGGTGGCCCAACCGTTCCCGGAATCAGGGGGAGTAATCCGGGAACGGGTGTTCGGTGTGCCGGCGTGAAGCCCCTCCACTGCCTGTCGCCGGTCCTGACACGAATGATTCACTGCCTAACTGTTCTCCTCCGTGCCGCCTCGATCCGTGGCGCGGGTCCGCCGGACCGTGATGGACCGAGACATCGACTCGGCTCCACCCGTGGAGGACCGCTCGACGCTGATCAGCTCCGGCCGCCCGGTGCCGGCGGGCAAGAGGACTTGCCCCACGGCGGCGGCCGAACTGTGCCGGGGGTGGTGCCCATCTCCGATCCACACCCCCTCGCTGTCGGAGCCCCGATCGGCAACGAAACGAGCCGGCCGTGCACGGAATCCGTTCTGCGTGCCATCGCCGGCGCCGACGCCGGCGATGGCGATGGCGATGACGATGACGAAGGGGCTTCCGAGCACATTCCCGGTGCAGGGAGCATGCGGCCGTGCGACCGATGCGGTGATCGGTTACACGGCCGCCGGTTCGCTCAGATCCGTGGATAGCCTGCGGGCAGCCCGGGTCGCATCGCGGTCCACACGCTCTTGTTCCGGGTAAGTTGCTGGATCGATTCGAGCCCACCTTCCGCGCCGTAGCCGGACAGGCCGAAGCCGCCGCCGGGGACCATGTCGTGCACGATCCGGTAGGTATTCAGCCAGATCATGCCGGCGCGGATGTCGCGGGCCATGCGGTGAACCCGGCCCGAGTCGGAGGTCCACACACCCGCCGCCAGCCCGAACTGTGTACTGTTCGCCAGCGCCACCGCTTCCTCCTCATCCCGGAATCGCATCACGGAGAGGACCGGCCCGAAGATCTCGTCCTGCATGATGGGCATGTCGACGGTGACATCGGTGAAGATGGTCGGGGGGACGTAGTAGCCGCCGCGCAGCCGCTCGTCGTCCGGCACGGCACCGGAGGCGGCTACGGTCGCACCCGCGTCGCGACCGGCCTGGATCATGGCGAGGGTCTTGTCGCGCTGGGTGGCGGTGACGTGTGGGCCGACCTGCGTCGCTTCGTCCTCGGGGTCGCCGACACGTAGTGCTGACACCCGATCGGCGAGACGTTCGAGGAACGCGTCGGGAACGCCGTCCTGCAGCAGCAGTCGAGATCCGGCGATACACATCTGACCGGTCGAGGCGAACACACCGACCATGATCGCGTCCATCGCTTCGTCGAGATCGGCGTCGGCGAACACGATCTGCGGCGACTTGCCGCCGAGTTCCTGGATCGTGGGTGTCAGGTTGTTCGCGGCCGATCGGGCGATGTGCTTCCCTGTCTCGTGGAACCCGGTGAAGCAGATCAGATCCGTCTCGGAATGTGCCACGAGAGCGGCGCCGATGTCGCCGGCACCGGTGACGATCTGAACCACGCCGTCCGGGATCCCCACCTCGCGGCAGGCCTCTGCGATCATCAGCGCTGTCAGCGGGGTTTCGAGGGCCGGCTTGAGGACGATGACGTTACCGGTCGCGAGAGCGGTGACGATCTTGCGGATCGCGAAGATATACGGAACATTCCACGGAATGATGCCGACCACGATCCCGTACGGTTCACGGACCGTGTAGGCGTGGAAGTCACCGGGAACAGGTACCGTGGTGCCGTAAATCTTGTCGGCCCAACCTGCCCAGTACCGTACCGATGAGGGCATCCGGGATGCCTCGGCGCGGGTCTCGCGGATAGCCTTGCCGGTGTTGCGCGCCTCGGTCAGCGCGATGGCTTCGGTCTGCTCCTCGAGACGATCGGCGAGCGCGAAGAGCAGTGCCGACCGTTCCGTTCCGGACAGGCGACGCCACACCTCGGAGGCGGCGCGGGCGCGGGCGAACACTGCGTCGATATCGCTCGGGTCGGTGTCCGCGACCTCGGTGAGAACTTCGCCCGTTGCGGGACGGTAGATCGTGGTCACGACGCGTCTCCCGTGGTGGTCGTGGGCTGGAGGCTGCCCGCGGATCCGGCAGTCAGGCCGCCGTCGATGACGAGTTCGCTTCCCGTCATGTAGGACGACTCGTCGGACAGCAGGAACACGACGCCCTGCGAGATTTCCCGCGGGTCGGCGAGTCGGCCCACCGGGGTGCGGGCGACGGAGTCGGCGAGTCCGCCGACGCGGCGCAGTCCGTCGAGGAAGGGGGTGTCGACCAGACCCGGTAACACCGTGTTGACCCGAATCCCGTCGGGCGCAAGTGCCAGAGCAGCGCTCTTGGTCATCATGCGCACCGCACCCTTTGTCGCCTGGTAGGCGAAGCCGACTCGGGAGGCGAAGAACCCGAGTGTCGACGCGACGTTGACGATCGAACCGCCGCCCGATTCCTTGATGACAGGGGCGATCGTGCGCATCCCGAGAAACATCCCGGTCTGGTTGATCGACACGGTGCGGGCCCACTCCTCGTCGGTGGTGCCCAGTACGTCACCGTTCGACGGGATACCGGCGTTGTTGACCAATCCGTCGATACGGCCGAATCGCGAACGCACCGCGTCCGCGGCGGCGGCCCAGTCGGCGGAGGACGTGACGTCCACCGGGTGGAAGAGCGCGTCATGTCCGGCGCCACGCATCGACTCGGCGGCAGCCTCTCCCGTTTCCCTGTTGACGTCGGTGATTACGACCCGCGCGCCCTCTTCCGCGCACGCCCAGGCGTGCGCGAGGCCCTGGCCCTGGCCTGCGCCGGTTATGACCAGCACCTTGTATGCGAGTCGTACGGTCATGTCTTGTCACTCCTGAAGTCTGTTCTCGTGGGGGGGTGGAACTGCCGGTGCCGGCAAAGGCCGGGGGCGTTCCGGTCGTGTGCACGGGGGATCGGTCGGCAACGCCGTGTCGATTTGTGGGTGACGGGTTGACCTTCGATGCGAGTGAGCCTAATCTCATCTTCCGATTGGTGCAACCAGTCAAACAGAAAAGCAATCAACAACTACTCCGGGTGTCACAGACGGGCATCGACCGATTTGTGTCGAGTGGTACGAGAGGATGACCACATGCCTTTTGAGATCAAACGAGTGCCCATTCACGACCAGGTCCGGGATCACCTCCTGGATCTGATTCGCTCCGGAAGCTTTCCGCGCAACTCCGCGCTTCCACCCGAACGTGAACTCGCCGCGACCCTCGGCGTCTCACGACACTCGTTGCGACAGGCACTCGCATCTCTGGAGACCGTGGGCCTGATCGAGGCCCGCCACGGGTCCGGTGTGTACCTGACCGAGCGCCCATCAGACGAGGCCGTCGTCCGGGTGTCAGATGTCCTCCTCGCGCCGGATCGGTCGCTCGTGGATGTGCTCGAGGCGCGCCTCGCAATCGAGCCGTTCATCGCGGCCACCGCTGCGGAACGCAGGACCGACGACGACATCGCGGACATACGTGCAGGGACCGAGCAGGACGAACGGACCACGGAAGGGATAACCCGCGCTGCGATCGACTTTCATCAGTGGCTTGTGGGAACCACCCGAAATCCGGTGCTGCAGGGCATAATGCGCTCCCTCACAACGGGCGAACACGGCATCGCGGAGCTACTCGCAAAGGAACCGGGCGAAGCCGGTCACTGGCACGTCCACCACGAGGAGTTGATCGATGCGGTCGTCGCAGGCAACGCAGATCTGGCGCGCCGGCTGATGACGGAACATATCGAAGAGATCCTCGCGATCGCCCGTACGGACGTCGGATCAGAGGAGGGTCGAACCCAGTAAGGAGCGCGTATGCCCGGCAATGAGACAGTCGTTTTTCTTCCGGGACTGAACAATTCGTCGTCGGTCTGGCGACAGGTGATTGAAGCATTGCCGGCCGGTATCGGCGGTCGAGCAGTGGATCTCCCACTGCTCGAGGACATCGACTCGATCGCGGACACGGTGGTCGCCGACCTGCCCGAAAAGTTCGTCCTGGTCGGACACTCCTTCGGCGGCTACGTAACTCTCTCGGCGCTTGAGCGGCACCCCGATCGGATCCGGGGCATCGTGCTGGTGAACAGCTCGTGCCGTGCGGACAACGATCAGCAGCGTTCGACCCGGATCGCCCGGATCGAGCAGCTGACTCCGGAGAACTACGAGCAGATTGCGATGTCGGTTGTCGACGTCAGCTATCACCAGGACAGCATCGGCCCCGGCGCCGCTTCGGCGGAACGCCTTCTGGCAGAACGTAGATCGATGCTCCGCGAATACGGCTTCGAGAGGTTTGTCGCGCACAGCCGTGCCGCGGCGCACCGGCCGGATCGCACCGATGTTCTCCGCACCGCGACAGCCCCCGTGTTGGTCGTCGCGGGTGACGACGACCGTGTGATCCCGACCCCCGATCAACAGGCGATGGCACTGGACGTCGGCGCGAGCATGCGGGTACTGGCCCGAGCCGGCCACATGCTCCCCGCCGAACAGCCGGACGCTCTTGCCGACGTCCTCGCCGAATGGCTGCAGAAGCACAGTTCTGCCACGGCCCACTGACTTCTTTCCCGACCGCGCCGGCCGTGAGCCGCCCGCGCGCACAACCCACCGCAGAATCGGAGACCACATGCCCGTCGATACCCCTTTGCCTCAGCACGTCATCACCGGAGACGGTCCCACCACCGTCTTCCTACTGCACGGCGCCTACGGTGACGGACGCTACTTCGATCACACCCGGGACGTGCTCGTCGACGCGGGATACCGGGTCGTGGTCTGGGACTGCCCTGGCTATGCCGGTACCCCGATACCTCAGGACAGCTCGATCGATGCGCATGCACACGCGCTGGCCGACCTCGTCGCGGCCGTCGGCGGTGAGCGCAACGTGCTGCTGGGCCACTCCATGGGCGGTCTCATCGCTCCCCACGCGGCCAACCTGATCGGCGATCGTGTGCACGGGCTCGTTCTGTCCCATACCAGTCCGGGACTCAACACCTTCTCACCGGAGGACCAAGCACGGTTCATAGCCGAACGGATCGACCCGATCGAGGACGGTCGGAGCGTGGCCGAGTACGCCCCCGAGTTGCTCGTGTCGATGATGCGTGAGGGCGCATCGGGACCGCTCGTCCAGCGGGTCGTCGACGTGATCTGTGCGATGTCGACGGACACTTTCAAGGCCTCGATGCGTGCCATCGTGGATTACGACGGCGTCCCGGCGCTGCGCTCGGTTGCGGTGCCCACCCTCGTCATTGCCGGTGAACTCGACTCAGCCTGCCCCCCAGCGGGATTGCGGAGGATCCATGAGCTGGTCACCGACTCGGAGTACCACGAACTCTCCGGCGTCGGGCACTACGGATTCGCGGAGGAGCCGGAAAAGTACGAGCGCATCGTCATCCGTTTCCTTGCCGACCTGACTGCCAGCGCGCACTGAATTCCAACCAACACCAGCAACATCCGAGACTCACGACGATACACCCGGATGGATCGTCGACGTCTCTTCCTCGAGTCCTCGAACGGAGACACCCATGCCCACTCAACACGACCCGGCCCAGACGGCCGCCTCGAGTCAGCGAATCATCCCTCGCCGGGCCCTCGCCTGCCTCGCACTGCCCGCAGTCGTTGGGCTCGCCCTGACCGGTTGCTCGACGAGCGGATCATCGCCCTCCAGCGGTGGCGCCGAGGTCAGTGGTGACACCGTGACCGTCGACAGCTCAGCCTGCCCGCCCGACGCGACGGCCGCCCTCGCCGACGGGGCCGACATTGTCGTCGGTACCTCGCTGGCGATGTCGGGGCCCGCGTCCTCGTCTGCGGTGACGCTCGGCGGAGCCAACGCCTACTTCGACAAGGTCAACGCCGCCGGCGGCGTCGATGGTCACAAGATCCGATTCGAGACGAAGGACGACGCACTCGATCCCGCGCGGGCCGTCGCCAATGTCAAGTCGCTGATCGAACAGGACAAGGTATTCGCGACGATCCTGCAGCTGGGCACACCGCAGTCCCAGGCGACGCGAGCAATGTACGAGAAGAACTGTGTACCACAGCTCTACGTCTCCTCCGGCGCTCCGGACTTCTACGATCCCGCGGCACACCAGTGGTCGACGTCGAACTTCCTGCCCTATGAGGTCTGGGGTCAGGCCACGGTGGACTATCTGACCAAGACCTTCCCGCAGGGAGCAAAAATCGGTGAGCTGGTATGGAATTCGGACACCGGTAAGGCATCGTCCACCGCACTGTCCGAGGCCATAAAGGGCGGAAACGCCACCGTAGTGGCGCAGACCACCCACGACTCGACGGCGGTGTCGCTGAGCAATCAGACCGGCGAGATCCTCGCGGCCTCACCCGACGTCATCGTCGCCAGTACCGGCGGCGCATTCTGCACGCAGCTCGTGTCCGAAGCACGTCGTGCCGGTTTCAAAGGACCGATCATGATGCCGCTTGCCTGCCGAGACACCACTCAGTTCTTCGAGCCTCTCGGTGATCTCGCCACGAATGTCCTCGCGGTGCGCAGCTCGCTCGACCCCGCCAGCACCCGAGATGCCGAGAACGCGGACGTGAAGACGTATCTGGCCGACATGGCCGCCTTCCAGCCGTCGGCCAACGCGCGATCCACGTACGTGGCCGACGGCTATCGCTTCGCGGCCCTCCTGGTCGAACAGCTCGGCCGCGCCGCGAAGTCGGAAGCCGGACTGACCCGGGCTGCCCTGATGGACGCCGTCTGGTCCACCGATACGAACCTGGCGATGAACTTCGACGGCAACAAGGTCGTTGTCAACGGCGCGCGGCCCTATCCGGTCGGGAACGGGACCGTCCTCTCGTATGACGCCTCCGCGAAGTCCTGGACCGACACCGGCGTCGACGTCGTTGCCGGCGCAGGACAGTGACATGGATGTGACGACCAATTCCGACACTGGAGCGACGCCGGCCCTCGAGGTAGTGGACTTGAGTCTGTCGTTCGGTGGTATCCAGGCCCTCGACAGCGTCACCTTCACCGTCACCGCCGGCAGTATCTGTGGGCTGATCGGTCCGAACGGCGCCGGCAAGACCAGTGCGTTCAACATCATGACTCGCATCTACGAACCGAGCAGCGGCTCGGTGCGGCTCTTCGGTGACCACGATCTGCTCTCGGTGCCGGTGCATCGAATTTCCGAGCTCGGTATGGCCCGGACATTCCAGGAGATCGCACTGTTCCCGACGTTGAGCGTTCTCGACAACGTCGCGGTGGGTGTGCGCGGCCCGTCCCGGATCGGCTGGCTGCGCTCCTCAACCGGGATCGGTGCCCGGCGCGCCGAGCGTGAGATCTGTGAGCGCGCTTACGAAGTCCTGTCGGAGCTCGGACTGGCGCACCTCGCGGATCGGCCCGCGGCAGACCTGCCGATCGGCACGCTCAAACGGATCGAACTGGCCCGGGCGCTCGCATCCCGGCCCCGCCTCCTGCTTCTGGATGAACCGGCCAATGGGTTGATCCACAGTGAGGTGGACGAACTCGCAGAAGAGCTCGTCACGCTCCGCGCCCGGCTCGACCTGACGATCCTGCTGGTCGAACACCACATGGGCCTGGTAATGGGGAACTGCGATCACGTCGTGGTTCTCGATCGTGGAGTCAAGATCGCCGACGGTGAGCCGCGTGAAGTCGCGCAGGATCCACGCGTCGTCGAAGCGTATCTCGGAACGAAGGCCGAATGACCATGACGACGAATGAATCGGAACCGGCGGGGCACGTCGAGCAGGACTCGACGACGCAGCCCGCCGCGGACGCGCTGCTCGAGGTCGCGTCGATCCGGGCCGGGTACGGTCCGGTCCCCGTTCTGCACGACGTCTCACTTCGGGTGGGCCGCGGCGAGGTCGTCGTCCTGCTCGGCGCGAATGGTGCCGGGAAGACAACCACCCTGCGTGCCCTGTGCGGCGTGGTCCGCTCCTCGGGCAGTGTCCGGTTCGACGGTGAGGAGTTGGTGGGCCAATCGACACGCACCATCGCGCGGCGCGGAATCGCGATGGTGCCGCAAGGTCGCGGCACCTTCAAGGACCTCAGTGTGCTCGAGAACCTCGCGGCGGGTGCATTCCTGCGCCGTTCCCGTTCGGAAGTCGCGCAGGACATTGCGTTCTGGCTCGAGACGTTCCCGCGCCTCGGCGAGCGACGACAACAGAAGGCGGGCACCCTCAGCGGCGGTGAGCAACAGATGCTGGCAATCGCTCGGGCGATGATGTCGCGCCCGCGCCTGCTACTGCTCGACGAGCCGTCGTTGGGGCTTGCGCCCCGCATCGTGCAGGACCTGTTCCGGATGCTCGGGAAGATCAACCGGGAACAGGAGACGTCGATGCTCGTCGTCGAGCAGAGCGCCGAACTGGCTCTCGCCATCGCAGACCGCGGTTACGTGCTCGAGTCGGGAAACACGGTCCTGTCCGGAACCGCCGCCGAACTGCAGGACCACGACGGCGTCCGACAAGCGTATCTGGGAGTATGACCATGAATCCGTCGACACACATACTCGCAGCGGAGGTCTCGCTGCCGGAATGGTTGAGCACCGTGTCCACCGGGCTGGCGAACGGCGCGCTGTACGCGCTGCTCGCGGTCGCCCTGGTCACCGTGTATCGCACCACCGGTCACCTCAACTTCGCACAGGGCGAGTTCGCGATGATCTCCGCATTTCTCGTGTTCACGTTCGTCGGGATGGGAATGCCGATCTGGGTTGCCATCCTCGTGACGATGGTGGTCACAGCGGCCGCATCGGCGGCCCTGCAGTTCGGCGTCATGCGTCCACTCGAAAGCCGTGGGCACAGTGCGTCACTCATCGCAGTGTTGGGAATGTTCCTTTTCGCCAACTCGTTCGCAGGTGTCGTGTGGGGAGTCGATAACAAGACTCCACTGGCTCCGTTTCCGGATGGAACGGAGGACCGGTTGACGATCATCGGCGGAGACCGGCCCTTCACTCTGAGTTTCGTGACTCTCGGGGTGTGGGGGGCGTTGATCGCTCTGCTGATCGTGCTGTGGATTCTGTTGTCCAAGACGAAATTGGGGGTCGCTTACCGGGCGGTCATCTCCAACCGATCCTCAGCGGCACTGGTGGGCATCCCGGTCGCGGGTGTGTTCGCTTTCGGGTGGGCGCTCGCCGCCGTACCCGGAACGCTGGCCGGCGCGCTCACCTCTCAGGCGACGAGCACGCTCAACTTCTCGATGATGATCAACGTCCTGATCTTCGCGTTCACCGCGGCGTGCGTCGGCGGCTTCGACAGCCTCGTCGGTGCGGTCGTCGGTGGACTGTTGGTCGGCGTCGTCGAATCGGTGGTACCGAGGCTCTTCCCCGCGATCGGCACCGGCTCGGGACTGATGATTGCACTGGTCCTGCTCCTTGTCGTCCTGGTGATCCGGCCTCAAGGCATGTTCGGACAGAAGGAGGTGACACGGGTATGACTACCGAAACTGGTGTCGTGCAACGGAATGTCGAATCGGTCAGCGGTCGCCCCGTGGCCGAGGAAACGCGGTCCGCGATGCAGGCGGTGGCGGCGCGGTTCTCTCGCCGCTCCCTGTACGTCGGAGCGCTTGGATACGTGGCGGTCGTTGCGGTGACGGCGGTCGCCCTCCCCGAGGCCCGAGTCCTGCAACTGGCGACGGCGCTGGCCTACGGACTGTCGATACTCGGGCTCAACCTGGTGTCCGGATATGCGGGGCAGATCTCGCTCGGTCACAGTGCATTCTTCGGCATCGGCGCGTACACGAGCACGATCCTTGTCACCGACCACGGGTGGCCGCTACTGGCAACGCTACCGGTCGGCGCCGTCCTCGGATTCGTGGTCGGTGTGATCGCGGGCCTGCCCGCGCTACGCCTCAAGGGCCACTACCTGGGTCTGGTCACCTTGAGTTTCGCGGTGGTCTTCCCACTGATCATCACGCATTTCCCGGACCTGACCGGTGGCGTCAACGGAAAGCTCCTCCAGTCGGCGTGGGTGATACCCGACGGTGCTCCTGCCTTCTTCACCCAGACGACCATCAACTACCTCGTCGTCGCCGTCGTCACCGGAATCGGATTGTTGGTGTGCCGCAACCTCGTCCGCTACGGGCGATCCCGGACGCTCATAGCGATCCGTGACAACGAGGTCGCGGCCGCCACGAGTGGAGTGCACCTGGCGCGGGAGAAGACGATCGCATTCGCCTCGAGCACCGCCATCGCTGCCATCGGTGGTTCCCTGTTCGCCATGGTCACCGGGGTAGTCGGACCCGAGACGTTCGGCATATTCCTGTCCATCCAGCTGTTGACCGGCCTCCTCATCGGCGGGTCGGGGACACTGGTCGGACCGATAATCGGCGGCCTGGTGCTGGCATTCCTGCCGACCCTTACCGCCGATGTCGTCGGCGGCACGGGGGCCAACATGGTGTACGGCGCGCTTCTCGTGCTGTTGATGTTCTTCATGCCTCTCGGTATCGCAGGCGGCGGGCGGGGACTGCTCCGCCAGGTCTCACGTTGGTTGGAAGCGAAGGGCAGACATCGCTCCACCCGACGCTCCGTACCTCGAGACACCGCGGGACCGACATCGCAGAATCCGTGTATCTGATCGGGTACGGTGGACTCACCTGGTTTCTGTTTCGCCCAGGTGAGTCCACCACCTCACACCACTTTCGCCGATCAATCTGCCGAAAATGGTTCAACCAATCATCCACTTTACCAAGCACTGTACGGACATCAAAGACACAGCAAGGAGAACCCATGTTCAACGTCGACGAATCGCTCGTCCTCACCGTTCCCACCGAGGACCAGACCGACAATCCGTGGTTGCGCGGCGCATGGAAGCCGCAGCGCCGCGAGTACGCGGTTTCTGGTGACGAAATGAAGGTCATCGGTGAGATCCCTCGTGACCTCAACGGCATCTACATCCGCAACACCCACAACCAGGCCATGGCGCCGATCGGTATCTACCATCCGTTCGACGGTGACGGAATGCTCCATGCGATGCGCTTTGACGACGGAAAGGTCGAGTACCGCAACAAGTTCGTGCGAACCACCGGCTTCCTCGCCGAACAGGGCGCGGGCAAGGCACTATGGCCGGGACTGCTCCAGCCGCAGGACTACACCCGTCGCGGGTGGGGGTCGATGGGCGCGATGAAGGACAACGCCGGCACCGATGTGATCGTGCACAGCGGCCAGATCATCGCATCGATGTCCCAGGGCAGCGAACCGTGGAGCCTGAGCCCCACCACGCTCGAGACTCTCGGAACCAAGAGCTGGGCACAGCTGGTCCCTGACGGTCTGGCGTCGCACTACAAGGTCGACAACGACACGGGCGAGCTGGTCTTCTTCAACTACCCGATAACCGCTCCGTTCATGAACTACGGCGTCGTCAACAAGGAAGACAACCTCGTCCACTACGTGCCGATCGAGTTGCCCGGCGCGCGCTGGCCCCACGACCTGGGTATCACCAAGCGGTACTCGATCCTCCACGATCTGCCGTACTTCTTCGACCCGGATGCACTCAAGGCCGGGCGCAAGAAGCTGGACTTCCATGACGAAATTCCGGCACGGTTCGGTATCATTCCCCGCTACGGACGGACCGAGGACGTCCGCTGGTTCGAAGCAAAGCCGGCCTGGGTGATGCACCTGGCCAACTGCTTCGAGGACGGCGACTGGGTGGTCCAGGACGGCTGCATCTGGGACAACCCCGTGATGCCGCCCGTGCAGAATCCGAACGACGTCTACGGGCGCATTGCCCGTCAGCTCGACAAGCACGCCACCCATACCCACATGTACCGGTGGATGTTCAACATGGTGACGGGCGAGGTCCGCGAGTTCCCCCTCGACGACGAGGTCGTCGAATTCCCGGTAGTCAGTAACGATTTCGTGGGTCGCGACTACGAGTACGCGTACGCATCGCTATTCCTGCCCGGGCACTGGATGATGACCGGAATCAAGAAGTTCGAGCTCAAGACCGGCAACGTGACCCGCACCGAATACGGCGACGGCCGTTTCGGGTCCGAAGTGTGCATGGCGCTGCGCGACGGCTACACCGCCGAGGACGACGGTTACGTGATCACCTTCGTCAACGACCTGACGGCCGACACTTCCGAGTGCGTCGTCTACGACGCCGCGCGCATCGAAGAGGGACCGGTCTGCCGGATCATCCTCCCCGAACGGATCTGCGCGGGCACCCACGCATGCTGGGTCGAAGGTGACCGGATCGACGGCGAGAATCGGGTTCTCGCGGAAGCGCGGTAATCCGCCCTAGCCGACGAATGACATTACCCTGCAACGGATGATGCCTTCCGCGGGTCCGGGAACACCACCCCGGATCCGCGGCCACACCTGCGGTGCCGACGAGACTCGGTTCGCCGCTTCCACGAGAGGAGTTCGGATGCTCAGCACGATGCAGGACGCGCCGCTGTCCATCGCTACCTTGCTGCGTTACGGCAGCACCGTTCACGGCGGGGCCGAGGTCGTCACCTGGACCGATTTCGGAGCGCAGCGTCGCAGTTACGCCGAGATCGGCAGACGATGCGCGGCACTGGCACACGCCCTGCGCGGACTCGGAGTCACCGGCGACCAGCGGGTGGCCACGTTCATGTGGAACAACGCCGAACACCTCGAGGCATACCTGGCGGTACCGTCGATGGGCGCCGTCCTGCACACCCTCAACATCCGCCTGTTCCCGGAGCAGTTGGTCCACGTCGCCAACCGCGCCGAAGACCACGTGATCATCGTCGACCCCACCCTCATCCCGCTCCTCGCACCGCAACTACCGCAGCTGACCTCCGTCAAGCACGTCATAGTCACCGGTGACACGACCGCCGGTCTCGAGGCGCCCGAGGGCGTGCAGGTACACGCCTACGAGGCTCTGATCGCAGACCAGCCCACCGAATTCCACTGGCCCGAAATCGACGAGCGGTCCGCCGCCGCGATGTGCTACACCTCGGGTACGACCGGAGATCCGAAAGGCGTTGTCTACTCACATCGTTCGATCTGGTTACATTCCATGTCCGTGTGCATGACCGACGGGATGGCGCTGCGGCAGGGCGACAACGCATTGGCGATCGTCCCACAGTTCCATGCGATGTCGTGGGGACTGCCCTACGCCGCGTTCATGGTCGGGGCCTCGTTGCTCATGCCTGATCGCTTCCTGCAACCCGAACCCCTCGTCCGGATGATCGCCGAAGCTCGCCCGAACTTCGCCGCGGCCGTGCCGACGATCTGGCAAGGCATCCTGCACCACCTGGAGAACCACGCCGACGACGTTTCGTCGATGAAGACTGTCGTGGTGGGTGGGTCGGCCGTTCCGCCCGCCCTCATGCACGCATTGGAGGAGCAGCACGGCATCACCGTGCTACATGCGTGGGGCATGACCGAAACGTCGCCTCTGGCCTCGGTCGCCCACCCCCCGAGTAGTGCCACCGGCGAGGAGGCCTGGCGATACCGCTACACCCAGGGGCGGTTCCCCGCCGGTGTCGAGGCCAGGCTCGTCGACGACACCGGCGCCGTCGTTCCGTCGGACGGCACGTCCGTCGGAGAACTGGAAGTGCGAGGACCGTGGATCGCCGGCGCGTACTACGGAGTGGACGCACCGGAGAAGTTCGATGACGGGTGGCTTCGCACGGGCGACGTCGGAAAGATCACCCCGGATGGCTTCCTTACCATCACCGATCGTTCCAAGGACATCGTCAAGTCCGGCGGTGAGTGGATCTCGTCGGTCGAACTCGAGAACCTCGTCATGGCACACCCCGATGTCCTCGAGGCGGCGGTAATCGGCATCCCCGATCCCAAGTGGGATGAACGCCCACTCGTCGCCGTCGTAATCCGTGACGGCTCCGATGTCACCCCGACTCAGCTGAAGGAGTTCATGGTGGGCAGGGTGGCAGGCTGGCAGCTCCCCGAGAACTGGGTACGGATAGCGGAGGTGCCGAAAACGTCCGTCGGAAAGTTCGACAAGAAGCGACTTCGTACGCAGTTCTACGACGGCGAATTGTGTGTCGAACACGTCTGACCGACAGTCCGGGCGGGAAGGTCGGCAACAGGAGGCCGTGTTCCACTCCACGGACAGATCGAGTTACCCTGGGGTCCAATATGTTCGATAGACCGATGACCGGCTACGACAAGTGGGCCTGGATCTGTGAGTTCACCTCGTCCCGATGTCGCGGCCCCAAGGCTTCGGTCGGGTCGTCAACGTCACCTCCTTCACCGGGCTGCGTGGCAACACCGGCCAGGCCAACTACGCCACGGCCAAAGCCGGCATCATCGGCATCACCAAGACCGCCGCCAAGGAACTCGCCCGCTTCGGTGTCACCGTCAATGCCATCTCCCCCGACGCCGAAACCCGCATGGTCGCCTCCATCCCGGACGACAAGAAGGCTGAACTCGCCGCCGCGGTCCGATAGGTGGTTTCGCCGACGCCTCCGAAATGTATGCAGCGGTGGCGTTTTCTCGCCTCCCGTGAAGCCGGATCCATCACCGGTGTCGTCCTGCCCGTCGACGGAGGCATGTCTATCTGATGCCGTCCTTCACCTGTGACGAGCTGACCACGGCCGCCGGCACCGACCTCGGACACAGCCGGTGGATCGAGATCGACCGGGCTCACATCGATGCCTTCGCCGAGATCACCGAGGATCACCAGTGGATCCACGTCGATCCCGAGCGCGCCATGCAGAGCTCGTTCGGCAGTACGATCGTCCACGGCAATCCGACGTTGTCGTTGGTTCCGGTCGAAAGCCGAGTGCGAGGGCACGGTGAGATCGTCGACGTGTCTCCGGTGTCGACCGGTCTGCATTCTGGCCATATCAGCGAGGCGACAACCAACAGAACCGCCACCGCTCGGAAATCTATCCGCTTCATCCGGAAAGCTGCCGGGTCGATCCCGATGCTGACGGGAACACCCGGAGCCTGCCGTTGGAACCGTCGGGCACGATGGTCGCGCACAACGTCGCACCCGGCGGTAGGTGTCCGTCCCCGCCTCCTTCAGCCGGGACGGACACCCGTATGCGATCAGGCCTCGAGGCGCTCGATGATGGTGACGTTGGCGGTGCCGCCGCCCTCGCAGATGGTGAGCAGCCCGTAGCGGCCGCCGATGCGCTCGAGTTCGTTGAGCAGCGTCGCCATCAGCTTGGTGCCGGTCGCGCCGAGCGGGTGGCCGAGGGCGATGGCGCCGCCGTTGACGTTGACCTTGGCCGGGTCGGCGCCGATCTCCTTGATCCACGCGAGCACGACGGGTGCGAACGCCTCGTTGATCTCGACCAGGTCGATGTCGTCGATCGTCAGACCGGCCTTCTCGAGGGCGTACTGCGTCGCCGGGATCGGGGCGGTGAGCATGAAGATCGGGTCGTCGCCGCGGGCGCTGAGGTGATGGATGCGGGCGCGGGGCTTCAGGTTGTGCTTCTTCACCGCCTCGTCGGACGCGAGCAGCAGTGCGGATGCGCCGTCGGAGATCTGGCTCGCGACCGCCGCGGTGAGGCGACCACCCTCGACGAGCGGCTGCAGGCCCGCCATCTTCTCGAGGCTGGTCTCACGCGGGCCCTCGTCGACGGTCGCGTCGCCGAGCGGCACGACCTCGTTGTCGAAGCGGCCGGCGGCGATCGCGGCCTTCGCGCGTTCGTGGCTCTGCAGCGCCCACTTCTCGAGTTCCTCGCGGCTGAGGTCCCACTTCTCGGCGATCATCTCGGCGCCCTTGAACTGGGACACCTCGTCGCTGCCGTAGCGCTCGGTCCAGCCCTTCGACCCGCCGAAGGGGGTGTCGAACCCGTACTGCTGACCGGCGGTCATCGCCGACGAGATCGGGATCTGCGACATGTTCTGCACGCCACCGGCGATGATCAGGTCCGCGGTGTTGCTCAGGATGGCCTGGGCACCGAAGTGGATCGCCTGCTGGCTCGAGCCGCACTGGCGGTCGACGGTGACGCCGGGGACGTGCTGCGGGTAGCCCGCCGCGAGCCACGCAGTGCGGGCGATGTTGCCGGCCTGCCCGCCGATGGCGTCGACGCAGCCGAACACGACGTCGTCGACGTCGGCGGGGTCGATGCCGGTGCGTTCGACGACCGCCTTGATCACGTGGGCGCCCAGGTCGGCGGGGTGCACTCCGGCGAGGCTGCCGTTCTTCTTGCCGATCGGGGTGCGCACCGCGTCGACGATGTATGCCTCGGTCATGTTTGCTCCTATGAGGATTCGGGTCTCGACAGGCCGTCGAGGACGATGCTGAGGTACTGCTGGGCCACGCGGTCGGCGGTGAGGGTCCCGCCGGGCCTGTACCAGCGCACCGCGACCCACACGGTGTCGCGCAGGAACCGGAAGACCAGTTCGACGTCGAGTTCGGGGCGGAAGCTGCCGTCCTCGATGCCGCGTTCGATGACACCGACCCAGAGGTCGCGGAATTCGGTGTTCAGTTCGGCGATGTACGCGAAGCGTTCGTTGCCGACGAGGTGCTTGGCCTCGTCCTGATAGATCGCGACCGCCGAGTGGGATCGGTCGATCGACTCGTAGGACGCCGTGATGAGTCCTTCGAGGGTCGCGCGGGAGTCGAGTCCGGCGGCGACGATCTTGCGGTAGCGGCCGAACAGGTCGTCGAGGAATCCGCGGAGGATCTCGTCGACCATCGATTCCTTCGAATCGAAGTGGTGGTAGAGGCTGCCGGACAGGATGCCCGCCGCGTCGGCGATGTCACGGACGGTGGTCGCGCGCACGCCTCGGGAGGCGAACAGGTCGGCTGCGATGGCGAGCAGTTCGGCACGGCGTCCGGACTTACCGGCGGCATCGTCACGGGGTGGAGTCATGGATGCATCCTTTCAAGGCCGCGGTGTGCCTTTGTGGCGGCCAGGGGCGCCACAAGGGCACACCGGGCGGTCACGCCCTCTGCGACGAGATCGAGACGACCTCGCCGGTCAGGTACGTGGTGTAGTCGCTGGCGAGCATGGCGATCGTCGCGGCGATCTCCCAGACGTCCGCGGCCCGCCCGAAGGCTTCGCCGGCGGCGAGACGGTCGAGCAGCTCCTCGCTGGTGACCTTCGCGAGGAACGGGTGCCGCGCGATGGACGGGGCGACCGCGTTGATGCGCACCCCGTATTCGGCGGCTTCGATCGCCGAGCACCGGGTCAGCGCCATGACACCGGCCTTGGCGGCGGCATAGTGCGCCTGCGAGTGCTGGGCACGCCAGCCGAGCACCGACGCGTTGTTGACCAGCACCCCGCCGTGGTCGACGCTGCGGAAGTAGCGCAGCGCCGCGCGGGTGGCGCGGAACGTGCTGTTGAGGGTGATGTCGAGGACGCGATCCCACTGTTCGTCGGTCATGTCCACGACGGGAGTTTCCCCGCCGAGCCCGGCATTGTTGACCAGGACGTCGATGCGGCCGAGTTGTTCTGCGGCACCGGTGATCAGGGCGTCGACCTGCTCGGTGGACGAGACGTCGCACACGATCGAGGCGACCTGCTGCTGCGGGAACTCGGCGGCGAGCTTCTCGACGGTCTCGCCGAGGCGGCGTTCGTGGAAGTCGGAGACGAGCACGTCGCCGCCTTCGAGCAGCGCGCGCCGCGCGGTCGCGAATCCGATGCCCGTTCCCGCGGCTGCGGTGACGACGACCTTCTTACCGGCGAGCAGGCCGTGGCCGGGAGTCTCGACGGGAACTTCTGCCAGAGGTGAGGTGGTCACGAGCGAGCCTCTCGGGGAAGGCCGAGCACCCGCTCGGCGATGATGTTGCGCTGAATTTCGTTGGATCCGCCGTAGATGGTGTCGGCGCGGGTGAACAGGAACAGCCGCTGCCACTCGGCGAGTTCGAGGTGTTCGGGGTCGGTGATCACCGACGGGTTGCCGGCGTGATCGTGATCGGGGCCGACGAGTGACGCCGCACCCTGCACGTCCATGGCCAGCTTACCGAGATCACGATGCCAGTTGGCCCACAACAGTTTCTGCACAGACGCCTGGCCGGGGTCGGCGTCGGCGAGGGTGCGCACGGCGTGGGCGCGCATGACCCGCAGGCCGATGCGGGCGCGGGCGATGCGCTCGCGGATGTGCGGGTCGCCGACGGCGCCGTTGGCCTCGGCGAGCGCGACGATGCCGTCGAGTTCGCGGGCGAAGCCGATCTGCTGGCCGAGGGTGGAGACGCCGCGCTCGAAGGTGAGCAGCGCCATCGCGACCTTCCAGCCGTCGCCGGGCGCGCCGACGACGAGGTCTGCGTCGGTGACGGCGTCGTCGAAGAACACCTCGTTGAATTCGGAGGTGCCGGTCAGCTGCTGGATGGGCCGGACGGTGACGCCGGGTTGGTCGAGCGGCACGAGCAGGAAGCTCAGGCCCTGGTGCCGGGTCGAGCCGGGCTCGGTGCGGCACACGACGAACGCCCACTGCGCGACGTGCGCGAGGGACGTCCACACCTTCTGTCCGTTGATCACCCACCTGTCGCCGTCGAGCCGCGCGGTCGTCGAGACGTTGGCGAGGTCGGACCCGGCGCCGGGCTCCGAGTAGCCCTGGGCCCACAGTTCGGTCACGTTCCGGATCCCGGGCAGGAAGCGCTGCTTCTGCTCCTCGGTGCCGAACGCGATGAGCGTCGGGCCGAGCAGTTCCTCGCCGAGGTGATTGACGCGCGCGGGCGCGTTCGCCTTGGCGTATTCCTGGTGGAAGATCACCTGCTGTTCGAGGGTGGCACCGCGCCCGCCGTACTCGGTCGGCCATCCGATGCACGTCCATCCGGCGGCGGCCAGATGCCGATCCCAGGCGAGCCGCTGTTCGAAGAACTCGTGCTCGCTTCCGGGCCCGCCCTTACCTCTGAGCTCGGCGAATTCGCCGGTCAGGTTTTCTTCGAGCCACTGGCGGACGGTGGCCGCAAACTCTGCGTTCTCGAGACTCTCGCTCTGATCCACGTCTGTACGATAACCTACCAAGCAATTGCTAGGTAGGGAGCTCAGTGACTGCACATCCGAGAACCACGCCGGCCGCCCTGGATCGCGCCGCCGGCACCTACGCCGACCGGCTCGCCATCGCCGACGGCGATACCCGTCTGACCTTTGCACAGCTGCGCGACCGGGTCCGGGACTTCGCCGCCGCGCTCGTCGCGAGCGGCGTCGAACCGGGTGACCGCGTCGTCCTGTGGTCGCCGAACACGTATCACTGGGTCGTCGCCGCCCTCGGTGCGCACTGGGCCGGTGCCGTCGTCGTCCCCGTCAACACGCGCTACACCGGCGCGGAGGCGGCCGACATCGTCGACCGCGTGCACGCCACGGTGCTCGTCGTCGTCGGCGAGTTCCTCGGCGCCGACCGGTACGCCCAGCTGCGCGAGGCCGCACCCGAACTGCACGTGCCGCATGTCGTGCGGGTCCCGGTCGGCGGGAACGACGTTCCCACCGAGGGCGTGCGGGACTGGGACGACTTCCTGGCCCTCGCGACCGACGCGAGCCGCGCCGAAGCCGATACCCGGGCCGCCGCGGTCGACGCCGACGACGTCTGCGACATCCTGTTCACCTCCGGCACCACCGGCCGCAGCAAGGGCGTGCTCAGCGCACATCGCCAGACGATCGGGGTCGCGCAGGCGTGGGCCGACTGCGCCGAACTGTCCGCCGAGGACAACTACCTGATCATCAACCCGTTCTTCCACAGCTTCGGCTACAAGGCCGGCATCGTGGCCGCGCTCCTGTCCGGAACGACCGTCGTGCCGATGGCCGTGTTCGACGTCGAGAAGGTCATGGCGATCGTGTCCGCCGAGCAGATCAGCGTGCTGCCCGGCGCACCCACGATCTACCAGAGCATCCTCGACCATCCCCGCCGCGGCGACTACGACCTGTCGAACCTGCGCATCGCGGTCACCGGCGCGGCCCCGGTGCCGGTCGCGCTGGTCGAGCGGATGCAGAACGAGCTGGCCTTCGACGCGGTGCTCACCGCCTACGGCCAGACCGAGGCGGTCGTGGTCAGCATGTGCCGCACCGACGACGACCCGGTCACCGTGTCCACGTCCTCGGGCCGCGCCACCGCCGACTTCGAGATCCGCATCGGCGAGAAGGGCGAGATCCTGCTGCGCGGACCCAACGTGATGCTCGGCTACCTCGACGATCCCGAGGCCACCGCGGCGACCATCGACGCCGACGGCTGGCTGCACACCGGCGATGTCGGAACCCTCGACGAGCGCGGCTATCTCGACATCACCGACCGGCTCAAGGACATGTACATCAGCGGCGGTTTCAACGTCTATCCCGCCGAGGTCGAGGCGGCACTGCTGCGACTGCCCGGTGTGCACGAGGTCGCCGTGATCGGCGTACCCGACGGCCGCATGGGCGAGGTCGGCCGCGCCTTCGTCGTGCCGCTGGCCGACGCCGACCTGACGGAGGACGCGGTGATCACGTTCTGCAAGGAACGGCTCGCCGGGTTCAAGGTCCCCCGATCGGTGCGGTTCGTCGAGTCCCTGCCCCGAAACCCGTCCGGCAAAGTTCTGAAAAACGTTCTGCGTGAGGAGAAATCATGACCGTCCCGTTCGAGCCCGATGTCGTCACCTACGAAGTACGGGACGGGGTTGCGATCGTCACGCTCAACCGCCCGGACTACCGAAACGCCCAGAACTCGGTGATGACCTACGCCCTCGACGCCGCCTTCGAGCGCGCCGTCGAGGACGACGAGGTGAAGGTGATCGTGCTGGCCGGCAACGGCAAGCACTTCTCCGCCGGCCACGACCTCGGCACCCCGGGACGCGACCACCACGTGCACTACGACAACAAGGCCGTCATGTGGTGGGACCACATCGACAAGCCGGGCGGCGACCAGCGCTACGCCCGCGAGATGGAGGTCTACCTCGGGATGTGCCGCCGCTGGCGGGAGATCCCCAAGCCGACCATCGCGTCCGTGCAGGGCGCGTGCATCGCCGGTGGCCTCATGCTCGCGTGGGTGTGCGACCTGATCGTCGCGTCCGAGGACGCGTTCTTCTCCGATCCCGTTGTGCGCATGGGTATCCCGGGTGTAGAGTACTTCGCCCACCCGTGGGTGCTGGGCACGCGCTTCGCCAAGGAGATCCTCTACACCGGTGACCGCTTCACCGCGCAGCGCGCGTACGAGGTGGGCATGGTCAACCGCGTCGTGCCGCGCGAACAGCTCGAGGACGAAACCCTCGCCCTCGCAGCGCGGATCGCGGAGATGCCGCGCTTCGGCCTGGCCCTGACCAAGCGCGCCGTCAACCAGTGCGAGGACCTCATGGGCATGCGCAACGGCATGGACTCGGTGTTCGGACTGCACCACTTCGCGCACGCCCACAACGCCGAGGTCGGCACCGATTCCCTCGGTGGCATGAACGCGAAGTCGATGGCGGCCAGCGCCCGGCCCGTCCAGGAAGGCAAGTGATGGATCTCGAGTTCGACGACGCCACAGTCGCATTCCGCGACGAGGTGCGGGCGTTCCTCGCCGAGAACGTGCCGTCCACACCGCTGAAGTCCATGGATACGAAGGAGGGCTTCGAGGAGCACCGGCAGTGGGAACGCACCCTCGCCGACGCCCGCCTGTCCGTCGTGTCCTGGCCCGCCGAGCTCGGTGGCCGTGACGCGACGCTGCAGCAGTGGGTGGTCTTCGAGGAGGAGTACTACCGCGCCGGCGCACCCGGGCGGGTCAGCCAGAACGGCATCTTCCTGCTCGCCCCCACCCTGTTCGAGCACGCCAACGCCGAGCAGCTCGCGCGCATCATGCCGAGGATGGCCCGCGCCGACGACATCTGGGCGCAGGCGTGGTCCGAACCCGAATCGGGCAGCGACCTGGCGTCGCTGCGCTCCACCGCGACCCGCACCGACGGCGGCTGGCTGCTCAACGGCCAGAAGACGTGGAGTTCGCGGGCAAGCTTCGCGGACTGGGGCTTCGGCCTGTTCCGCTCCGATCCGGATGCCCAGCGCCACAAGGGCATCACGTACTTCATGTTCGACCTGCGCTCCCCCGGCGTCACCGTCCGCCCGATCGATCAGCTCGACGGCGAGCCGGGCTTCGCGGAGATCTTCCTCGAGGACGTGTTCGTGCCCGACGACGCCGCCAACCCCGGCGAGTCCGGTGTCATCGGCGGCGTCAACGAGGGGTGGCGCGTCGCCATGAGCACCGCGTCGAACGAACGCGGCCTGTCGCTGCGCTCCCCCGGCCGCTTCCTCGCGACCGCCGACCGGCTGCTGCAGCTCTACCGCACCTCCCCGCTGCACGGTGACGCCGCGCTGCGGAACCGGGTGGCGGACGCGTGGATCGGTGCGCGGGCGTACGAACTGTCGACCTGGGGCACCGTGACCCGGCTCGAGGCCGGCGGCCAGCTCGGCGCCGAGTCGTCGATCAACAAGGTGTTCTGGTCCGAGTGGGACATCGCCGCCCACGAGACCGCGCTCGAACTGCAGGGCCCGGAGGCCGAGCTCGTCGACTCCTGGACCGACGGCTACCTCTTCTCGCTGTCCGGCCCGATCTACGCGGGTACCAACGAGATCCAGAAGAACGTCATCGCCGAGCGGCTGCTCGGCCTACCGAAGGGCGACCGATGAGATTCGCACTCGACGAGTCCCACGAGGACTTCGCGGCGAGCATCGACGCGCTGCTCACCAAGTCGGACATGCCGGCGGTGATCCGCGCCTGGAACACCGGCGACACCGGACCCGGCCTGAAGGTGTGGCAGCGTCTCGCCGAGACCGGCGTCAACGGCCTGCTCGTCGCCGAGGAACACGACGGTCTCGGGGCCGACGCCGTCGATCTGGTCGTCGCCGTCGAACAACTCGGCCGTCACGCGGTGCCCGGCCCCGTCGTGGAAACCGTCGCGGTCGCACCGAAACTGCTCGCCTCGGTCGCGCCCGACCGGCTCGCCGCGCTGGCGTCCGGTTCCCTCGCGACGGTCGCGGCGGCTCCGCACGTGCCGTACGCGGTCGACGCGGACACCGCCGATCTGGTTCTGCTCGTGCAGGATTCGACTGTATCCACCGGCGCCGCCGGCGACACACACGGATCGGTCGACCCGGCCCGGCGGCTCTTCGCGGTGACCGCGGCGGAGACCCTCGGCACCGCGGACTTCACCGACGCGTTCGACCTCGGTGCGCTCGCGACCGCGGCGCAGCTGCTCGGGCTGGGTCGCACCCTGCTCGAGACCAGCACCGAATACGCGCAGCAGCGCAAGCAGTTCGGTCGCATCATCGGCTCGTTCCAGGCGATCAAGCACCACCTCGCCGAGGTCGCCGTCGCCCTGGAGATGGCCCGCCCGCTGCTGCTCGGTGCGGCGCTCGCGGTGCGGGACGGACTGCCGACGGCCTCGCGGGACGTCTCGGCCGCGAAGGTCGCGTGCGGTGACGCCGCGTACCGGGCCGCCCGCACGGCGCTGCAGGTGCACGGCGCGATCGGTTACACGCAGGAACACGACCTGTCTCTGTGGCTGACGAAGGCCCGCGCGCTCGTCACCGCGTGGGGCACGCCGGATGTGCACCGGGCGCGGGTCGTCGCCGCTCTGGAGGCATCGTGACGTTCGAAACCGAGGATCGCGCCGCCCTGCGGCAGTCGGTGCGCGACCTGCTGGCCAAGCACTCCGACTCCGCCGCCGTACGCAAGGCCATCGCTTCACCGGACGGCTTCGACACGACCCTGTGGGCTCGGCTCGTCGAGCAGATCGGGGTCGCCGCACTCGCGATTCCCGAGGAGTTCGACGGAGTGGGCGCGTCGCTCGCCGAAACCCACGTCGTGCTCGAGGAACTCGGCCGCACCCTGACGCCCTCGCCCATGCTCGGCTCCGCGGTGCTCGCCGCGCAGCTGCTGCTCCTCTCCGGTGACGCCGAGGCGTCCGCACGGCTGCTGCCGGGCATCGCGGCCGGCGAGGTAGTGGCGGTGTGCTGGGCATCCGAATCCGGTTGGAAAACACCGGATGTCACGGCGTCAGGCGATTCACTGACCGGCACCGCGCACTACGTGCTCGGCGGGGACGTCGCGACGACGCTGCTCGTGCTCGCCGGCGACGGTGACAGTGACGGAGTCGCACTGTTCGAGGTGGATCCGGACGCCGACGGTGTCGAGCGGCGCCGGGTGCCGACGATGGATCCGACTCGGTCCCTGTCCCAGGTGTCGTTCACCGCGGTGACCGGGCGGCGCCTGTCGTCGCCGGCCGACCTGGTCGAACGGCTGACGACGGTCGCGCTCGTCGCACTGTCCGCCGAGCAGGTCGGGGCCGCGCAGGCCGCACTGGATCTCACCGTCGAATACGCGAAGAACCGCAAGCAGTTCGGTCGCGTCATCGGCTCGTTCCAGGCACTCAAACACCGGATGGCCGACATGTACGCGCTCGTCGAGACCGCCCGGTCGATGTCGTACGCGGCGGCACTGTCGCAGGATCCGCAGGACGCCTACGCCGCGAAGATCTACTGCTCCGAGGCATTCGAGCAGGTCGCGGCCGAGGCGATCCAGTTGCACGGCGGCATCGCCATCACGTGGGAACACGACGCGCAGCTGTATTTCAAGCGGGCCCACGGCACCGCGCAGCTGTTCGGCCGGCCGCACGAATATCTGGGTGCGGTCGCCCACTGACGGCGCTACCCTGCCCGGGTGCCCCTGCTCGACGCCACCGCACCGCCACCGAGCCGCCCCTGCCGCATCCTCGTCGCCGGCACCTCCGGGTCCGGGAAAACGACGCTGGCGGGGCGGCTCGGGGCGGTGCTCGGCATACCGCACGTAGAGCTGGACGGGTTGCACCACGGACCGAACTGGACCCCGCGGGCGTCGTTCGCCGACGACGTGGACCGGTTCAGCGCGCAACCCGCGTGGGTGACGGAATGGCAGTACCGCGCGGTGCGTCCGCTGCTGGCCGAACGTGCCGATCTGATGGTGTGGCTGGACCTGCCCCGCGCGACGGTGATGCGCCAGGTGGCCGTGCGCACCCTGCGGCGTCGGTGGCGCCGGGAAGTGTTGTGGAACGGCAACATCGAACCACCCCTGCACACGGTCTTCACCGACCCGGCGCACATCGTACGGTGGGCGTGGTCGACGCATCCCCTGACGGCGCAGCGGGTCGCCGAGGTCGTCGCGCGGCGACCCGAATTTCCCGTGATCCGGCTGACCGGCCGGCGCGAGGTCGACGCCTGGGTTCGGCAGCTTCGTCCCGTCGAGTAGTCGAGGCGCCGCCGATCCAGGGCATGTCTCCCATTCCCCGACGGATCGGGAGGCACGCCCTAATCGGGCCGTTCGGCGATACGTTTGATCGCCTCCATACGGCGATCCCACTGCCGCCCGATGGCGTCGAGTTCATCGGCGAGCCTGCCGAGCGGGGTGCCGATCGCCCGGTATCGGATCTCTCGCCCCACCCGGACCGACTCCACGAATCCGGCGTCGGCCAGCACGGACAGGTGCTTGGCGATGGCCTGCCTGCTGACCGGAAGCCGGTCCGCCAGCGCACTCGCGGACAGGTCCTCGGCGCCGATCTGCGTGAGGATGTTCCAGCGGGTCTCGTCGGCGAGTACCGCCAGCACCACCGGAACATCCTTGGACATGTCACTCACCGTGCTTCCACGTACTCCACGAGGTCGCCCAGTTCGGCTTGCCAGCCCTCGACGTTGCCGTCGTGAGCCGATCGCGGTTCGGCGAGCTCCTCGAAACCCGTCTCCACCAACGTCAAGCGGGTACCGCCGTCGATCTCGGCGAGGTCGAACCGCACCAGCGTGGAGTTTCCCGGCACGGGGTCGGCATTCGATTCACGTGCCCACCGGTAGATCAGGGTCTTCGGTTCGTCCACGTGCTCGACCAGCACGCGGAACGGACCTTCGTCGTGATTCGTCCAGCCGAAACTTCCTACGCCTCCGGGCTTCGGATCGAATTCTGCTGTGTCACCGAACCATTGGGCGATCAGCTCCGGTTCGGTCAGGGCGGCCCACACCTTGGCGATCGGGGCCTGGATGTCGATACTGCGGGTGATGTCGAGAGAGGCCATGACTTCCTCCGTGGTAGATGATTTGCAACTCCAGGGTTGCACATGTACCAGCGCACTGCAACCCCCGAGTTGCATTTCTTCTTCCGGACCGCGCAGCCGCACCCCGGTGGTTAGCCTGGGACGATGAGCACTCCCGAGATCACGCTGAATTCCGGAACGACCATCCCGCAGCTCGGCCTGGGAGTCTGGCAGGCCACCGACGAACAGACCGAGCACATCGTGCGGTTCGCGATCGACGAAGCCGGCTACCGGCACATCGACACCGCCGCCGCGTACGGCAACGAGGCGGGCGTCGGGCGCGGCCTCGCGTCGTCGTCGGTCCCCCGCGAAGACCTGTTCGTCACCACCAAGCTGTGGAACTCCGACCAGGGCTACGAACCCGCCCTGGCGGCGATCGACGCGAGCCTGGAACGGCTCGGTCTCGACTACGTCGACCTGTATCTCGTGCACTGGCCGCTGCTCGACGACCAGCGCCTGCTGCGCACGTGGGATGCGATGGAGGAGATCGCATCCTCGGGGAAGGCGAAGGCGGTCGGCGTCTGCAACTTCGAGCCGCGGCACCTGAAGCTGCTCGCCGATCGCGGCGGCCTGCTTCCCGCCGTCGACCAGGTCGAACTGCACCCCCACCTGCCGCAGGAGGAGATCCGCGCGACCGCCGCCGAACTCGGTATCGCCGTCGAATCCTGGAGTCCGCTCGGCGGCACCAGCGGTTCCGGGTGGGGTCCGGCATCCAAGCCGAACACGCTGCTCACGGATCCGATGATCACGCGCATCGCCGACCGGCACAGCAAGACGCCGGCGCAGGTCCTGATCCGGTGGCACCTGCAGAACGGGCTGATCGTCATTCCGAAGTCGGTGCACGAGCAACGGATCGCGCAGAACATCGACGTGTTCGATTTCGAACTGTCCGAACTGGACCTGAGCGAGATCGCGACTCTCGACGACGGCACCCGGGTGGGGATGCACCCGGACGAGATGAACCTGGGAGCGCCGTAAGGTCTTGCGTTCGCCGCACCCGGACCCAATAGTGGAACGTGTTCTCATTTCTGATCCGAGCGTTCCACGATTCTCCGGGAAGGCACACATGAGCGACACCACCGGCACGCACCTCGTCCTCGGCAGGAAGGTCGCGATGCCCGTGCAGGTCCGGACCGCGACCGCCTTCATGGCGATGTACTCGGTACCCACAGCACCGGCGCAGGCGCTGATCGCCGGCAGCGGCCTCGAGATTCTGCAGTACCGGCCCGGACACGGCCTCTGCACCCTCGTGTTCGTCGACTACGTCGACGGAGATCTCGGGCCCTACAACGAATTCGGCGTGTGCTTCCTCGTCCGCGACCACAACCGGCGCGGCGGCACGGTGCTGCAGGACCTCCGCGAACTCGGGTCCGGCGGCGCCGGTGCGCTCATCCACCGACTGCCCGTCGACGGCGACTTCACGCTCGCCGCCGGCCGCGGTATCTGGGGATTCCCGAAGATCCTCGCCGACTTCGACACCGACCATCACAGCGCCACCAAACGCGCGTCGGTGTCCGTGGACGACCGGCTCATCGCGGAACTGACCGTCGCCCGGGGTATTCCGGTTCCGGGGGCGGGTGCGACGGCGTCCGTCGCCGCGTACTCGTTCCTGGACGCGGTGACGCGCCGCACGAGCTGGGACATGAACCCGTCCGGAATGCGGACACGGATCGGGGGTGCCACGCTGCGGCTGGGGACGCACCCGATCGCCGACGAGCTGCGGTCGCTGGGGCTCCCCAAGCGTGCGCTGGTGTCGTCGTCGATCGGGAATCTGGCGATGACGTTCGGGGACGCCGTGGAAGTGCCGGCGCGGTAGCCTCCCCCTTCTTTCCGAGCGAATGTATCGTTCGTCTCCTTCAATCGATCGAACGTACCGTTCGCTCGAGCTACGAGGCACGGTCCGGTCCCATAAGCGGGCGCGCTGCTGCGCACCCCGGCGTCCCCGTTTCCGGCGTTCGTTCGGCAGAGTGGACCCTGCAGCAAACTCGCTCGAAAGGACTCTCAATGATCCCCGCCGTCGACGGCTTCATCTCGCTCACCGGAAGCATCGGTGTCAAAGACAACCGTCCCGACTTCGCGCTTCTCGGCGTGACCACCCCCGATGTCGCCTCCGCTGCGGTGTTCACCCGGTCCCGCTTCGCCGGCCCGAGTGTGCGTCTCGACCGTGAGGTCGATCTGTCGGCGCTCCGCGGAGTCGTCGTCGTGTCGGGCAACGCGAATGTCGCAACCGGAGAGCAGGGACTCGCGGATGCCCGGACACTCCGGGCCTGGGCGGCAGACCGCCTCGGATGCCCGGCCGAGCAGGTTCTGGTCGCCTCGACCGGCGTCATCGGGGTGTTGTACCCGATGGAACGCATGCTCGCGGGAATGGACGCCCTTCCCGCGCCCGGACCCGCCGATCTCGGCGCGGTCGCCGAGGCGATCATGACGACGGATACGCGCTCCAAGTGTGCGTTCCGTACGGTCGGGAACGCGACGGTGGTCGGGGTGGCCAAGGGTGTCGGCATGATGGAACCGAATATGGCGACGATGCTGTCGTTCATCGCGACCGACGCGCAGCTCGCCCCGGACGCCCTCGATCGCATCTTCCGCTCGGTCGTCGACCGCACCTACAACGCGGTCAGCGTCGATTCCGACACCTCGACATCGGACACCGCTGCCGTGTTCGCGTCCGGGGCGGCCGGGCCCGTCGACCCGACCGAGTTCGAAGCGGCGCTGCTCGAGGTGTGCACCGAGCTCGTGCGGATGATCGCCTCGGACGGTGAGGGCGCCAGCAAGCTCATCGAGGTCCGGGTCACCGGTGCCCGCGACGATGCGCAGGCCAAGCTCGTCGCCAAGGCGGTCGTGAACTCCCCGCTCGTCAAGACGGCCGTGCACGGCGCCGACCCGAACTGGGGCCGGGTGGCGATGGCCGTGGGGAAGTGCGAATCCGAAACCGACATCCTCGAGGAGAACGTGCGGATCGCATTCGGAGGGCTCGAAACCTATCCGGTCCCGGCATCACCCGAACGTCTCGCCGCTCTCCAGGAGTACCTCGGGGGTGACGAGGTGGTCATCGAGGTGGATCTGGGCATCGCCGCGGGCGAGTTCACCGCCTACGGCTGCGATCTGACGGAAGGCTACATCCGCATCAACGCGGACTACACCACGTAGCCGCCCCACCCGGGCGAGCCCCTCCCGTTTCCGAGCGAGCGGTACATTCGTCTCCTTCAACGGGCTGTTGCGAAATAGCCGAAGGTCCGCGACCGCGAACCACAGCGCCGGTCCCGGGGCGGGGTCTCCCGCCCCGGGACCACCGCTTCACACGACGG
>NZ_JALPTB010000030.1 GCF_023218075.1 Rhodococcus sp. HM1 | reverse complement strand
GCGTCCCCATCTATCCGCCGCGCCCATCGAACACCCCTCCCCGATCGAACACGAAACCTCCCGAGGTCCTCTTCGTTGCGCGCATCCATGCACGCAAGCGCCCGACGGCGTTCGTGGAGACTGCGAGAGCGCTGCTGTCCTCGGGAGTCGACGCGCGGTTCACCCTCATCGGGCCCGACGGAGGCGACGGCCGGGCGTTGCGCACCGCACTCGCGGCCGCGCCGGATGCCCGAATCTCGTGGGAAGGAGCTCTCGACCCTGCCGATGTTCCCCGCAGAATGGCCGAGGCGAGCGTGTACGTACTGCCCGCGGTCCGCGAGCCGTACCCGATGTCGGTGCTGGAGGCGATGTCCGTCGGCCTTCCCGTCGTGGTGACACGCGACTGCGGACTGGCACCCCTGATCGAGCGAACCGGTAGCGGTATCGTCGCGGACCCTGCGGTTCCAGCCCTGGTCGAAGCAGTTGCAACCCTGCTCACGAACGACTCCCTGGCACGCGCGATGGGCGAGAACGGACGCCGTACCGTGCAGGTTCACCAGGGCATGCCCGCAGTCGCCGACAGACTGCTCGACACGTACGACAACCTGGTGGGCACGCGATGAAACACGTCGTCACCCTCCCCCGCATTCTGGCGACAGTCGTCGCCGTCGTCCTGATAGGTGGTCTCCTCGCCGCGTCGGGGCTCGCGACGCGCAGCGACGCGGACCGTTCCCCGCTCAGGGTCGCGGTGGTCGGGGACGACTGGTCGGCCGGGTTCCGCAACCGGGTGGTGTGGCCGACGCTCATGGCCGAACGAACGGGATGGTCGGTCGCCAACTTCGCTCTTCCCGACTCCGGCTACGTCGCCGACGGGCAGGGTGGGCACGCCTTCACCTACCAGGTCGACCGAGCGCTACGTGACGACCCGGACGTCGTCCTGATCGTCGGCGGACTCGCGGATACCGGCCTCCCGGAGACGGATGCGATATCCGTGGGGGCGATCGACGCGATCAACAAGAGCATTCTCGCAGGCAAGCGAACGCTCGTCGTCGGGCCATCGTGGTTCGAGTCGCCGCCTCCGGAATCGGTGATCCGGGTGTCCGAGGCCCTGCGGGCCACCGCCGAGCAGGCAGGGGTCCCCTACTTCGATGCGCTCGATCCCCCATTGCTGACCGAGGATCGGATGTGGCCCGATCTCAGTGGTCCCACGGACGCCGGGCAGTCCGAGCTCGCCGACAGTATCGCCGCGTGGGTGCGTACGGAGGTCTCCCGATGACCCGCAGCCGGCGGACGGCGGTGGCCGCAACTGTGCTCGCTGTAGTGATCCTGCTCGGCATCGTCCTGGTCCGCCGCCGAGCCGATGCCCGACGCGTGCGGCGACCGGATTCCGGACGACGACCGGTTTCCGGACCACGGGCGGTTTCCGGACCACGGGCGGTTTCCGGACCACGGGCGGTTTCCGGACCACGGGCGGTTTCCGGACGACGACCGGTTTCCGGAAATGGCCGGACCACGGGCCGGCTCAATCGTTGGGACCTGGCCGCGCTCGTCTCGGCAGCTGCGATCGCCGTCGGCGTCGTGATCGTCGCGGGACCGACGGTCACGACCGATGCCACAGCCGCGTCCACGGACGTCACCCGGCAACAGGTCGCAGAGTACAACCGTCCCTCCGCACTGTTCATCGGCGATTCGTACACTGCAGGGAACGGGCTCGCCGAGATGTCCTACGCGTGTACCACCGCGGTCGAGATGGGCTGGTTGTGCAATCTCTCCGCCGTACCGGGAACCGGGTACATCAGCGGCGGTCCGGCCAACAGATTCGTCGTCGACGAGTACTCGGGCCGATCGACCTCGTTCACCGAACGTATCCCCCGGCTGGCCACCGTCCACGATCCCGATGTCGTCGTGCTCGACGGTGGTCGAAACGATCTCTTTCCGCCTTCGGAGGACGTCTACCGGGAAATGGTGGCGACCATCGAGGACGTCCGGCGGACATGGCCCGAGGCCGCGGTGGTCTTCGTCAGGCCCCGCTTCCTCACCGATCCCGCGGACGATCTCGGATTCGACGACGCATTCATCGCTCGGCTCGCCACCGAACCTGCCGCCCAGGACGTGCTGTTCGTCGATCCCATCGCATCGATGATCGATCGGGACACGTCGAGATTGCTCGCCGAAGACCGTAGGCACCCGAACGCGCTGGGATCCCAGGCGATAGGCGCGGCACTGACCGAATCGCTCGAACCTCTCGAACAGCAGGTCCGGCCATGACAGGACCGATCGCCGAATACGTCCGGGTACTACGCGAGCGATGGCGCTGGCTCGTGTGGGGTGCGCTGCTCGCACTGGCCGCGACCACCCTGTTCCTGTTCATCCGACCTCCTCTGTACCGTTACGACGCAACCGTTTTCGTTCGCACACCCGGAGACGTGAGCCGGGTTCTCGACGGAGGCGACTCCTATGCCCAGGGACGCGCCCGCACCTATGCCGCGTTGGCCCGCAGCAATGACCTCGCGGCCCGCGTGGTCGCCGATCTCGGACTCGAGGTCACCCCTACGGAGCTGTCGGAGCGGGTGACGGCACACAATCCGTCCGGGACCGCGCTCATCGATTTCGAATTCGGAGCCCGCTCCCCCACCGAGGCCGATCGGATCGCGACGGTACTACTTTCCGAACTGGCGGCAACCGTTCGCACGTTGGAGTCGGTTCCCGGATCACTGGTTCCCCGAGCCGAATTGGTGGTGGTCGACACGCCGACGCCCGCCGCCCGCGTTGTGTTCCTCGGGGCGACGGTCCCGGTCACCCTGCTCGCGGCGGCTGTGGCCGGTCTGGTTCTCGGCGCGACCGCAGCGGTGCTACGTTCGCTTTTCGACCGTTCGATCCGAGACCCGCTCGATGCCGCACGAATCTCCGGGCGGCCGTTGATCGGCTCGATCCGCGGTGGTCCCGCCGACGAACTCACGCCGGAGGTGCGGGCGATCCTGCATCGTTTGCTCGCCGCCCTACCGCAGCCCGGACGCGGGGTGATCACGGTGGTCGGCGCCGGCCCAGGCCCGACCACGTCGGATTCGGCCGTCGCCCTGGCGTCGGTATTCACCGCGCACGGTGATTCGGTGGTCCTGGTCGATCTCGACTTCCGAGACGCCGACTCGACCTCGCTGCTGTCCGGGCTCGATGTGCCGGGAATTTCCGACCTCGCGCGTGGGGACGCGGCAGCGTCGAACGCCGTTGTCCGAACACCGGCCGGCGACTTCGTGGGCGTGGGCACCACACCGGGCGATCTCGGGAGTCCTGCGGCGTCCGCCGCGCTTCGCAGTACGCTCCACGAGCTTCGTGAGCTGTACGCGTTCGTGGTGCTGGCCTGTCCTTCGGTGACGACCGCCGCGACGATCGAGGCCGAATCCGATGTGGCAGTGCTCGCGGTAAGAGAGAATGCCACCACGGAGGAACAGCTCCGGCAGGTCTCACCACTACTGCCGGCGAATACGGTCGTGCTGTTCGACGCGCGGGCTCGGTCGAATTCGATCCGTAAATCCGAGGCCGACAAGCGGATCGAGGCCACAGATTGAGATCGAATGCATTCCTCGCCGAAACGAGGCCCTACCGGAGGACGTTCGTCGTCGTCACGATAGTCGTGATCGCCATCGGTGCCGTGTGGCTGTTGCTGACCCCGAGCCGATACGTATCGACCGCCAGGCTGATGGTGTCGATCGAAGGTTCCACGACGGCAACTGCCTACCAGAACGACGAGGTCGTCTCCGGAAGAGTGAATTCCTATGTCGCTCTGCTGACCAGCGAAGTCGTAAGCAATCTCGTCGTCGACGCGCTCGCTGTGCCGATGAGCGCTCAGCAGGTGGCCGGCAAGGTCAGCGCAACGATCGTCCCACCGAAGACCTCCCTCATCGACGTCGCGGTCACCGACGAAGACCCCGAACGAGCGCGCCTTCTGGCCGACACGGTCACACGTGAGTTCGTCCGATACGTCGATGTTCTGGAGACACCCACCGGTGAAGACGATCAGAAAGTCGAAACCACGATCGTTTCGACAGCATCGGAGCCACGACAGTCGTGGACCGAACGCGCAGGTCTCGCCACCGCAGTAGTGCTCTTCGGTCTGTTACTCGGTAGCGTCGCGGCATGGATCCGGGCTCGAACCGACCCGCTCGTACGAACCGCGCGCTGCGCCGCCGAAGTATCCGGCGCTCCGGTGCTCGTACGCGTCCAAGGTACCGGTACGCCGACGGACGACGAACTCGACGAGTATCGCCGACTGCGGTTGCGTCTGCGCTCCTTCACCCGGCGACGTGCCGGGCCGGACGACCGGTCGGCGGTCTGGGTCCTGGCGTCCCCGAACGGCGAGGCCGATACGGCAGTGGTCGCGTCGAATCTCGGTCAGGTCATGATCTCGGCCGGTGACCGTGCGGTCGTTCTCGACTACGACGAGAGCGCGATTCGAGATCGGTCCCCCCTACAAGAACAGTCGAGAGGACCCTCTGCACGCGGATTGTCCGATTCTCCTCCCTCCGGTGAAAGCGGCTTCCGGGGTGCCGATCCCGAATCGATGATCGAAGATCTGCGTATCGACGGAACAACCGTCGTCGTCGCGGTGAGCCCTGTCCTGTCAACCTGCACGGCATCGATAGTCGGTGGGTACGCCGATGGAGTGCTGCTGATCGTCGTACCGGCCGAGACCCGCAGACGGGACCTGGCCCGAGCGACCGAAAGTCTCCGCGACTGTGGGATTTCTCCGGTGGGTGTCGTCCTAGTCGACCGAAGCGGAGTCGACTAGGACGGAATCGACATGCACACAGGGCTCTGTTCGGTAGGGTTGATGCTGGTCGGAGCCCTGAGGGTGGCCGAGTCGTCGAGTGCGGTTCGACGTTGCGTGCGTATCACGTGGTGGCTGAACCGATGACGAGGGAGCATTGACGTGGACCTGTTCGATGTCGCGCGGTCGTGCTTCCGGCGGTGGTATGTCCTGCTTCCGCTACTGGCAATCACGGCGTGGTACAGCTACAGCGTCTACAGTTCCGTGCAGCCCGTCTACTACGCGAACACGATTATCGGTCTGGCTCCCCCGAGTGTCAGGCAGGACGCGCCCACGGCCGGCGGTGAGGTCCGGCGGAACGGCCTGCTCGATGTCGGCGGAGCCTCACTGGTGGCCAATTTGACAGCATTGGGGTTGAGAGAGCCGGCTGTGGTGGACCGCGTTGTGGCAGCCGGAGGCTCACCCGACTACACCGCGAAAGCTTTTCCAACCCCACCCCCGAATCCCCAACTACCCATGGTCTTCGTCGAGCAGACCTCGTCGGACCCCGCCGAAGTGACGAAGACCCTCGAATTGGTGGCGGCGCAGGCCGAAGTGACGCTGCGGACCCTGCAGCAGCAGGCGCGTGTACCCGAGGATCAAATGGTGACGCCGTTCGTCGTCACACCACCGGGAACGCCGGCCGCTGCGATGCCCACCCGCACGCGGTCGACCGTCGCGATCCTCGGTGCCGGTACCGGCCTCTCGATCCTGGTTACCGTGCTTGTCGACGTCCTGATCACCCGGCGGAGATCGGCCGCGTCGACAACACCGAGACCGCCGATCTCCGAGACACCGGGTGACGGTGCGACCCCATACGACCCCGACGCGGAGCGCGGGCGTGCAGCTCCGGACGACGACGCGGTCGATGCCCGATGAAAACCACCTCGTTCGCTGCACTCGGTCGGCATACCGGCGGCTACGCGGACGTGGCCGGCACATCCGGGCAGCGGGAACGCACTCCTTGGTTGCTCTGCTTCCTGTGCCTCCTCATCCCTGCTCTGCCTGCCTATGCAGTTCCGCCGGGGCCGCTCAAGAGCAACGGCTCACCCGCCCGCGTGATCGCCGTGATGCTCTTCGGACTCGCTGTTCTCGGCTTCCTCACGCTGCGGCGCAATACGGATCACCGCACCGTCAATCCCGGCGTGATCGTCGTACTCCTCTTCTTCCTGCTGCTGACACTGGTCTACGGGGTCGGACTGCTCCGCACCGGCGACGCCCTCGTGGAGGCGAACAAGACTCGGGCCATCATCGGCCTCATCGCAAACGTCGGGGTTGCCCTGTTCGTCCTCGTGCGAGTCCACACTGTTCGCCAGCGCACCATCATCCTCGGTTGTCTCACCGCCGGGCTCACTTTCGCGTGCTCTGTCGGTTTGCTCCAGAGCATGCTCTCGCTCGATCTTCGCTTTCTGCTGATGCCACCGGGCTTCGTGGCGAACCTCGAGTCCGAGTACCTCTCTCTCACGGAGCGGATGGGCACCGTCCGCGTGCTCGGAACGTCCGAGCACGCGATCGAGTTCTCCGTTCTCGCTGCCGTGACCGTGCCGATGACGATTCATTTTGCGCGCTTTGCCACGAACCGTACGCTGCGCTGGGCTTCGGCGGTCGCCTGCTGTGTGGCACTGGTTTCCATGCCTGCCGCCATCTCCCGCACCGGGGTGCTTACTCTGCTCGCGTGCCTGCTCGTCTACATGTTCGCGTTCCGGGTGCGCCAACTCCTCGTTGCCGTCGTCGCCGGAACTATCGCAATATTCGGCTACATCGCGTACTTCCCGGAGACGTTCGATGCCTTGTGGAGAACGATCACCGGATCGGTACAAGACGACAGTATTCTGACACGTACGGCCGACTATGCCGCAGTGTCGCAGACCTTTCGTGAACATCCCATCTTCGGCCTCGGTCTCGGGGGCGCGCCCCCGAGTGCATACCCGCTCCTGGACAACGAATGGCTGCGGATGCTCGTCCAGGGCGGCGCCGTAGGCCTCACTGCGATGATCCTGCTGACCGGTGGTGCGATCTTCGCCATCTCGGCGGGCCTACGCCGCGCCGACTCGACTCGGGAACGCGATCAGGCCTACATGATGGGGTCGGTGATGGTCGGAATCCTCGTCTCCAGCACCACCTTCGACCTGTTCTACTACCAACAGGCGACTTTGACGTTCTTCATCGTGTTCGGCCTGCTCTGGTCGACCTACAACATTGCGGTACCGGAACCTGCCACGCCCGGCCGCCACTTCGTCGGGCACGATACCGCCGGGCCGCCGGAAGGCTAGAACAGTGTTCGACCGACGATCGATCGCACGATTGCTCGTGGCTCCGATTCTCGTCGCGATGATCTGCGCCTCCTGCACGCGCATCCCGTCCGAGGAGCCTCGAGTCGTCGATACGGCGGCGGAAAGCATGTGGCCCGACGGATCCGTACCGCCGGTAATCGCAGATCCGAACAGTCGATCGATCGAGCTCGGCACCGAGTTCTCCGCATCCAGCAACGGAACCGTCACGGCAGCAAGGTTTTTCCAAGGGTCCGCGAACACTGCCCCGGTCACGGCGACCCTGTGGTCGACCGACGGCACCGTCCTGGGAACCACACCCATACCCGCCGGGCCGGACGGTTGGCGAGAGATTCCTTTCGACACTCCGATTCCGATACAGGCGGACAGGAACTACGTGATCTCCTATCGCGCCTCGCAGGGAAACCATTCGGCCGATCCCGACGCATTCGATGGGGGTGCAACCGTAGGAACCGGCTGGCTGACCGCACTCCGAGGGCTGTTCACATACGGCAGCGGTATCCCCGATCAGTCGGACGGCGGCACCGCCTATTTCGTCGATGTCGTCTTCGAACCATCGGGTCCGTCGTTACGTCCGGTCGACGGCGGCGACAACTACTACGACATGTTCGACAATTCACTACCGGCGTCCTCGGACTTCTTTCCGCTCGCAATCTGGTTCGCCAAGGTGACCTCTCCCGAGGAGGCCGGCAGCGATCGCGCACTCGGTCTGAACACCTATGTGGAATTGACCGAGGACAGCAACGTTCGCGCAATACGCGACGCCGGAATGTTCGCGCTGCCCAGTCGGGCCGACCCCCTGATGGCCGGTCAGTTCACCACGGACGAGGCGGACATGTGGGCAGGAGCCGGCGAGGCACCGTGGACAGGCCGATTGCCGGGGGAAGGGCCGATCTGCATGCCCGAGGACGCCGAGTGCGGCTACACGGTGATGTCGGCCTTCAGAGACAGGATACCTCCGGACATCCTTGCGTTCACGAATTACGGTAAGGGCGTTACATTCTGGGATACCCGGGATGCGGCCCAGCGGTTCGTCAACGATTTCCAGGATGTCGTTTCCGCGGACAACTACTGGTTCACCGACGAGAGCATCTGTCAGGCGAACGAGGGTGGTGTCCTCAGAACGAACGGACAGACCGATCTCCCCCCTTCGGAATGCCAACTGGCTGCGAACTACGGCGTGACGACGCGACACGTTCGTTCGTTGGTCCAGCCACGCGCGGCCATGCCGGTGTGGAACTTCGTCGAAGTGGGGCAGCCCTTCTCGGAGAGCGCGGAGGCCGGGATCACCGGCCCACAGATCAGAGCCGCGGTCTGGAGCAGCATCATCAACGGCGCACGGGGCATCATCTACTTCGCCCACAACTTCGGAGGTCCTTGCCTGTCGTACAACCTTTTCCGGGACCGGTGCGGAGATGCCATCCGCGGCGAGGTATCGGCGGTCAACAATCAGATCACGAGTCTCGCCCCAGTGCTCAATGCGCCGTTCGTCGACGGATTCGCCAAGACCGACGGGCCCGTCGACGCGGCTACGAAATATCACGACGGCAATCTGTACATCCTCGCCGGATCCACCCGAAACTCGGGCGGCGACGCCACGATTACACTCTCGTGCGGCGATGCGACCCAGGTGGAGGTCCTGGACGAAGGCCGCACGATCCCCGTCGTCGACAAGACCTTTCGCGATTTCTTCGTCGACGGAAACGCAGTTCATCTCTACCGCCTCGACGGAGCCGGCTGCGCCTTCGAATGACGAGGCACCAGCAGTGACGAGGCATCAGCCGAGAGACCGACTACTTTCGTCGCGTTCCCAGCCGACGGTCCTTCGGCGCGCACCCCATCGAGCGGCGAGCGCAAAAGCAATGTACGCCAATGTATCTGCGGCAGATTTCGGACCGTGGACCGACCGCAACACCGCGAGCGCGGTGGCCGTACCCGTGCCACCCGCGCTGCCGACACCCGGACGGGCCTCGGCTGTGCCGCGCCGGCTGCGCCGCAGAATCGCGAGCAAACTCGTGATGTCGTTCGGAGTCTTCACCACCGCAGGTTCCGTATCGACGACGGCCTTCTCGTCCGGATCGAACTGCTCGTCCACGAAGAGGTCGTCTCCGATCAGGTTCGGGAACGACCCGAATCTCGAGTGTCCTGCTTCGGTGAGGGCGTACACGCCGGCCCCCCACAACACAGGTTTCCGTCGAATCCGTTGTCGGGCACGATAGTAACTGCAGACCAGCGGATCGGCGCCGCCGAAGTCGTAGCGGAACGGCGGACGTGCGGCAAGAACGTCACCGCGGGCGAGACGATCGAGGACGTCCAGCACGGCAGCAGCCGAAATCCGGATGTCGGCATCCAGATAGAGTCGAGGCCAGAGCGAAGCAACCTGGTCGCCGATATTCAAAGCTGCTGGTTTCGATCCTTCCGCCAACTCGACCACCCGCGCGCCCGGGATTCTTCGGGCGATCGCGGCGGTGTCGTCGGTACAGCCGTTGCACACCACGACGAGTTCGAAGTATCCCTCCGCTGCGGGCGGGCCGAGCGGCACGAGCGTCCGTTGGATCACCCCTGCCTCGTTGTATGCAGGAACGATCACAGCGCCGCGTCGAGTGTGGCCGGAAAGTGATTCAGTCATCTGTGGTTGCGTGAGGTAGTTCTCGCCATTTCCTGCGCCTCAGAACGGTGGACAGTGTGCGCCGGTGCTCCGGATCGTAGGCGCGCAGCGCTTCGGAGAGTGCAACTACAGATCGGAACAGCATCGAGTACGTGCCGCCGTGATGACGCTCCACGTAGCGAACGCGGTTCACGGTCATGAGTCGCGTGAGGACGGGCGATGTGCCCGATCCCCCCTGCCGGTGTTGCACGATCGCGGACGGTTCGAACCGAACCAGGTGTCCTCCCTTTCGGATGCGGCGAAAGTAGTCCGTTTCCTCCGAGTAGAGGAAGAACTCTTCGTTCCAGGGGCCGACCTCTCGCGCGACCCACGCCCGGATCAGCACCGCTGCTCCCGTCGCCCAGTCGACATCGTGTGCGTCGAGGTAATCTTCTGGGTTGTAGACGATCTCGGACAGAAACCGCGGCCTCTTGCGCAACCTGCCGCCGAACAATGCGTCACCGACCGCACCCATGAGCGACGGCTCGCGACGAATCGAGGGATAGAGCTCACCGTTCTCGTCCAAGATGAGTGGCACCACCGCACCGATACGATCGTCGCAGCGGAGCGAGGCCATCAGACGTGTCACGGTGTCGACCGCCAGTGTCAGATCGGGGTTCAGGATCAACACGGCGTCACAAGGATCGACGAACGGGAGAGCCGCATTGATTCCACCGGCATAACCGAGGTTGCCCCCGGTTTCGACGAGTGTGACATCGGGGTGCAGGCGCACCAACGCGGGTGTGCCGTCCGAGGAGCGATTGTCGACGACGACCACCCGGATGGACAGCTCGTGAGCCGCGAGGCTCAGGTCGTCGATCAACCTGGAGATATCGTCAGCACTGTTGTGCGTCACCACCACAACGGTGACGACGGCCCTTCGCCCGGGCGCGACGAACGTCCCGCGCGCTGCGCTCGCGTCGTGGATCAACATCATCGATCCACGCTGCACAGTCCGGGCTTTGCGCATCAGCCTCAGCAACTCCGGTGGATCTTCGACGAGATAGCGATGACTCAACCGGCGAGGTTCCAGCATCAGCCGCCATGCCCACTCGAGCCCGCTGTCGGCAATCCACCTCGGCGCCCTGCGCACCCTGCCGGCAAGGAAGTCCACAACTGCGCCGAAGGCGAGAAGCACCCGAGCGCCCGTTTCCTTACCGAATTGCGCAATCCAATTCTCCTGCAGGGGCTTTCCGAGTCCGGTCACCAGGATCTCCACGCCGGCGGAACGGATCTGTCCGGCGATCGCCGCCGAACTGGCAGGATCCTGCAGTTCGGATCTCGCCGGTGACCAGGTACCGACGATGTTCAAGGTCGGAAGACGTGTGCTGAGCGCCGCACGGAGACGCTCGTGTGTTCCGGCGGTTCCACCCAGAAAACCGACGCGCGTACCCTGCCTCGCCGCATACTCGAGAATCGGGCCGATCAAGTCGCTACCCGACAGTTTCGGCCAGTCCCGGCCACTGAGCGCCTCGGCCTTCCGGACGAGAGGCACCCCGTCGAGGAGCGTGAGCCAACGCAACCCCTCCGGTGCCGCCCCCACGGATACGGCGGGTGGCCTCGCGGCCCAGGACTCGTCGCCCCCGAAATGATGAAGATGGTCGAGATTCGCCGAGGCGACGACCAGCGGAGCCGGTGCGGTGAGTGCATCGATGATCAGTGACATCGCCAGTTCGCGATCGATCAGGTCGATCGGGACTGCGTCCACGACCATACGGGGCCACGGCGCAGGATGCGGCCGAGGCGGATCGCGTCGATTCTCGGATTTTGTGAGCGGCATTGCTTCTGCCCAATCCGTGCATCTCAGGGCTTCTCCGTTCTCGGAATTGTATCGAAGGAGTGCTGTGCGCACGCCTGATCGGCCTTCGCTCGGGAACGAAAGCGCGCTGTGCATGGTGAATCGCCGAATGCGCCGCGCTGCGTCGAATACGGTCGTACCGTGACCAGCTTCCCATCGATGTCGCCGAGCACCCGGATCTATATCGCCGGGCATCAGGGTCTCGTCGGCTCAGCCCTGTGGCGCCACTTCGCTGCGTGTGGATTCGAGAACCTCATCGGACTCGATTCATCGGAATTGGATCTTCGCGACGCCCACGCGACCGCAGCCTTCTTCCGCGATGTCCGCCCGGAGGTCGTGGTCGACGCGGCGGCGCGGGTCGGCGGAATCGCGGCGAATGCCGCTCGACCTGCGGACTTCCTCTCCGACAATCTGCGGCTACAGCTCAACCTGTTGGACAGCGCGGTCTCGAACGGGGTGGAGCGATTCCTCTTCCTGGGTTCGAGTTGCATCTATCCGAAGTTGACAGCGCAGCCGATCCGTGAAGAGGCCCTGTTCACCGGCCCACTGGAGGAGACGAACGAAGGCTATGCGGTGGCCAAGCTTGGCGGGGTCGCGCAGGTCACCGCGATCCGTAGGCAACACGGGCTGCCCTATATCAGCGCCATGCCGACGAACCTCTACGGTCCGGGCGACAACTTCTCTCCGCACGACGGCCACGTCGTACCCGCGATGATCCGGCGCTTCCACGAAGCGATGCTCGCGGATGTTCCACACGTGACCTGTTGGGGCACAGGACTGCCTCGGCGCGATCTCATGCATGTCGACGACGCCGCTGACGCGTTCCACTTCCTGCTGGATCACTACGACGGAGAGCGCCCGATCAATGTGGGCTCGGGTTCCGATGTCACGATCGCGGAGATCGCACGCATCATCGCCGACACCGTCGGTTATCACGGGGAGATTCGGTGGGATGCATCCAAACCCGATGGGACCCCCCGCAAACTGCTCGACACCAAGCGCCTCACAGACCTCGGGTGGTCCGCGAAGATTCCTCTCGCAGAAGGAATCAGAACGACCTACGAGTGGTTTCTCGCACACCAGGACACGTATCGCCGCTGACCCGACCGTGGTCAACTCGGTGCAGTGCTCCAACCCGGAAGCGCAGGCCTGTCGATCCAGTGCCGCTCCCCGGCCTCGAGCGCCGAGATATCGGCATCGACCATCAGTTTCACAAGTTCCGGGGTCCGCACCCGAGGATCCCAGCCGAGGCAGGATCTGGCCTTCGCCGCGTCGCCGACCAACGCATCGATCTCGGCAGGACGAAGATACCGGTCATCGAATCGCACGTACTTCTCCCAATCGAGTCCGACGTGATCGAAGGCGAGAGCGAGGAACTCGCGCACGGAATATCCCGTTCCCGTCGCGAGGACGTAGTCGTCGGGGGTGTCGGCCTGCAACATCCGCCACATTCCCTCGATGTATTCGGGCGCGTATCCCCAGTCACGGATCACGTCGATGTTGCCCAGATACAGATAACGGTCGAGCCCAGCCCGGATACGCGCGACCGCGCGCGTGATCTTCCTCGTGACGAAGGTTTCTCCTCGCCTGGGCGATTCGTGGTTGAACAGGATGCCGTTGACGGCGAACTGTCCGTACGCCTCCCGGTAGTTGCACGCCGTCCAGAAAGCGAAGACCTTCGCCGAGCCGTACGGTGAACGCGGATGGAACGGAGTGGTTTCGCTCTGCGGCAGCGGCGACGGCCCGAACATCTCGGAACTCGAGGCCTGATAGAAGCGGCAGTCGAGGCCGATCCGACGAATGGTCTCCAGCAATCTGAGAGTTCCGAATGCTGTTGTCTCGGCGGTGTATTCCGGCTCGTCGAAGCTGACCCGGACATGAGATTGCGCCGCCAGGTGATACACCTCGTCAGGACGGATCGTCGAAAGCAATGTTGCGAGCCGCGCCCCGTCCACGAGGTCTCCGTAGTGCAGGAAGAGCCTTGCGCCGGGCTGGTGAGGGTCCACATACAGGTGGTCGATGCGGTGCGTGTTGAACGTCGACGCGCGGCGAATGACTCCGTGCACCTCGTAGCCCTTGTCCAACAGGAACTCGGCGAGATAGGACCCGTCCTGCCCGGTTATGCCGGTCACGAATGCCCGCTTCGGCATCAACGTGCTCCCAACCCGTGGGGGGCACGCACGAGATCCAGGATCCATTCCTCGTAGCGATCCAGGGCCTCGTGCTCGGACAGCGTGCCGGCGCAGTAGCGCCGTCCCGACTCCGCAAGCCGAGCTGCGAGCACGCTGTCCGTACCCAGCCGCACCGCTTCACGAAGCAGTAGGTCCGGCCGGTCGGCCGGAACCCGGACACCCGCGCCCGACGCGGCAACCTCCGTCGCGGCGAAGCTGTCCTCGTCCGTCGCGGCAAGGACGGGCTTCCCGGAATTGAGATAGGAGGTCAGCTTGCTGGGAACCGCCATCTGCGCCACACCGGGACGTTCGTTCACCAGAAGCACATCCGCAGCTCCCAGGACCGAAGGGAAGACCTCGTCACCGACCGGATCCAGGAACTGCAGGGTATCGATACCCGCACCCTCCGACTCCAGACGGGCGCGCTGATTTCCGTCGCCGAGCAGAACGAACCGGACGCGGAGTCGTTGGAGACTCGCCAGTCGCGCAGCCGCCAGCACGTTCTCCAAGCCCTGCTTGGCCCCCATGTTCCCCGAGTGCAGGACCACCACCTCGTCGGGGTCCCATCCCGATTCCACGCGGAACACCGCGCTCGCCGCAGGATCCGGTGGCGCGACGTGGTTCCAGTTCCGGATGGTGCGGATCCGGCCGCGCTCGATACCGAGGTGCTCCAGGATCTCCGTGAACCCCTCGTGGATCACCACGACCTCGTCCGCCAGCCGGACGACTGCCGCCTCCAGCGCTTGAACCGCCAGAGCCGACCTCCCTTCGATCGCCGCGGTCTCCGCGACCCCGCGGCTGTAGATGTCGTGAACGATGACGCCGACCGCCGGCCGCGACCGCGACAATCGCGCTCGCAACGCCGACATCCCTGCGGCAAGCAATGGCGGACTCACGAACAGAACGACCTCGGGGTCGTTCCATCGTGCCAGCAGAACCTGCAACCCGAAGGTGGTTTCCATCACGGCACGCCCGAACGCCGTCGCTCGCCGCGGAACGTAGTGACCGAAACGGCCGATACGAACGTGATTCGCGAATTCCTCGGATCGAAGACGGAAGCGCCCCTCGCGGCGGATCCACTCCGGATAGTGCGGGAAGCCGGTCAACACCCGAACGTCGTGTCCACGGGCAGCCAGTCCGGATGCGAGAAGAGTCGTGTACGGCGCGATCCCGATCGACTCGGGGGCATAGTTGATACCCACGATTGCGATACGAACCCTTTGTCGGGTCATGAATTCGAGAGTAATACCCCCGGCCGGGGACGTCCCCCTCGAACGGTGTCGAGATCGGTCTCCTACTCACCCGACGGTGATAGTGTGGTCCTTCACGAACCTCGAGAGCCACACCGCCGGAGGGATCGCGTGAACGGCACCCGGATACGACGCATGGTCGTGGATTCTCCGACATCTCTCGGTGCGAAGGCGAGGATGCGGCGTTGGCAGATGTTCACCGAGGCGTTCCCTGAGATCGAGAAGGCACACGTTCTCGACCTCGGTGGCACGGTGGAGACCTGGCGCCGCGCCCCGATCAGGCCGGGCCGCGTCACCGTACTCAATCTCTTCGAGCCCGGTGAGTCCGACGACGGGTGGATCACCCCGGTCCTCGGTGACGCATGCGATGCCGCACGAGTTCTCGCAGACGCGAAGACCGACACCCATTTCGACGTCGTGTTCTCCAATTCGCTCATCGAGCACGTGGGCGGACACGCGCGGAGAACGGAGTTGGCTCGTCAGGTCCGAGAGCTCGCACCACGCTATTGGGTCCAGACGCCGTACCGGTATTTTCCGGTCGAACCGCACTGGCTTTTTCCCGGAATGCAGTTCATGCCGGCCGCTGCCCGAGTCGCCATCGCCGAACACTGGCCGCTGGTACACACACGTCCTGAAAGCACCGAAGAGGCGCGCCACGAGGTTCTGTGGACCGAACTGATCGGCATCACGGAGATGCGGGACTACTTCCCGAACGCAATGATCTTGCACGAACGCATATTCGGTCTCACGAAATCGATCATTGCGACGGACTCGTAGCGGCATACCGACGAGGAGCCCGGGACCCGGGCCGACCACAATTCCACAGCACCTGCGGCCACCGGGGAAGGAGGCATCCCTATGACGAAGTCCGTGGCCAGGACACCTGTTCCGAGTTTGCGCGTCGGTGACCTCGTCGAGGTGCGAAGCGCCGAAGAGATTCTCGCAACCCTGGATGAGAACGGAGAGCTCGAGAACCTTCCGTTCATGCCGGAAATGCTCCGGTTCTGTGGTCGTCGGCTGACCGTGCACAAGGTTGCGTACAAGCTCTGCGACACGATCTCCGGAACCGGCATCCACCGCATGGAGCACGCCGTCCACCTGACCGACTCACGTTGCGACGGATCTGCTCACGGAGGTTGCCAGACTTCGTGTTCGCTGTATTGGAAGGAGGCATGGCTCAAACGCGTGGAGCCGGGAATGCCGAACCCGCCCCGATCGTCATGCGTCGACATTCCACTGCTCGATGCCAACACCCGCAAGGAGCCCGGCCCGGACGGCACGTCACGTTATTCGTGCCAAGCCACCGAACTGCTTCGCGCCGCGCCGACATGCCTTCCGTTCCGCGATCTCGGGCAGTATGTGACGGACGTGAAAACCGGAAACGTCCGACCCGTCGAGTCCGCCGAAGCTTTCCTCGTAGGCCTGTTCAACCGGATACAGGACATCAGTCGGCGACTCCTCCCGCGCAAACTGTGGTTTCGCAACGGACTGCCGTGGGGCTTCGTGCAGGGCCGGGCGGTGGGCAGGACACCGACCGCCCACCTGAACCTGCAACCCGGCGAAACGGTCCGGATCAAGACCAAGAGCGAGATCATGGAGACCCTCAACGAAGATCGGTTGAACCGGGGCATGGGCTTCGAGGAGGAAATGGCACGCCACTGCGGCCGCACCGCCCGGGTGCAGGCACGCGTGACCCGATGCATCGACGAGAGAACCGGGGAGCTGCTGACGATGAAGAATCCCTGCATCATCCTCGAAGGAATCACCTGCAACGGTTCGCACAACGTCAGTTGCCCGCGCGAGTTCGTACCGTTCTGGCGGGAGATCTGGCTCGAACGGGTGTGACCCCATGACATCGGCGTCCGGCACGCTGGTCTCGGTCGGGTTACCTGTGCGCAACGGTGCAGATCGTATCGAGGACGTGGTGCGGTCCGTCTTGGCGCAGGATCACGAGAATCTCGAACTGGTGATCTGCGACAACGCCTCCACGGACAACACCGAACAAGTATGCCGCGATCTCCGCGAGCGTCACCGCCGGATCGTCTACCACCGGCATCCCGTGAATGTCGGCGTGCTCAACAACTACATCAGTGTGCTGGGGCTGGCCACCGGGACGTTCTTTCGGTGGGTCGGAGACGACGACTGGCTCGCACCGCATTGCATCTCACGGAGTCTGGCTGCGTTCGCCGCGGACGACCGGCTCGTGCTGGTGACCCACCGGATGGACTACCTCACTCCCGAGGGCCTCATCCGAAGTGCCCGATACAACGACACTGCCCTCGGTTCGTGTGATCCCGTCACCCGGTTTGCCGCATTCTTGGGCATGCTGAACGAGAACGTTCCCCTCGTCGATCCCGTGTACAGCCTTATCCGTCGTGAACCGGCGCTCCGGATAGAACGCAGGAACATGCTGCGTGAGGACGAGGTGTTCGCCGCGAAACTGGCACTGACGGGACCGTGGGCACACGTTCCCGAAGTACTCGGGCGGAGGAACCTGACACACGCGACGCCCACGGCACTGGCACGCAAGCTCGATGTGCCGTCCTGGCAGGCGCACTGCGCCACCACCCTCGAGTGCCGGGAGATGTTGCGTGCCCTGGCCGAGCACCACCTCGACTCGGAGCAGCGGCGTGCGGCCCGGCTTGCGGTGGCAGGATTGTACGTACAGCGGCAACAGGATCTGGTCGTCCGGGTCGGCCGCCGACTCGCCCGGATGCTCGGCGAAGCGACAGGTCGCCGGAGTCGGTGAGACGACCGGCCGCCGGGATTCTCAGCCTCGTGGCCAGAACCTGTGCCAGTCGTCGGGCGACAGCGACCGGCGTTCACCACGATTCGCTTCGGCGGCGTTCTCGGCTTCGCGGATACGGCCGGCGAATTCGATCACGGCCTTCCGCAGCCGATGCTCGGCGCTGGACTGTCCGCCGATCCGGATCGTCCCGAGCGAGTCGGGTACCAGATCCTCCGGCAACCCCGCCTCCGCGCTCCTGGACACCACCTTCTCCGCCAACGCCAACGCCGGCTGCGCCATCGCGATGCCGTCGAGACACGACTCGCGCGCCTTCTCCGCGGCCTTGGCCGCCTGCCACGCCGCCTCCTGCTCGGCGACGTCGAGCGGGCCGGTGTGACCGTTGGTCAGGTGCGGGCTCCGCTGCGCCAGTTTGGTGACAAGGGTGCCGGCGACGTCGTCGACGTCGAACGGGTCGGTCGGTGATTCCTGGGCGATCCGGGAGTGGAACAGCACCTGCAGCAGCAGGTCGCCGAGTTCCTCGCGCAGCCCGGCCCGGTCGTCCTCGTCGATGGCGTCGAGAAGCTCGTAGGTTTCCTCGAGCAGGTAGCGCCGCAGCGAATCGTGGGTCTGGGTTACCTCCCAGCCGCCGAACCCCCACAGCCGGTCCATGACGTCGACCGCCTCGAGCAACCGGTCGCCGGGCACCGGGTCCGCCGCAATCACGTCCTCCCCGCGCGCGGTCCGTGCCGCCACGGCGTCGCTGCCGGCGTCGAGGGCGACGAACACGTCGGTTCCCGGTTCGTGGTCGAGACCGAGCGCAGCGCGCACCTCGTCGGGGACCTCGTCGCCGTACTCGACCGGCCCGCGCAGCAGGCGCACCGCGGCCGCGGGCACGACCCCTGGCCGGCGCGGGTCGAGGAGGACGACGCTCACGCGCTCACCCCCGCCGCGACCCGCACGTCCACCGACCCCTGCGCCTTGCCGTCCATGGCCAGCAGGAAGTCCGCGATGTACTGGAGCAGTTCGACGTCGCGGACCCGGTCGGAGCCGACCCCGCCGGTGCGCGGCAGCGGCAGTTGCACGATGCCGCTGGTGGCGCGGTACTGGGCGGCCGGGAAGATCCGCTTGAGTCGCATCTGCTTCGAGTCGGGCAGTTCCATCGGGGAGATCTTGAGCTGGGTGCCGACGACCGCGACCTCCTCGAGCCCGTATTCGCGGCACAGCAGCCGCAGCTTCGCGACGGACACGAGCCGGCCGACCTCTTCGGGCAGCGGGCCGTACCGGTCGACGAGTTCTTCGACGACCGCGGCGATCGCCGCGTCGTCCTGTGCGGCGGCGAGCTTGCGGTAGGCCTCGAGGCGCAGCCGGTCGGAGGTGACGTAGTCGGCGGGGATGTGCGCGTCGACGGGCAGGTCGACCCGCACCTCCTTGGGCGCCTCCTCGGTGGTGATGGGGGTGCCGTCGGCTGCGGCGCGGTACGCCTCGACGGCCTCGCCGACCAGGCGCACGTACAGGTCGAATCCGACACCGGCGACGTGACCGGACTGTTCGGCTCCGAGAACGTTTCCGGCGCCGCGGATTTCGAGGTCCTTCATGGCGACGGCCATGCCGGCGCCGAGGTCGGAGTTCTGCGAGATGGTTGCGAGCCGGTCGTACGCGGTTTCGGTGAGCGGCTTCTCCGGCGGGTACAGGAAGTACGCGTAGCCGCGTTCGCGGGACCGGCCGACGCGACCGCGCAGCTGATGCAGCTGCGACAGACCGAGCGAGTCGGCCCGTTCGACGATGAGCGTATTGGCGTTGGAGATGTCCAGGCCGGTCTCGACGATCGTGGTGCACACCAGCACGTCGAATTCGCGTTCCCAGAAGCCCTGCACGGTCTTCTCGAGGGTGTCCTCGTTCATCTGGCCGTGCGCGACGACCACCCGGGCCTCGGGGACGAGGTCACGAATCTTCTTGGCGGCCTTGTCGATCGAGCTGACCCGGTTGTGGACGTAGAACACCTGGCCGTCGCGCAGCAGCTCGCGACGGATCGCGGCGGCGACCTGCTTGTCCGAGTACGCGCCCACGTAGGTGAGGATCGGGTGCCGCTCCTCGGGCGGGGTGAGGATCGTCGACATCTCGCGGATGCCGGCCATGCTCATCTCCAGGGTGCGCGGGATCGGGGTCGCCGACATGGTCAGTACGTCGACGTGCGTGCGCAGCGCCTTGATGTGTTCCTTGTGTTCGACACCGAAGCGCTGTTCCTCGTCGACGATCACCAGACCGAGGTCCTTCCAACGGATTCCGGTCTGCAGCAGCCGGTGGGTGCCGACCACGATGTCGACCTCGCCGTCGGCCATGCCCGCGACGATCTCGCGGGACTCGGCCGGATCGGTGAATCGGCTCAGGCCCTTGACGGTGACGGGGAACGCGGCCATCCGCTCGGTGAAGGTCTGCAGGTGCTGCTGTGCGAGCAGGGTCGTGGGCACCAGGACCGCGACCTGCTTGCCGTCCTGCACGGCCTTGAACGCGGCGCGCACCGCGATCTCGGTCTTGCCGTAGCCGACGTCGCCGATGACGACGCGGTCCATCGGCACCGGCTTCTCCATGTCGGCCTTCACCTCGGAGATGACGGTGAGCTGGTCCTGGGTTTCGGTGAAGGGGAACGCGTCCTCCATCTCCTTCTGCCACGGGGTGTCCGGGCCGAAGGCGTGACCGGGCGACGCCTGCCGCGCCGCGTACAGGCGCACCAACTCCCCCGCGATCTCGCGAACGGCCTTGCGCGCCTTGCGTTTCGTGTTGGCCCAGTCGGAGCCGCCGAGCTTGCTGATCGCGGGCAGTTCACCGCCGACGTACCGGGAGAGCTGATCGAGCGACTCCATCGGCACGAACAACCGGTCGCCGGGCTGGCCACGCTTGCTCGCCGCGTACTCGATGACGAGGTACTCGCGGCGCGCACCGCCCACGGTCCGTTCGACCATCTCGACGAACCGGCCGATGCCGTGCTGGTCGTGCACCACGTAGTCGCCGGCGGTCAACGCCAGCGGATCGACCTGGTTGCGCCGCTTGACGGGCGTCTTGCGGCCTTCGGCGGTGGTGACCCGGTTGCCGGTCAGGTCCGCCTCGGTGACGACGACGAGCCCCGGCACCTGGTTGTCGCCGTTACCGGCCAGCACGAGGCCCTCGTGGAGCGCGCCCTTGATCACGCCGACCTGGCCGCGGACCGGTTCGGCGCCCGGCTCGAGCTTCGCGGCGGGAACCTCGTTGTCCTTCAACCGTTCGAGCACACGCAGGCCGGTACCGGTACCGGCGACCACGATCACCGCGCGGCCACCGGTGGTGACGTGCGCGCGCAGGTTCACGAACAGCATCGACAGCAGTTCCTCGGAACCGCGCACCTCCGGCGCGGGCTGCACCTCGAGAACCACCTCGGTGTCGGCGCCGGAGGCGAGCGGGCTCAGCGTCCACCACGGCACGCCCTGCGCTTCGGCGGCCTCCCGGACCTGCCGCAGCGTCCGGTACGCCGAGGCCGCGAGATCCATCTTCCGGCCGTCGGCGCCGGTCAGGTTCGCGGTGTCCAGCGGCGCGGCACCGCCGATCGACGCGGCCGTCCACGATGCCTCGAGGAACTCCTGGCCGGTGCGCACGAGGTCGGTGGCGCGGGTGCGGACCTTCTCCGGGTCGCACAGCAGGACGTGGGTGCCGGCGGGCAGCACCTCGGTGAGCAGCTGCAGCTCACCGGACTGCAGCACGGGCAGCAGCGCCTCCATGCCCTCGACCGGAACACCGCCGGCCATCTTGTCGAGCATCTCGACGAGCGCCGCGTCGGCCGGGTTGTCCTTCGCGAGCTGCGCCGCGCGTTCCTTGACCTCCTCGGTGAGCAGCAACTCGCGGCAGGGCGGCGCGATGAGCGTGGCGACCTCGACGTCGGGGATCGAGCGCTGGTCGGCGACGGAGAACGGACGGAGCTCGGTGACCTCGTCGCCCCAGAACTCGACGCGCACCGGATGGTCGGCGGTCGGCGGGAACACGTCCAGGATGCCGCCGCGCACCGCGAACTCGCCGCGCTTGCCGACCATGTCGACGCGCGTGTAGGCCAGTTCGACGAGGCGTTCGACGAGTTCGTCGAAGTCGTGTTCGGAACCGACCCGCAGGGTGATCGGATCGATCTCGCCGAGACCCGGCGCCATCGGCTGCACCAGCGACCGCACGGTCGCGACGATGACGCGCAGTTCGGGGCCGTAGTCGCGGTCGTCGGGCCGGGCGAGGCGGCGCAGCACCTGCAGCCGCCGGCCGACGGTGTCCGCGCTCGGCGACAGCCGTTCGTGCGGCAGCGTCTCCCACGACGGGAACTGCGCGACGGCGGCGCCGAGGATTTCGGTGAGTTCGGCGGTCAGGTCGTCGGCTTCGCGACCGGTGGCGGTGACCACCAGCAGCGGCGCTTTGTCCGCGAGCGCGGCGGCGACGAAGGGCCGGGCCGCGGGCGGGGCGACCAGGGCCTGCTCGGCGGTGCCGGCGAGCGCGGCGACCCGCTGCAATTGGTCGTCGGCCAGCGCGATCCGCGCCAGTCCGGACAGAGGGGTGGCGGGCACAGCAGACACGTGACAGTCGCTCCTGGGTGTACGACGAGAACTTTTCGATTCTATGCGTCGCGGGCAGGGTGCCTCAGTCCGCGGACGCGAGCAGGTCGGCGCTGCTGTCCCCCAGCGCACGGCGCGCCCAGGTCACCAGGCGCGAGAGCAGTGCGTCGTCGGTCTCGTCGGCGCCGGGGAGCCAGCGTCTGCGCACCATCCGCAGCAGCGTGGCCCGCGCGCGGCCGGGGTCGGCGTCGACGACGAACGTGACGAACGCGTCGGGGGTCCAGGGTTCGATTCCGGAGCGTTCGAGCGCGGCGGCGATCGCCGGGTCGGTGGTGACGACGGCGTCGGCGTGAGCGATCAGCGCGACCGCCGTCAGGTGGGTGTCGCGCGGGTCGACGACGTACGGCACCTCCCGCAGCACCGTCGTCGGCCACGTGACGCGGGCGTCCGGGAACGCCCGGTCCAGTTCGGCGAACAGATAGTCGCGGGCCGGTCGCGGCAGTTCCGTCGGCAGCCGGCGGTCCACTTCGGCGATGACACCGTCGCTCCAATACGGTTGGTACAGACCGTCTTCCGCGAACGCGAGCGCCACGTCCCGCATTCGCGCATCGGCGAGCACCGATGCACCGAGCACCACCCGTACGGGCATCTTCCCCCTGCTTTCCGATCAGAATTCGTCGTACAGGCCGTCGCGGCGGGCCAGGTCGGCGAGGTTGTCGAGGACCTGGGTGCGGATCGTCGCGCGACGCTGCGCCAGTGCGACGACGTCGGCGCGGTCCACCCGCCGGTGCAGGCCGTGGAACTCGGCGGGCAGCGCCCCGCTGTCGACGAGGCGCGCCACCTCGGCGCGGGAGGCACCGAGCACGTCCGCCGCCTGGGTGACGGTCAGCAGCGGCGGCACGGCCGTGATCGTGACCGCTGCGTCCGCACCGAGGTCGTCGAGGACGCGGGCGAGTGCGGCGGGGGCATGCTCGGCGTCGAACGGTCCGAAGGTCACGGCGGCGATGCTGTCAGGCCGCGCCGCCGATTGCAACGAGCGGGCACGTTCAGTAGTACTGCACCTGCGTCGTGCGGGCCGCCGACCGCAGGATGGGCACCAGCCGATTCAGGGCCCGCTGTTCCAGGAACTGCTGATCCATCGGCTTGCTCAGGGCGACCGCGAGTTCGGCCGGCCGATCCTGGGCGAGCGACCGGTACTTCGGCAGCATGTGGGTGGTGATGTACTCCCAGCGGGCGTCGCGGTCCGACCAGTTGAACGCGGGCAGCGGTGTCTGCAGGCGCCACTGCGGGCCGACGGCGGGATCGCCCGCGGTCAGCGTCAGCGGGAACGCCTCCCGGGGCGGTAGCACGCCCGGGATCGCGGGGTCGGCGCCGAACGTCGACAGGTAGGTCAGCGCCCGGCCGACGGGACCGCGGGCCTCGCGGGTGGCGTCCCACTGGTCGGCGATCGACTGGTACTGCTCGCGGTGCAGCAGTTCGGCGTTGCCGCGCACTACCAGCTCCGGGTCCCCGGTCGCGAGATCGCGCCAGGCCCGGACGGCGCGGTCGTCGATGATGCCCGCCCGGCGGAACTCGTCGATCGCGTAGAGACCACCGGCCAGGTATGCCTCGTGCTGCGGCAGCAGGTCGGTGAAGATGTGCTTGCTCATCGCGATGACCCGGACCTGGAAGTCCGCGATGTCCTCGGGGGTGATGGTGTGCCCGACGGCGAGTACCGCCCGCAGGTCCTCGGGCAGCTCCGCCGCCGCGGGGGCGGCGGCGTCGTCGAGCGTGCGGGTGACCTGGGCGAGGGCGTCGCGCAGCTCCCGGACGCCGATGACCACCCCGACCAGGTCGACGTCCATGACGCCGGCACCGAAGGACGGTCCGGCCAGGCCCCCCTGTCCGGTCCACAGGAAGTCGGGATGCTCGCGCTGCAGCTTCTGGTAGTAGGCGAAGGTGTTCTTCAGATTCTGCTCGTTGGCCGTCAACCCGAGCTGCGGGTCCCACCGATTCAGGTCGATCCCGGCGTTGCGGGCCGCCACGGCGAGCCAGTACTGGTGCAGCAGGGCCGCGTAGCGTTCCGGGTCGGCCCCGGTGGCGCGGGCCCGGTCGAGCAGCGGCCGCAGCACCTCGGGGTCGGCCGACAGATCGGTCGCGACTCCCCCGCCGTGCTCGGAGTCGAGGTTGTTGCGGGGAACGTCGAGGACGGTGTCGAGATCGAGGACAGCGTCGAGATCGGGTGCGGCAGTGGCTGTTCCGGAGGCCCCGACGGCGAGGGTCACGGCGGTCAGGGCGGTGGCGAGCAGACGTTTCATCGGCCGGCCTCCTCGAAGCGCCGATCGAACCAGTCGACGTTCTGCATGCCGAGCAACTCGACGCCCACCCGGACCGGGTCGGTCAGCACGTCGCCGATCCCGCACACCGACGGATCGAATCCGACGTCGGCGCCGTGCGCGCGCCAGAAGTTGCCGAGGTTCTCGACGTCCTCGTAGGGGACGAGGAAGTCGTCGCGGCACGACGTGATGAGCACCGGGGCGGTCGGGATCTCGTTCGGTCGGGTGCCGAGTGCGTTCTCGGCGTAGGCCCGCGCGAACGCCGGGTTGTCGGCGGGCCGCCCGTGCGTGTACAGCGCGGACAACGGCACGAACGGGAACATCAGATACAGCCCCTGGCAGGTGCTGTGGAACAGGTCGGCAGCGGCCCGGCCGAGCGGGGTGAGTTCGGCGTCGAGGTCGATCTCCGGGTACTTCGCAGCGAAGCCGAGCGAGTTGGCGAACACGAATCCCGAACCGATACCGCCGTCCGCGGTGCGTTCGAAGGTCGCGCTGTCGACGACCATGGCCTGGAGCACGGTGCCGACGAGATTGAGTTCCGGCGCGTAGGTGCCGGCCATCTCCGCGGCGAACCCGGCGGCCACCCCACCCCCGGCGATCCCGAAGATCCCGACCGGGACGTCCGGCGCGAACCCGGCGTCGTGCAGCGCGATGGCTGCGCGCAGCCCGTCGAGGGTCGCGGGTCCGCTGAACCGGCCGATGGAGAAGCCGTTTGGGGCGGTGTCGCCGTCGTTGGCGGTGTCGCTCATCATCACGGCCCAGCCGCGGCCGAACATCTGCGCGACGGGTCCGAGCGCGGAGAACAGCGACGGATCGGTCTGGTTGCCACCGGTCCACTGGGTGCTCGGCATGCAGTTCGGGCCGAGGCTGTCGTTGGCCTCGGAGTAGCCGATGAGTCTGCGGTCCTGCGGCGGCGTGCCGTCCTCGGGGAGCATGAGGATGCCGGTGGCGACGGTGCGCGAGCCGTCGAAATCGGTGGTGACGTACATCAGCTGATGAGCGGTGACGTGGCCCGGCTGTACCCCGTACACCTGCACCGTCACCGGGCGGTGCCGCAGCAGGGTGCCGGGGACGTCCCCGTCGCCGAGGGCGGGCGGGTCGAACCACGGGTCGGTGGAGGCCGGGCGCGGCGTCCACTGCGACGGATGCGCGATCTGCCCGTCGCGGAAGGTGCTCACCACGAACGGGTTGAAGACGTCGTCGACCTGGACGGGCTCGGCGCCGGCGGTGGTCGCCGTGGTCAGGGCAGCCGTGGTGAGGGTAAGGGCCAGCGCGGCAGCAGCGCCGGTCGCCACGAGTTGTCGCAAGACTCGCATCGATACGTTCCTGTCACTGTGTGGTGAACTGCGCGCTGCCCCCGGCGCAGCGCGCAGTTCACGGCACAGTAACAGTCCGTTACCGACGGATACAGATAACCCGCCGGGGCGTCGTCAGACGCGCAGCCGCGGGCGGCTCAGACGCGCAGGCGTCGCGCGGCGAACTGCCGGAAGTATTCGACCTTCGTCGCCGGAACCAGCGACGGCAGCAGGTTCGTCCACATCAGCTCGATGTGTTCGATCGACCGGTCGCGGCGACCGAGACCGGCGGCGACGGTGCGCGCCCCGACGACCATCTGCAGCACCATCAGACCGGCCGCATCGGGATCGAAATCCGGGGACAGGTCGCCTTCCTCCTGCGCCCGGCGCGCCAGCTGCTGCAACGTGCCGAGCCACATCTCGAACAGGTTGTCGCCGGAGCCGCGATAGTCGCCGATCTCGAGAACGAGCCGGAACATCGCACGGACCACCGGGTCGGAGACCGACAGGTCGACGGACAGGACCGACAGCTCGATCATCGTCTCCAGCGCCGGCGTGCGTTCGTCGATCTTGGCGAGACCGGCCTCCGCCGAGCGGGCGAAACCGGCGTCGATGACGCCGCGGGCGAGCTCCTCCTTGGAGCCGAAGTGGAAGTACAGCGCGCCCTTGGTCACGCCCGATTCGTCGATGATCTCGTTGAGGCTGGCGTTCGCGTATCCCAGCCGCACGAAGACCTCGGCGGCGCCGCGCAGCACCGATTCCCGGGTGGCCTCGGCGCGAACCTGACGTGCCATCTCAGCGCCCCCGGCGAACGGGAACAGGGCGCTCGGCCCGGACGCGCTCGGCACAGGCAATCGACGTGCGGGAAACCACTGTCACCTCAATCCCGTCGCTTCTACGAATCGGCCGGGCAACGGTACCACCGCGGTGTCGTCTACCTCGGTATTCGCGGACTTTCGACTGTATCAATCGGCGCCGAGCGTCGGATCGGCTTCGAGCCGGGTCAGGCCGTTCCAGCACAGGTTCACCAGGTGCGCCGCGACGACCTCCTTCGACGGGCTGCGTTCGTCGAGCCACCAGGTCGCGGTGGTCGCGACCATGCCGACGAGGGCCTGCGCATAGAGCGGCGCAAGGTCCGGGTCCAGGCCGCGGCGGGCGAAGTCGCCGGCGAGCAGGGTGCCGACCTGACGCATCGCCTCGTTGAGCAGGCTCGAGTAGGTGCCTTCCTCGGCGGCGACCGGGGAGTCGCGCACCAGGATGCGGAAACCGTCGGTGCGTTCCTCGATGTAGGTGAGCAGCGCGAGCGCGGCCCGTTCGACGCGGACGCGGGACCGGTTCCGCGTCAGGCTCTCGGTGACCATCGACATGAGGATGGTCATCTCGCGGTCCACGACCACGGCGTAGAGCCCTTCCTTCCCGCCGAAGTGTTCGTAGACGACGGGCTTGGACACGGCGGCGCGCTGCGCGATCTCCTCGATGGACGTGCCCTCGTAACCGCGCTCGGCGAACAGGGCCCGGCCGATCTCGATCAACTGCTCGCGGCGTTGCGTACCGGTCATGCGGATACGCGGTGTCCGCTCCGATTGATGTTGCGGTGTTCGCGACACGACGGTTTCCTTTCCGGCGCCACACCTGCTTGCACGCTGGGCCCCGGAGCCGAGCCTAATCTGCGGGCCGTGCGGACCGCCTCGTCTCCGCCCCGCGTTCGACGCCGACCGTATCGGCATGCGAGGATCACACCGCACGCCCCGGGGTTCACTTCGCGGACGTGCGGCGATCCGCCGTGGTGTAATCGGCAGCACCTCTGATTTTGGTTCAGATAGTTCAGGTTCGAGTCCTGGCGGCGGAGCAAGGCGAACGGGGGCCGACCCGGCCCTCACACGCTCGTCCATGACGCATGTCGAACGTCGAGGGAGCTTCATGCAAGTGCAGACCGCAATAGTCGTCCTGGCCGCCGGAGCGGGTACGAGGATGCGGTCCAAGACCCCCAAGGTGCTGCATTCGCTCGGCGGCCGCACCATGCTCGAGCATTCCGTGCGCGCGGCGGCGGCGCTCGACCCGGATCACCTGGTCGTGGTCGTCGGTCACGACCGTGAACGCATCTCCACCGCCGTCACCGACCTCGCAGCCCACCTCGACGGAGACGTTCGCGTCGCCGTGCAGGACGAGCAGCTCGGCACGGGCCACGCCGTCGAGTGCGCACTGACCACCCTTCCCGACGACTTCGCCGGCACCGTCGTCGTCACGGCCGCGGACGTCCCGCTGCTCGACAGCGACACGCTGCGCGCCCTGCTGGAGACGCACGCCGAACCCGAAGCTGCGGCCGTCACCGTGCTCACCACGACCGCGGCCGACCCCACCGGCTACGGCCGGATCCTGCGCACCACCGACGGCGACGTCACCGCGATCATCGAGCACAAGGAAGCGACCCCGACCCAGCTGGCGATCACCGAGGTGAACGCCGGTGTGTATGCGTTCGACGTCGCCGCGCTGCGCTCGGCGCTCGGCAAGCTCAGCGCCGACAATGCGCAGGGCGAGCTGTACCTGACCGACGTCGTGTCGATCGCCCGCGGCGAGGGGCTGACCGTGCGCGCCCACTACACCGACGACGCGGTGAGCGTCGCCGGAGCGAACGACCGTGTGCAGCTCGCGGCGCTCGCGGCCGAACTGAACCGCCGCACCCTCGAGTACTGGATGCGCGAGGGTGTGACGGTGATCGACCCGGCGACCACGTGGGTCGACGTCGACGTCACCCTCGCACCGGACGTGACGCTGCACCCGGGTGTGCAACTGCACGGGCGCACGTCGATCGGTGAGGACGCGGTGATCGGGCCGGACACCACCCTGACCGATGTGCAGGTCGGTGCCGGAGCGTCGGTGGTGCGGACCCACGGATCGGATTCGGTGATCGGCGCGGACGCATCCGTCGGCCCCTTCGCGTACCTTCGACCGGGCAGCGAACTCGGCGCCGAAGGCAAGATCGGCACGTTCGTCGAAACGAAGAACGCGCAGATCGGAGCGCATTCGAAGGTGCCGCACCTGACCTATGTCGGGGACGCGACGATCGGTGAGCATTCCAACATCGGCGCGTCGAGCGTGTTCGTGAACTACGACGGGGTCAAGAAGTACCGGACCGTCGTCGGATCGCACGTGCGGACCGGTTCCGACACCATGTTCGTGGCCCCCCTGACGGTGGGCGACGGCGCGTACACGGGCGCCGGGACGGTGCTCCGGCGGAACGTTCCACCGGGGGCGCTGGCAGTGTCGGGTGCGCCACAGCGCAATATTGAAGGATGGGTCCAGCGAAATCGAGCCGGGACCCCCGCCGCTGAGGCAGCATCGTTGGCGTCGCAGCAGCAGCAAGAGAACGAACCGCAAAAGGACGGCCTGGACCAGTGACCAATTGGATCGACAATCAGAAGAACCTGATGCTCTTCGCCGGCCGGGCACACCCCGAGCTGGCGGAGCAGGTCTCGAAGGAACTGGGCATCCAGGTCACGCCGCAGACCGCGCGTGACTTCGCCAACGGCGAGACCTTCGTGCGGTTCGAGGAGTCGGTGCGTGGCTCCGACGCCTTCGTGCTGCAGAGCCATCCGTTCCCGCTGAACCAGTGGGTGATGGAGCAGCTCATCATGATCGACGCGCTCAAGCGTGGTTCGGCCAAGCGCATCACCGCGATCCTGCCGTTCTACCCCTACGCCCGTCAGGACAAGAAGCACCGCGGCCGCGAGCCCATCTCGGCTCGCCTGATCGCCGACCTGCTCAAGACCGCCGGTGCCGACCGCATCATCACCGTCGACCTGCACACCGACCAGATCCAGGGCTTCTTCGACGGCCCGGTCGACCACATGCACGCGCAGGGTCAGCTCGCGGAGTACATCCGCGGCCACTACGGCGTCGACAACATCGCCGTGGTATCCCCCGACTCGGGTCGCGTCCGCGTCGCCGAGAAGTGGGCCGACACCCTCGGTGGTGCCCCGCTGGCGTTCATCCACAAGACCCGCGATCCGCTGGTGCCGAACCAGGTCAAGTCCAATCGCGTGGTCGGTGAGGTCGAGGGCCGCACCTGCATCCTGATCGACGACATGATCGACACCGGCGGCACCATCGCCGGCGCGGTGCGGGTCCTCAAGGAGGCCGGCGCCGGTGACGTCATCATCGCCGCGACGCACGGTGTGCTGTCCGACCCGGCCGCAGAGCGCCTCGCCGCGTGCGGCGCCAAGGAGGTCATCGTCACCAACACGCTGCCGATCCCGCCGGAGAAGCAGTTCGAGACCCTCACCGTGCTGTCGATCGCTCCGCTCCTGGCGCAGACGATCCGCGAGGTGTTCGAGAACGGCTCGGTGACGTCGCTGTTCAACGGCGTGGCCTGAAACCCGTTCCACAGGGCACACTGTCGGGGTGTTCACTGGATTCCCCGTCGCCGCACTCGACTTCTACGAGGATCTCGAAGCCGACAACAGCAAGGCATTCTGGGCCGCGCACAAGGCCGTCTACGACGACTGCGTGCGCGGCCCGATGCTTGCGCTGCTCGCCGAACTGGAGCCGGAATTCGGTACCGGCAAGGTCTTTCGGCCCTATCGCGATGTCCGGTTCAGCAAGGACAAGACGCCGTACAAGACACACCAGGGCGGCTTCGTGCAGACCGCTCCGGGCGTCGGCTACTACGTGCAGGTCGACGCGGCGGGTCTGGTCGTCGCCGGCGGCTTCTACGCCGGATCCGGTGCACAGATCGAGGCGTACCGTGCGGCCGTCGACGACCAACGGCGCGGCACCCAGCTCGAGAAACTGATCCGAAAGCTGCGCCGGGAAGGTTTCGAAATCGGTGGCGCCCAACTGAAGACGCGTCCGCGCGGGGTCGACCCCGACCACCCGCGGCTCGACCTGATGCGCCACAAGGCGCTCACCGCGGGACGCACCGAACAGTCGCCCCCGTGGCTCGACAGCGCCCGCACGCTCGACGAGGTCCGTGACGCCTGGCGCCGTTTCCGTCCGCTCGTGGAATGGCTCACCGCGGCGACCGCCACCTGACGGCCGACGGAAACCAGCAGACCGGCCGGTACGGAAAGCGCTGTGCCGCAACACTTTGCCTAACGCGGTCGCCCCGCTAACATGATCTTCGTCACTTTCCCGTCCGTCCCCGCAGGTCACGTCCGTCCCACGCGCCGTGGCCGCCCGATTTTCACTTAAGGTGGCTCCTCGTGATCGACGCGCAGACTCTCGAGGCCCCCACCGAATCCGCGACAATCCGGACAGCACGACGGTGGACACCGGGTGCCTGCGTATGGTGCGGCGACCTCGAGGGCGTCGAGGAGTACCGCAACGAGCCGCGCTGCGCGACCTGCCGCAAGCACGAGGACATCATCGAGGAAGCGCGCAAGTTCGTCGGCATGTACGGCCTGCGCCCGATCGGCGGAACCCTCCAGTCCGACGACGAGGAAGAGTACGAGCACCGCCTCGCCGCACGCGATGCCCGCCGCGCCCTCAACGACATTCGGCTCGCCGAGCAGCCCGATCCGGCGCTCGTGCGCAAGGCCCTCCGTCCGCGCGCCGCCGCCGTGGTCGCCGAGAACGCCCCGGCCCGCGCCTCGAAGCCGCGCACCGCGTCGCCGCGCCCCTCGTCGTCCCGCAGCTCCTCCGAGCCCGCTCCCGCACCCGTGCGCACCGACGCCGTCGACGTCGACGAGATCCAGGCCCGCGCCCTCGCGCTGCTCGACCAGCTCTCCGCGATCGACGCGCAGCTCGCGCTCGTCGCCGAGCAGACCGGCCTGGCGGCGCGCGCCCGCCGCAGCGACCTCGAGAAGCAGAAGGCCACCATCATGCGCACGCTCGGCGCGCTGGAGAAGGCACGGCTCAGCGCCCAGTCCTGATCCACTGCCGCCGGACGCGGCATCCCCGGTTTTTCCCGTTCCCGCCCGCCACCAGACGGTAGCGTGACGGCTGTCACATCACGTGCAGCCGACGAGGTTCGTCCCGCCGATCGGACCACCGACCCGGGTCGACCCGGGGAGGAGCCGACATGGCAGTCGAACCGGCAGGAACACGCGGGGACATCGAGCATCTGCGGACCGATCCCGACCTCCCTCCGGTCGGGGTCGTGGACCGGACGCCGATCTCCCCCACCGCCCGCGTCGTCTTCCTCGTCCTGGCGATTCTCGGTGCGATCGCGTGGGCGATGATCGCCCTGGTGCGCGGCGAGAACATCAACGCGGTGTGGTTCGTGATCGCTGCGGTGTGCAGCTATCTGATCGCGTTCCGCTTCTATGCGCGGTTCATCGAACGCAAGATCGTGCAACCGCGCGACGAACGGGCGACACCGGCCGAGGAGTTGGAGAACGGCAAGGACTACATGCCGACCGACCGCCGGGTGCTGTTCGGTCATCACTTCGCGGCGATCGCCGGGGCCGGTCCCCTCGTCGGCCCGGTCCTGGCCGCGCAGATGGGATACCTGCCGGGAACCCTCTGGATCATCGTCGGTGTCGTGTTCGCCGGGGCCGTCCAGGATTTCCTGGTGCTGTGGATCTCGTCGCGGCGGCGCGGCCGCAGCCTCGGCCAGATGGCCCGTGACGAGCTCGGCCCGATCGGCGGCGTCGCCGCACTGATCGCCGTGTTCGTCATCATGATCATTCTCATCGCGGTGCTCGCGCTGGTCGTCGTCAACGCGCTCGCCGAGAGCCCGTGGGGCCTGTTCTCCATCGCCATGACCATCCCGATCGCGCTGTTCATGGGCGTGTACCTGCGGTACCTGCGACCCGGGAAGGTCGCGGAGGTCTCGGTCATCGGCGTGGTCCTGCTGCTGCTGGCGATCATCGGCGGCGGCTGGGTCGCCGAAACCGAGTGGGGCGCGGACTGGTTCACGCTGTCGAAGGTGACGATCGCGTGGCTGCTCATCGCCTACGGCTTCGCCGCGGCAGTGCTGCCCGTGTGGCTGCTGCTGGCCCCGCGCGACTACCTGTCGACGTTCATGAAGGTCGGCACGATCGCGCTGCTCGCCATCGGTATCCTCATCGCCCGCCCGGCGTTGGAGATGCCCGACATCACCCCGTTCGCGATCGCCGGCAACGGACCCGCGTTCGCCGGATCGCTGTTCCCGTTCCTGTTCATCACCATCGCGTGCGGCGCGCTGTCCGGTTTCCATGCGCTGATCGCGTCGGGCACGACCCCGAAGCTGCTCGAGAAGGAGAAGCAGATCCGGCTGATCGGCTACGGCGGCATGCTGACCGAGTCGTTCGTCGCCATCATGGCGCTGGTCACCGCGTGCATCATCGATCAGCACCTGTACTTCGCGCTCAACGCCCCCGAGGCCCTGACCGGGGGTACCCCGGAGACCGCCGCGGCCTACGTCAACGGCCTCGGTCTCGGCGGCCCGGACATCACGCCGGAGCAACTCGCGGTCGCCGCCGAAGCGGTCGGCGAGGAGTCGATCATCTCCCGCACCGGCGGGGCGCCGACCCTCGCGTTCGGTATGTCGCAGGTGCTCAGCGACCTGTTCGGGGGCGACAGCCTCAAATCGTTCTGGTACCACTTCGCGATCATGTTCGAGGCGCTGTTCATCCTCACCACCGTCGACGCCGGCACCCGCGTGGCCCGGTTCATGCTGTCGGATTCGCTCGGCAACTTCGGTGGACCCGCCCGCCGGTTCAAGGATCCGTCCTGGCGTCCCGGCGCCTGGTTCTGCACGCTGGTCGTCGTCGGGCTGTGGGGTGCGATCCTGCTGATGGGCGTCACCGATCCGCTCGGCGGCATCAACACGCTGTTCCCGCTGTTCGGTATCGCCAACCAGTTGCTCGCCGCGATCGCGCTGACCGTGGTGCTGACCATCGTCGTGAAAAAGGGCCTGGTCAAGTGGGCGTGGATTCCGGGGGTGCCGCTCGTGTGGGATCTCGTGGTGACGATGACCGCGTCGTGGCAGAAGATCTTCTCGTCCGATCGGGCGGTCGGCTACTGGGCGCAGCACCGCGCGTTCGTCGACGCGAAGAACTCGGGCGCCACCAGCTTCGGATCGGCGCGCACCCCGGAGGCGATCAACGCGGTCATCCGCAACACGTTCATCCAGGGCACCCTGTCGATCGTGTTCGCGGGGCTGGTGCTCATCGTCGTCGCCGCCGGGGTGGTGGTGTGCGTGCGCGCGGTGCGGGCCGGTGGCCTGCCCACGACCGAAACCCCCGACGTCCCGTCGAAGATCTTCGCGCCCGCCGGATTCGTGCCCACCCCTGCCGAACGGGACCTGCAGAAACAGTGGGACGAGCTGATCCATGCGGGGAAGGTCCGGGTGCCCGGTGCGGCGCACGTGCACCCCGATCATGCACACCGGGAGCATACGCACCCGCACAGCGAGGACGGTGCGTCGTGACCGCCGTGCTGCGCCGCGTCTGGTGGTGGGTCGGCGCGCTGATGGGCGACCACGACTACGCGCGGTACGTCGAACTGCACCGGCGGCTCCACCCGGGCGAACCGGTGCCGACCGAACGCGAGTACTGGCGGGACCGGCACGCGGCGACCGATTCGAATCCCGGCGCCCGCTGCTGCTGAACGTTCGGTGGATGCGGGCCGTCAGCCACCGAGCGCGAAGGCGACCAGGAAGCCCGCCGCGGTCGACAACCCGACCCACCACCCACCCTCCCGGTACGCCTCGGGCATCAACGAATCCGCGAGCACGGCGATCGTCGCGCCACCGGCGAACGCCTGGATCACCGCGATCGACTGCGCCGAGATCGAGTCCGCCGCGGCATTCGCAGCGACCACCACCAGCACGAGCACGATTGCGGTCGTCGTCCACAGCAGACCTGCCCGGCTGCGGTCGAAGTTCGGTCGCGCGCGCATGGACGCCGCACCCGCGACCGCTTCGGGCACGTTGCCCACCGCGATCGCCACCAGCAGGACGAGACCGCCGCCCTCGCCGCCGAGCGAGACACCGAGGGCCGTGTTCTCCGGGATCCCGTCGAGGAGTGCGCCGAGCATCAGGGCGAAACCGAGCGCCGCAGATCCGAGTCGGTTCTCGATGAGGTGGTCGGCAACCACATAGACCAGGGCACCGAGCATCAGGGCGATCCCGGCGACGACGACCCCTTCCGACTCGAACGCCGGCTGGAACAGCTCGGTCGACACCGCCGCGACCATCGCTCCGGCACCGAAGGCCATAAGTCCGGCCAGCAGTGGCCTCGGCAGGTCGTAGCGCAGGCCGATGACGGCACCGACGAGCATCGGAAGCGCAGTACCGAGACCGTAGTAGAGGGCGGTCGCCATCTCGTGATGGTATTGCCGGCCGTCGACTCGCGCGGGTTCGTCAGGCCACGACGAAGCCCTTCGCACGGTCGGGGTCCGCGTCGGACCACAACGTGGTCGGGGGCAGTTCGGCGCGCACCAGCGGGATCACCTCCTCCGCGAAGCGGCGCAGGGTGTCCTTCTGCTGCTCGAAATCCAGCACGTGGTTGATGGACACCGACTGCAGGACGTGCCCGAAACTCGCGTGGTAGTCGAGGATCTTCTCGGCGACCCGTTCCGGGGAACCGACCAGCGCCGGCCCCCGTTCGACCGCGTCCTCGATGGTGCGGAAGCTGGTGACCTTCCCGACCGCCGCCGGATCGTGCTTGCGCTGATCGGCCTGGCGGACGATCCCTTCGTAGATCGGCCGGTACTCGTCGATCGCCTGCTCGGTGGTGTCCGCGAGGAACAATCCGCCCGAACCCGAACCGACGTACGCCTTCTCGGGGTCGTGCCCGTACGCGGCGTACTGCTCGCGATAGCGGTCGATGAGCACCTTGTAGTTCTCCCGCGGCTGCAGCGCGTTCGCGGTCACGATCGGATCGCCCCACTTCGCGGCGAGGTCGACGGCGTGCGCGGACGTCGCCGAGCCGTGCCAGATGCGGAAGGGTCCGTCGAACGGTCGCGGCAGGGTCGTCACGTCGGTGAGCGGCGGCCGGTGGTCCCCGGTCCAGTCGACGTGCTCCTCGCGCAGCAAGGTGCGCAGCAGTTCGTAGTTCTCCGTCAGGTATTCGTATTGCCTGCCGATGTCCAGCCCGAACAGCGGATACTGCAGTACCTCGTTGCCCTTGCCGATCACGATCTCGAGGCGACCGCGGCTGAGCTGGTCGACGGTGCTCAGATCCTCGGCGACCCGGACCGGATCGAGAACGGACAGGACCGTGACGCCGGTGGACAGCAGAATCCGGTCGGTGGCCTGCGCAATCGCGCCGAGCACGACCGTCGGGCTCGACGACAGCACGTCGCCCGCGTGCCGTTCCCCCACCGAATAGCTGTCGATGCCGAGCTGCTCGGCCAGCACCGCCATCTCGACGACCCGTTCGAGCCGGTCGGCAGGCGGGACGACCCGGCCGGTGACCGGATGCGGCGGATTGAAGATGATGTCGAGTATCTGGAAGCGCACCTCACGGAGTCTTGCGCCCGCCGGTCACGAAGCCCAGGGATGTTCTCGCCGTGACCAAAACTCCCGAGTTCGTGTCGACAGCGTTCCCGAAGGCCGGGTTTGCATATGGGCCGTTGCAAAAGTCGCTGCCCACCACCACCATCATGGGGTGAGACGACATCGGGGGCAGATTGTCCGATTCGTCATGCTGTTGGATACGCTGAGCTGACGATGGCCCGGAGGGGACGCCCCCGATCGGGAGCGGTGGCCTTCGTTCAGCTCGTGCTTTGTCGAAGGAGTCCGCGTGAGCGTTCCGACCCCCGGTCGCGCCGGGGTGCCGTCGTGGCGGGCGCTGCGCAGTGCGCTGCCACGACCCCGACTGTCCGCCCTGCTCGACCGTGAGTCGGCGCTGACGATGGTCTTCGCGCCGGCCGGTTTCGGCAAACGCACGCTGGTCGCGTCGTGGCTGCATGCCGGCGGCACCCCCGACCGTTCCGTGCTGTGGGTGCCGCCGCTGCCGGACGATGCCACCGAGGACGAGGTCTGGGCCGTGGTCCTGGACTGTTGCCGGCGCGCCGGGCTCGCCGTGCCGGAAGCCACCGCGGGTCCGCGCGATCTTCTCGTCCGGGTCCTGGACTCGTCGGAGACACCGATCGTGCTGGTCCTGTCCGGGGTACCCGTCACGACCGGACGGACCCTCATCGCCCCGCTGCTCGATCTGCTCGACGAGTCCCACACCGTCGACGTGATCGCGTGCATGCAGGGCAGCACCTCCGCGCTGCTGAGCATCACCGCCCGCGGCATCGACTCCACGTTCGTCTCCGCCGACGACCTGGCGTTCACCCGGGAGGAAACCACCGAACTGTTCCACCGGCACGGGGTCACCCTGCACGATGCGGCGCTCGGCGACCTGCACAACGCGCTCGGCGGGGTGCCGGCGCTGGTGTCCGCCGCGGCCGCGGTCGTGCGCAACCGCCCGACCAGCCGTACCGGTCAGCACGGTCTGCCCGATCCGGGTGTGGCCGCGCTCCTCGACAAGTACGTCGACGAGCGTCTCGCGCGCCTCGGCCCCGAACATCGGGCGTTCGCGCTGTCGATCGCCGCCGCGAGCCGCATCACCCCGGAGGACGCCGTCACATTGACCGGGCGCCCGGACGCGGGCCGGCTCATGGTGCACCTCGAGACGGTCGGCCTGATGGTCGGCTCGTTCGGTGTCGACGCCCCCACCTGGTGGTGGCCGCCGGCCCTCCGTGAGCGGGTGATGGCCGTGTCCCGCCGGGAGAACCCCGGCCGTCTCGACGAGCTGCTGGCCCGGCTCGCCCGGTCCGAGATGGATGCGGACAGGCCCTCGGCGGCGGCGCTCTATGCAGCCGAATCCGGAAACTGGGCTCTCGCAGCGGAAATCGTCCGGCGTTCCTGGGTGGACATGGCCTCGAACCGGTTCGGTGAGCTCGTCCGGGTGATGCGGGCGCTGCCCGACGACGTGCTCGTCGACAATCCCGAGCTGCGGGCCGGGCGGGCCCTGGTCACCTCGATGATCGACGACCATCCGATCCTGGGGGAGCAACTCGTCGACGACCCCGCGACCCTCACGGATCCGGCCCGCCACACCGAAGCCGTCAACCACTTGTACGTGGCGACCGCGCAGACGATCGCGCTGCGCCGGGGCGGCCGCATCGCGGAGGCCGCGACGCGCACCCTGCAGTTCGAACCGCTCGTGTCGAGCATCACGGCCCGCCGGCCCGCCGCCTTCGGTGAACAGCTGCCGCTGTTGCGGATGCAGTGGGCCCTGACCTTGCAGCTCGCCGGGCACCTGCCCGAGGCGACGACCATCTTTCGGCGCGCCTACCAGAGTGGCGTGTCGTACGAACTGGGTTTCGTGGCACACCAATCCGCCGGGGGCTCGGCGCTGGGCTGGGCGCTGGCCGGCGACAACACCCGGGTCCGCGAATGGCTCGACCGGGCCCGCCGCTACGACAACGCCGGGTCGTGGTCCGGCGCAGCCAAGGTTTCCGGCCGGACGGCGGCGGTCCTGCAGCATCTCGATGTGCTCGACCTCGCCCCCGCGAAGGAAACGCTCGAACTCCTCGGCCGGCCGAGTGTGCGCGAAGAGCTGTGGGCGTTCGTCGCCTACGCCCACTCGCAGTACGCGCTGGCCACCCACGACGCCTACTCGGGTCTGACCTGGTTGCACCAGGCCATCGCTGCGCACAGTGACAAGCACTCGGCCGGTGCGTTCTCCCGGGTACTGCTCACCGCCGTCGAGGTGGACCTGCAACTCGCGCTCGGCAACGGCAATCTAGCTCGTGCGACGGTCGACGAGGAGCCGTCCAACCACCCGTTCCTGGTGGTGGCGGCCGCGCGCGTCGAACTGCTCACAGGTCACCCCGAGGTCGCGTCGAAACTGCTCAAACGAGTCTCCTGGACGGACTGCGGTTATCCGCGCGCCCACCTCGAGGCCCTGTTGCTCGAGGCTGCGGCCCAGGTCGATCGGGACGGGCACGACGACGCCGTGCGTGCCTGGAACCGCGCGTGCATGCTCTCCGTCCGGCTCGGCAATCGCCGCGCATTCACAACGCTGCCCCCGCGCTACGTCGAGACGCTGGTCGCGTGGAGCGGCACGGCGGTGCCGGGTGGACCGGTCGAGTCGATATTCGTCGACACCATCGCCCGGGTCGAGTTGTCGCCGCGGGAAGCGGGAGTGCTGGCGCTGCTCGCGCGCGGATCGACGCTCGGGGAGATCGCCAAGGAACTGTTCGTCTCCCCGAACACGGTGAAGACCCAGCTGCGCAGCATCTACCGCAAACTCGGTGTGCACACGCGCTACGAAGCGGTGGGCCGCGCGCGGGAGCTGCGGCTGCTTCCCACGACCGACCTGACCTGACCGTCGCGACGCGCCGATTGGCCGCGGCGGGCTGCGGGTATGCCCCGGTCCATGAGCGAGGAGACACAGCGCGAGGAGACACAGCGCGAGGAGACACAGGCGGCACCGTCCGGACTCCACGTGGTGGTGACCGGTGCGACGGGTAACGTGGGCACCGCCGTGGTACGGGCGCTCGGCGAGCAGGACGCCGTGAAATCGATACTCGGCGTTGCGCGCCGCGCCACCGAATGGACCGCTCCGAAGGCCCGGTTCGAGGCGGTCGACGTCGCGACCGCGGAGCTGGACTCCACGATGCGCGGCGCCGGCGCTCTGATCCATCTCGCGTGGCTGTTCCATCCCACGCACAAACCCGAGAAGACGTGGGAGAACAATGTCCTCGGCACGATCCGGACGCTCACCGCGGCGGCGGACGCGCAGGTTCCGGTGATCGTGGTCGCGTCGTCGGTGGGCGCCTACTCGCCGGGCCCGGAGGACGGGCACGCCGTCGACGAGTCGTGGCCGACCCACGGCTGGCCGGGCGCGGCGTATCCGCGGGAGAAGGCTTATCTCGAACGGTGGCTCGACGTGTTCGAACGCGACCACCCGCAGATCCGGGTCGTGCGGATGCGTCCCGGTTTCATCTTCCAGCGCGGCTCGGCGTCGGCGCAGCGCCGAATTTTCGGGGGCCCGTTCGTCCCCGGTTCGCTGGTGCGCGCGATCCCCGTGGTCCCCGACATGCCCGGTCTGAGCATGCAGATTCTGCACGCCGACGACGTCGCCGATGCCTACGTCCGGGCCGTGCTGCGACCGGTGCGCGGTCCCTTCAACCTCGCCGCCGAACCCCCGGTCGACGCCCACACCCTCGGTGATCTGCTCGGTGCCCGGGTCGTCCCGGTGCGTAGCGGTCTCGTCCGGTCCGCGGCGGCCGCCGCGTGGCACACCCACCTCGCCCCGGCCGAGCCCGGGCTGTTCGACACCGTCCTGCGGCTGCCGCTGATGGACTGTGCCCGGGCACGATCCGAGCTGGGCTGGTCACCGGCCCACTCCCCCGTCGAGGTTCTCCGGGAGTTCGTCGACGGACTGCGCTCCGGCGCCGGCCTGCCGACCCCGCCGCTGGCGCCGGACAGCGTGCGCGGCCGGATACAGGAACTGGCCACCGGTGTGGGAGCGCGACCCTGATCGGCGCGGCTACCTCCGACCGGCGGTGACCGTCTTCGGCGGTGTCGTGACCGCGAGGCGCTCGGCACGCAGATCCAGTGCCCACACGCCGACCGCGGTCACCGCCAGGGCGACACCGGCGATGCACGCCCCGGACCATCCGGCCGTCGTCCACGCGACGGTCCCCAGCGCCGAACCGGAGGCCCCACCGACGAAGTACGCCACCATGTACACGGAGTTCATGCGGGCCCGCGCCGCCGGATCCAGCGCGAAGACGACATTCTGGTTGGTGATGTGCACGCCCTGCACCGCGAGGTCGACGGCGACGAACCCGATCAGGAACCACGCGAGGCTGTGGCCACCGGCGGCGAGCGCAGCCCACGACACGACGAGCAGGACCACGGAGATCCCGGTCGTGAGGCGGGCGTATCCGCGATCCGCGGCCCTTCCCACGAAGCTTGCGGCGAGCGCACCGGCCGCCCCGGCGAGACCGACCAGGCCGATCTGCGCGTCGCCGAAACCGTAGGGTTCGCCGGCCAGCAGGAACGTCATCGTCGAGAACAGGGCCGCCAGCGATCCGAACGACACCGCGCCGAACAGCGCGCGGGTGCGCAGCCGCCGATGCGTGCGCGCGAGCGTGCCGAGCGACCGCAGCGTCGCCGCGTAGCCGGTCGAGGCGGTGGGCCGCGAGCTCGGCAGCTTCCGCCACAGCGCGACCGCGACGACGATGAGCGCGACCGCCCCCGCCCGGTACACGGTGGTCCAGCCCCCGAGTTCGGCGAGCAGCCCGGCGACGCTGCGCGCCGACAGGATCCCCAGCAGCAACCCGCTCATCACGGTGCCGATCGCCCGGCCGCTCCGTTCCGGTTCGGCGAGGGTCGCGGCGAACGGCACGAGCACCTGCGCGGCGACGGAGAACAGGCCGGTGACGGCGATACCGGCGGTGAGGACCCCGATGTTCGGGGCGAATCCGCTGGCCACCTGCCCGGCGGCCGCGAGGATCATCAGGCCGACGGCGAGTCGTCGCTTGTCGAGCATGTCCCCGAGCGGCACGAGGAACAGCAGGCCGAGCGCATAGGACACCTGGGCGACGGTGACGGTGAACGCGGCTGCCGAGTGCGAGGTGCCGAGGGCCGTGGCGATGGTGTCGAGCAGCGGCTGGTTGACGTAGTTCGCGCCCACACACAATCCGGTCGCCAGCGCCATGAGCAGCAGAACCGGGGTCGTCAGCGCGGGTCGCGGTGAAGCCATACCGATCAGGCTTCCGTGCCCCACCCGTGTCTGTCCAACCGGCCCGTCTGTTCAGTCCTTCCGCTGACGTTCCAGGACCTCGCCGATGATCCGGGCCGCGTCGGGAAACGCCCCCGGGTCGGGACCGGAGAAGTTCATCCGCAGGTGCGGGCCCGTGGGTTCGGCGGGAAACCATTCGTCGCCCGCGGTCACGACGACCCCCGCGGCCTCGCAGTCCCGGACGAGTGCGGTGACGTCGGTGTGCTCGGGCAGCCGCGCCCACAGGTTCAGCCCGCCCGCGGGCAGCGCGTCGAGGTGCAGCCCGGGTGCGTGCTCGCGCAGGGACCGGGCGAGCAGATCCCGGCGGGCGGCAAGTTGCGGCCGCAGGCCGCGCAGGTGGGTGCGCCATCCGGGTTGCGTGACGACGTCGACGGCGACCGCTTGGAGGACACCGCTGACGTACATCGACTGGGCCTGCACTTCGGCGAGGATGCGGTCGCGGGCGGGCCCCCGCGCGACGATCCCGGCGACCCGCACGGCCGGGGACACGCTCTTGGTCAGCGACCGGACGTAGACGACGTGCCCGCTGTCGTCACGCGTCGCGAGCGGCACCGGATCGGCGGTGATCCCGAAGTCGTGTGCCCAGTCGTCCTCGACGAGGAAGGCCCCGGCGTCGCGGACGAGGCGGAGGACGTCGTCGGCCAGGTCCGGCGACCACTGCGCGCCGGTGGGATTCGCGAAGTTCGGTTGCGCGTAGAAGACACGGGCTCCGGTGCGGTCGAATGCGCGGGCGAGTTCACCGAGGTCCGGGCCGCCGGCGCTACTGGGGACGGGCACGACCTGCACGCCGGCCTGCGCGGCCGCGACCATCGCGCCCCAGTAGGTGGGTGATTCCACGAGCAGCGGGTTGCCGGCTCCGACCAGCGCGTGGAATGCGGCGCTGAGCCCGCTCTGGCTGCCGGGGACGACGACGGTGTCGCTCGGCGTCGGGGGTGCCACACCGAGCGGGGTCTCCGCCCCGAGTTCGGTCGCGAACCAGGCCTGGAGTTCGGGGAGGCCCGCGGTCGGTGGGCGCCCGACGACGGCGTCGCTGCGGGCGACGCGACCGAAGGCACTTCGCACCAGCCGCTCCGGTAGCAGTTCGCGGTCGGGGTAGCCGGAGTGCAGCGCGATCACATCGTTCGGGAGGGTGCGGAGCGAGGCGGGCAGCCGCGGTACACGGCGGTCCGGCGAACCGAGCGCCGCGGTCTGCCACCCGTAGTCCCTGGGTCCCGCCACCCGGACGGCGCGGACGAAAGTGCCTACCCCGGGGCGGCTTTCCACCGATCCCTGCGCTTGGAGCGTCCGCAGCGCGGCCTGCACGGTGACCGGGCTGGCGCCGTACTTCGCGACGAGGGCGCGCGTCGACGGGAGTTTCGCGCCCGGCGGTGCGGTCGCGATCCAGCGCCGAAGATCGGACACGATCCGGGCACTACTGCTATCGTCGGACATGAGAGCCAATAGTAGCGCTACTACCGCGCACAGCCAGGTGCTATCGACCCCGAGAAGCGGTCTGGGATGGGGTCTGGCGGGTGTGGCCGCGTTCTCCCTCACCCTGCCGCTGACCCGGATCGCGGTGCACGACGGCGCGATGTCCGCGATCTTCGTCGGAATCGGGCGGGCGGTCGTCGCGGCCCTGCTCGCGGCCGCCGCACTGGCCCTCACTCGGCAGCGACGTCCCCGCGGCGCGCAGTGGATGCGGCTCGCGGTGGTCGCCGGCGGGGTCGTGATCGGGTTCCCTGTCCTCACCGCATACGCATTGACCACGACGTCCGCGACCCACGGTGCAGTGGTGATCGCGCTGCTCCCCGCGGCGACCGCGGTCGCCGCCGTGGTGCGGGGCCGGGACCGGCCGGCGCCGTCGTTCTGGGTCACCGCCGCCGTTTCCGCGACCGCCGCGGTGGCATTCGGCATGCTGCAGTCGGGTGAGTTCAGCGGATTGCATCCGGCCGACCTGCTGCTGCTCGCCGCCGTCGTCGCCGCCGCGATCGGCTACGCCGAAGGTGGCCTGCTGGCGCGCGAACTCGGTTCCTGGCAGACCATTTCGTGGGCGCTCGTGCTCAGCGCACCGGTCACGCTCGCCGTGACCGTGCTCGCCGTAGTCGACCACCGGCCCACGGGCACGGCCACCGAGTGGGCAGCGTTCGCCTATCTGGCCGCGGTGAGCATGTTCCTGGGCTTCTTCGCCTGGTACCGGGGTCTGGCGATCGGCCCGATGACGCGGGTGAGCCAGATCCAGCTCACCCAGCCGGTGATGACGATCTGCTGGGCCGCGGTGCTTCTCGGCGAACCGCCGACGGTGCCCGTCCTCGTCGGGGGTGCCGCCGTGATCCTGTGCGCGGCAACCACGGTCCGCAACCGGTCAGCGACGCGACGCCCCGATCAGTGCGAACCGGTCGTCGGGGTCGACCCATTCGTGGCGGACGACGAACCCGGCGTCGGTGAGTTCGCGGGCGATGCCGTCGAGCCGGAACTTCGCGGAGATCTCCGTGCGTAGCTGCTCACCCTCGTCGAAGGACACCTCGAGGTCCAGGCCGGGAATCTGCACCGTCATCGCCGCGGTGGCCTCGAGCCGCATCTCGATCCACTCGTTGTCCGCGTCCCACAGCGCCACGTGCCGGAAACGATCCGGTTCGAAGTTCGCCCCGAGCCGGTGATTGAGCACATGCAGCACGTTGCGGTCGAATTCGGCGGTGACGCCGGCCGCGTCGTCGTACGCGGGGACGACGATCTCCGGGTCGACGACGAGACCGACGCCGAGCAGCAGCCACTCCCCCTTGTCGAGGGTCGCGGCGAGTTCGGCCAGGAACTCCGCCCGCTCGGCCGGGACCAGGTTGCCGATGGTGCCCCCGAGAAACGCGATCATCCGCCGGCCCCCGTCGGGCAGATGGCTCAGCGAACCGGTGAAGTCCCCGACCACCCCGCGCACCGTGAGGTCGGGGTAGTCGGCGGACAGGCGGGCGACCGCGCCCTGCAGGGCGGACTCGGACACGTCCTGCGGGACGTAGGTGTGCAGGTAGGGGGCGAGCGCGTCGAGCAGCAACCGGGTCTTCTCCGACGATCCGGACCCCAGTTCGACGAGCAGCTCGGGCCGCATCGTGTCCGCGATGTCCGCCGAGAACGCTTTCAGCAGAGCACGTTCGGTGCGGGTCGGATAGTACTCGGGCAGCCGGGTGATCTGTTCGAACAGGTCCCCGCCGCGCTCGTCGTACAGCCAGGTCGGCGACAGCCACTTCGGGGTCGCGGTCAGGCCGCGGCGCGCGTCGGCCCGCAACGCCTCGTCGAGTTCGGCCGGGGTCAGATAGACGTCGACGGTCATACGCTCGGGACCTCCATGGGGGACACGATCAGGTGTCCCGGTCGGGCGCTGACCAGATGCCGGTCCGGCACCTGCTTCCAGCGCGGATCATCGTCGTACGGTTCCGAGGACACCACCGCGATGCGCTCGTCGACGAGCACCCACAGCGAGTGGTACCACGCGGTCGCCCACAGCCCGGAGCCGTTGCCCAGCAACAGGTTCAGACGAGAGTGCGGCGAAAGGTCGATCACGTCACGGACGAGCCGCATGAGCGCGGCCTCGGGCCTGTCGGTGCGCAGGCGCGATCGCAGCAGCATCCACAAAGTCGCGGCGTCGGTGGGCGATTCGAGCCGCAGCAGCTCCGATACCGGGAGCCGCTCCGCGAGCGACACGAGCGTCCCGGGCCACCCGACGACCCGCCCGTTGTGGCTGAACGCCCACCGGCCGTCCGTGAAGGGGGCGGCCGCCGACCGCTCCACCGGCATACCCTCGGTCGCGGATCGGAGCGCGGCGACCATCGCCCCGGTCCGGATCGAGGACAAGCCTTCGGTGACAAAGGGATCCGACCAGATCGGTTTCTCGCTCCGGTACCGGCCGGGGATGCCGTCGGCGGTCCACCAGGCCACTCCGAACCCGTCGGCGTTGACGGTGCCGCCGCCGCGCATGTCCTTCGGCGCCCACGACTGGCGGAACAGCGAGTGCGGACCGTAGGCGATCAGCGACCGGGCCGTGCGCACCGGGCCGAGGTAGCCCAGATGCCTACACATCCGCGACGTCCGGAGTGTCGGGAATATCTCGGGCACAACGGAATCCGGAGAAGATCTGGCGACGGATCGGATGGTCCCAGTTGCGGAAGGTCCCGCGGCACGCGACCGCGTCCGTACCGAACGAACCACCGCGCAGAACCCGGTAGTCGCCGCCGAAGAACACCTCGGAGTACTCGCGGTACGGGAACGCCACGAACCCCGGATAGGGTTCGAAACCCGACGACGTCCACTCCCACACGTCACCGATCAGTTGCTGCACCCCGAGCGGCGACGCCCCCGCCGGATACGCGCCGACGACCGCGGGCCCGAGGTGACGCTGCCCGAGGTTCGCATGCTCGGGGCCGGGATCGACGTCGCCCCACGGGTATCGGGTGCTGCGCTGCTCCACAGGGTTCCATCGCGCGGCCGTCTCCCACTCCACCTCCGTGGGCAGCCGCTTCCCGGCCCACCGTGCGTAGGCGTCGGCCTCGTGGAAACACACGTGGACGACCGGTTCGTCGGGATGCACCGGCACCATGACCCCGAATCGGCGGCGCCACCACGTGCCGTCGTGCTGCCGCGTCCAGAACTGCGGGGCCTCGAGACCCGCGCGGAGCCGGTGCTCCCAGCCGGTTTCGCTCCACAGCTCCGGGCGGTCGTATCCGCCGTCGGCCATGAACTCGAGATAGCGGCCGTTGGTGACGGGGAAGGTGTCGATGCGGAACGCAGGCACGTGCACGCGGTGCGCGGGCCGTTCGTTGTCGAGTGCTGCCGGATCGATGGACGTCCCGATCTCGACTTCGCAAGCCGGGACCGTGATCTCGTCCGCCTCGACCGGATGTCCGGTGCGCGGCGCCTCCGGGGCGAACAACACCGGTGGGCCCGAACGCAACTGGTGGGTCGCGAGCATCGTCTCGTCGTGCTGCTGTTCGTGCTGCGCGATCATCGAGTAGACGAATCCGTCGCGGGTGAGGTCGGTGTCGAATTCACACTTCTCCAACGATTCCGTCACCCGCGCCCGCACGTCGTCGGCGTACCGGCGGGCCTGTGCGGGATCGAGCAGCGGTAGACCGTTCCGGGTTGCCCGCGGATGACGGAACGCGTCGTACAGGTCGTCGATGTCGGGACGCTCGGCCTCCAGTCCGGCGGCCTCGCGCAGCAGCCAGCGTTCCTCCTGGTTCGCGATGTGCGCGAGGTCCCAGACGAGCGGGCTCATCAGCGGCGAATGCTGCGCCGTCAGTTCCGCGTCGTCGAGGTCGGTCAGCGCAGCCGTGCGGACACGGGCGCGGGCGAGATCCCGCATCACCTGTGCCCGCAGCGCGCTCACCGGCTCTGATCCTCCGGTCCGCGACCGCGGCAGCACCGGACCGCCGCGGCATCGAGCGCCGCCGTGAATCTCATGTCCGGCGACGCCTCCGCCGCTAGCGCCAGCAAACCGACTGCCGCAGCACGTATTTCGAGACTGGCGAGGCCATGCTGTGCGGCTTCCTCCCACCGGTCCGCGACCGGGGCCGCGATCGCCTCCGCCTCGTCCATCACCGCCCGGGATCTCAGCAGCGCCTCGATCGCCGCGACCGGGACCTGCCACAGATCCCCCGGTTGGGCATCGAGATAACGCACCTCGAAGTGCCCGCACGGCCGCACCGGCGGAAACAGCGTGGTGAGGTGATAGTCCAGGTCGTCGACGGTGGGGCGGCGACCCAGATCCCCGTCCAGGGAGCCGTCCAGCCAGTCCGCGAACGACGCGTCCGGTGGCGCATTCCAGTCGGGGCCGGACGATCGGACGCACAGCAGCGGCGCGTCGAGCGCCCACGCCGGATAGTCGGCGGGGTCGGACACCGGGGTGGTGCGTCCGGGGTCCAGGTTCAGCCACGTCCGCATGCGCTGCGACACCCAGCTGCCGTCCGGAACACCGTTGAGCGCAGGCGAACACGCGAACGCGGCGATCATTGCCGGCCCGATCGCGTGCAGGAGGTGCCAGCGGCGGCGCACTTCGTCGTCGTCCGCGCCGGCGTCGACACTGACCTGCACTGCGGCGGTGCTGTTCATCATCAGCCGCCCCATCGGTCCGATCCGGTCGAACCGCAGTTCCATCGCGCTGTAGCGCGGAGTGCGCAGCAACCGGTGCGGCGGCCGCACGCCGTCACCGGCGGAATCGAGCATGAGCAGCGACCGCCGGGCCAGCAGCGAGCGCAGCATCCGGGCATCCGCGACGAGACGGTCGCACACCTGCCGCGCCGACGCGCACGGCACGCTGGACAGTTCGACCTGGCCACCGGGTTCGAGGGTGACCACACTGCCCGACGGCAACGGTCGCGCCGACGACGTCGGAGCCACCGTCCGCGGGGCATGCGAACCGAGCGAATCGACGATCGACCGGAGTTCGGGACGGGCCGCCGTGCCGTCCGCACGGGCGGTGAGCCATTCCAGCTCCACCCCGATCAACCGCGGCGGCCCGAACCGGAAACTGCTGCGGCGAACGTGCGCCACCGCCTCGGCCCGCGACGTGAGGGCAGCGCGCGAGTACGCCGTGTTGATCGCAGTCGCCACTCGATCACCCTCTCTCGCCGCCGAGCCAGGACTGGGACGAGCCTAACGCGCCCGTTGCCGCAGCGCCGTGAGAACACCGGCCGCGACACGCGGTCCGGGGTTACATTCCAGGCGTACGGGCTGTCCGTACGGGACGCGGAAGAGGTGGTCGCACCGTGCTCGATCTCCAACGGGTTCGCCGGGACACCCCGGGCTGCTTCGACCGCGTATTCCTCGACAGCGCCGGTTCGTCGCTGCCCCCGACGCCCGTGCTCGACACCGTCGTCGCGCATCTGCGCCGCGAAGCCGAGGTCGGCGGCTACGTCGCCGCGAACGAGCGGCTCGACGCGCTGGACGCGGTGAAGACGTCGATCGGCCGGCTGCTCGACGTCGATCCCACGTCCGTCGCGCTCACCGACAGCGCGTCCCGCTCGTGGACGTCGTTCTTCTACGCGGTGCCGCTGCAGCCCGGCGACCGCATCCTGATCTCCCGCGTCGAATACGCCGCCAACGCGGTCGCCGCCCTGCAGCGCGCCCGCGCCACCGGCGCGACCGTCGAGCAGATCCCGTCCGGCCCCGACGGGCGCATCGACGTCGACGCACTCACCGCGATGCTCGACGAGCGCGTGAAGCTGGTGTCGCTCGTGCACGCCCCCACCAACGGCGGCCTGATCAACCCGGTGCGGGAGGTCGCGGACGCGGCGCACAAGGTCGGGGCGCTCGTGCTGCTCGACGCGTGCCAGTCCGTCGGGCAACTCCCGGTGAACGTGCCCGAACTCGACGTGGATGCACTGTCCGCGACCGGGCGCAAGTGGCTGCGCGGCCCGCGCGGCACCGGATTCCTCTACGTGCGGCCGCGGCTGATCGGTGAACTCGAGCCCGCCGTGCTGGACCTGCACAGCGCGCGGTGGTCGGGAGCCGACGAATACGAGATCGCACCCGACGCCACCCGCTTCGAACTGTGGGAGGCCGACGTCGCCGCGCGCCTGGGTCTCGGGGCTGCGGTCGACTACCTGCTCGACCTCGGGATCGACGCGGTCACCGAGGCCATCGCCTACCGCTCCGAACACCTGCGCGACGGCCTCGGCCGCATCCCCGGGGTCGAGGTCCGCGACCTCGGTGACCCGCGCAGCGGCATCGTCTCGTTCACCGTGGACGGTCGCGAACCCACGGCGGTCCGCGACGCGCTCGCCGAGCAGTCGATGACGGTGACCGTCAGTCATCGCAGCTCGACGCTGCTGGACATGACCGCGCGGACACTCGACGCGGTGGTGCGCGCGTCACCGCACTACTTCGTCTCCCCCGCCGACGTCGACCGATTCCTCGCCGCGGTGCGGAGCCTGTGACGGGATGGGGGCCGTTCGCTTTACCCCCGGCGATCCGGTAAAGTACTTCGAGTTGTCTCGGCGAGGGTGAACCGCGAAATCGCTGGCTCACCGTGATCGACGCGGCTGCGGCTCCGCTCGAGCGTTCCACGCTCCCGGCCCGCGCGCGTCCGGTCCCGCATCGTCGAGAAGACCGACCCAGTGAGAGCCACAAGCGTAGGAGCCGTTACATCATGTCCGACGAGAACCGTCTCGTAGCCGCCGTCCGCACCGAGTTCGGCAAGGGCGCTGCCCGCCGTGCCCGCCGTGACGGACAGGTCCCCGCCGTGCTGTACGGCCACGGCACCGAGCCCAAGCACCTCGCCCTCCCGGCCCGCGAGTTCGCGGCCGTGCTGCGCGCCCACGGCACCAACGCCGTGCTCACCCTCGAGGTCGACGGTTCCGAGGAGCTGGCGCTGACCAAGTCGGTCGTCGTGCACCCGATCCGCAACTACATCGAGCACGCCGACCTGCTGGTCGTCCAGAAGGGCGAGAAGGTCGTCGTCGAGGTGCCGCTGGTCATCACCGGTGAGGCCGCTTCCGGCACCCTCGTCGTCAACGAGGTCACCACCATCAAGCTCGAGGCCGAGGCCCTGCACATCCCCGAGCAGGTCGAGGTCTCCATCGAGGGCGCCGAGGCCGGCACCCAGATCCTCGCCGGTGGCGTCGAGCTGCCCAAGGGCGCGTCGCTGCAGGACGAGGCCGATCTGCTGCTCGTGAACATCGTCGTGGCTCCGTCCGCCGAGGCCCTCGAGGGCGAAGCGGCCGAGGGCGCCGAGGCCGAGGCTCCGGCCGAGGAGGCCTGAGCCACCCACGGCTCCACATGATTCGTTGCGGCGCGTCATCCCCCGCGGGATGGCGCGCCGCGCGCGTGTGACCGGTCGCCGCAACCGCCACCGGTCGGGAAGGAACACACGAACGTGAGCGAGGACACCGCGCTCGTCGTCGGGCTCGGCAATCCCGGGCCGAAGTACGAGAAGACCCGTCACAACATCGGTTTCATGGTGGCCGAGGTGCTCGCCGGGCGCGTGGGCGGTTCGTTCGGCGCGCACAAGCGCAGCAACTCGGACATCGTGCAGGCCCGCCTCGACGGCAGGCAGGTGATCATCGCGAAACCGCGCACCTACATGAACCTGTCGGGTGGCCCGGTCGCGGGACTGGCGAAGTTCTTCTCGGTCGACCCGGCGAACATCGTGGTGATCCACGACGAGCTGGATCTGGATTTCGGCACCATCCGGCTCAAGCTGGGCGGCGGCGAGAACGGGCACAACGGGTTGCGGTCGACGTCGAGTTCGCTGGGTACGAAGGACTATCTGCGGGTGCGGATGGGCATCGGCCGTCCCCCGGGCCGGCAGGATCCGGCCGATTTCGTGCTCAAGCCGTTCTCGACGACCGAGCGCAAGGAACTCGACGTGTTCTGCGAGGAGGGGGCGGACGCCGTCGAGCTGCTGCTGCGCCTGGGCCTCGAGGGCGCGCAGAACCGCATCCACTGACCGCTGCCCCTCGTGCGCGTTTCCGGTAGCGGGCGCTACCGGAAACGCGCACGGGTCAGCGGGCCAGGAGGGCGGCCGAGCTGCCGCGCCGCAGCTTGCCGGACGAGGTCTTCGGGATGCTGCCCGGGCCGAGCACCGCGACCGTCCGGGGCCGCACCCCGACCTCGGCGACGACGGCGTGCACCACCTCGTGTTCGATGCGGCGAATCTCGGCGGGGTCGTCGATCCGGTTGGTTTCGACTGCGACCGCGAAGGATTCGCGTTTGTCGCCGGCGTCGAGACGGATCGCGACGGCGTTCCCGGGCCGCACCCCGTCGACACTGCACGCGGCGCGTTCGATGTCGGTCGGATACACGTTGCGGCCGCCCATGATGATGACGTCCTTGACCCGGCCGCACACCACCACGCGACCTTCCTCGGTGAAGTAGCCGACGTCGCCGGTGTCGAACCAGCCGTCGGCGTCCTGCGCCGGGACCGGCCCCTCCACGGTGAGATAACCCGAGGTCACGGCCTTGCCGCGCAGCTGGATGATGCCGACACCGCGCGGGGGCAGCACCTGCCCGTCGCGCCCGACGACCCGCCCCTCGAGCCCGGGGACGAGATGACCGAGCGTGGCCAGCCGCCGCCCGTTCGGCCGGATGGTGGGCACGGCGATGCCGCCGGCTTCGAGCAGATCCGGGTCGACGATGTCGAGGACCTGCCCGTGCCCCGGGTCCGGGACCGACACCGCCAGGGTCGTCTCGGCCATGCCGTAGACGGGGGCCAGGGCCATCGGGTCCAGCCCGAAACGCGCACCGGCCTCGGCCAGCGCGATCATGGTGTCGGGGTCGACGGGTTCGGCGCCGTTCCACATCCACCGCATCGACGACAGGTCGACGACGCCGTCCGGTGCCTGCGCGAGTTTGCGGGCGAGCAGTGAGTACGCGAAATTCGGTGCGGCCGTGACTGTTCCGTGGTACTTGCCGATCAGCTGCGCCCACAGCAGCGGGGCCTTGAGGAACTCCAGCGGTGTCACCGACACGACCTCCGCGCCGACCTGCATGGGCACGCTGAGGAACCCGACCATGCCCATGTCGTGGAACAGTGGCAGCCAGCTGATCATCACGTCGTCGTCGAGGGAGTACTTGATGCGGTCGATCATCGCGTACGCGTTGACATAGAAGTTCTCGTGCGAGATCAGCACGGCCTTCGGCGATCCGGTCGATCCGGACGTCAACTGCTGCAACGCGATATCCGATTCGGCGGTGTCGACCGGGTCGATCGGCGAACCCGCCCGCATCTGCGCGACCGTCACGACGCGGATGCCGCGTTCGCGCAGCACGGGTTCGGCCGGGTCGAACGGCGCCCCGAGCACCACCACCTGCGCGTCGATCATGTGGACGACCGTCTCGGTGTCGCGCGCCCACGCGGCCAGGTCGGTGCGCGGCGTCGGCTGGTGCAGCATGGTGACGCTGCCGCCCCGCATCCAGACGGCCTGACACACCGGGGCGATGTCGACGGGATTGCCTGCCAGCACACCGACGGCGGCACCGTGCCCGATACCGGCCGCGGCCAGCGCCCCGGCCATGCAGCGGGCCTGCCGGTGGATCTCGCCCCAGGTCTGCCGCAGCGGCTCGTCCGGCTCCCCGGTGATCAGCCCACGGCGTGTGCTCTCCGCCGTCGCGTACATCTCGTCGGTGAATCTGCTCACGGGCACTCCTCGATCCGGTGGCTCTGCGGTCCAGAGTCCCCGCGCCGGGACCGATGGGGAAAGGCATCCCGGCAAACGTGACCGAATCTCACGGAAATCGACATCGAATCGCCGAGTAACATGGAGAAGTTGCCTGCGATACCCGCACCCCCACCCCCGTTTCGAGAGGTCAGTTCCGCGTTGAGTACCCCGCCCGCCTCGGCCACCGGCGATACCGGCACCGCCATCAGCGACTCCGGCACAGCCGCCCTGTCCAAGGAAGTGCGCGCGGAGGCCGCTCGGCGCCGCACGTTCGCCGTCATCTCCCATCCGGACGCCGGTAAGTCCACGCTCACCGAGGCGCTGGCGCTGCACGCGAAGGTGATCTCCGAGGCCGGCGCCGTGCACGGCAAGGCCGGCCGCAAGTCGACCGTCTCGGACTGGATGGAGATGGAGAAGGCCCGCGGCATCTCGGTCAGCTCCACCGCACTGCAGTTCAACTACCGCTCGAGCGAGTCCACCGCCGACGAGGACGACCCGGGCAACGTCATCAACCTCGTCGACACCCCCGGCCACTCGGATTTCTCCGAGGACACCTACCGCGTGCTCACCGCCGTCGACGCCGCGGTCATGCTCATCGACGCCGCGAAGGGCCTCGAGCCGCAGACGCTGAAGCTGTTCCAGGTGTGCCGCCACCGCGGCATCCCGGTGATCACCGTGATCAACAAGTGGGACCGTCCCGGTCGCGCACCGCTCGAACTGCTCGACGAGATCGACGAGCGGATCGGCCTGACGCCGACCCCGCTGTTCTGGCCCGTCGGCATCGCCGGCGACTTCCGCGGCCTGCTGCGGCGCGGTGAGGACGGCGCGGCCGAGGAGTACATCAAGTTCACCCGCACCGCGGGCGGCGCGAAGATCGCCCCCGAGGAGCACCTGGACCCCGACGCCGCGCTGGAGCGCGAAGGCGACGCGTGGGCCGAGGCCGCGGAGGAATCGGAACTGCTGTCGGCGAGCGGTCAGGACCACGACCAGGAACTGTTCCTCGCCGGCCAAACGTCGCCGGTGATCTTCGCGTCGGCGATGCTGAACTTCGGCGTGCGGCAGATCCTCGACACCCTCGTCGCGCTGGCTCCGCCGCCGCGCGCCCGCCTCGACATCGACGACAATCCCCGCAACGTCGACGACCCGTTCAGCGCGGTCGTGTTCAAGGTGCAGGCCGGCATGGACACCGCGCACCGCGACCGCCTCGCGTTCATGCGCGTGGTCTCCGGGGTGTTCGAGCGCGGCATGGTCGTCACCCACGCCCAGACCGGCAAGCCGTTCACCACCAAGTACGCGTTGACGGTGTTCGGCCGCGAACGGTCCACGGTCGAGGCCGCCTATCCGGGCGACGTGGTGGGTCTGGTCAACGCGACCGCCCTGGCGCCCGGACACACTCTGTTCGTGGACCGGAAGGTCGAGTTCCCGCCGATCCCGTCGTTCGCGCCGGAGCACTTCGCGGTCCTGCGGGTCGACGCCGCGTCGAAGTACAAGCAGTTCCGCAAGGCCGTCGACCAGCTCGACTCCGAAGGCGTCGTGCAGATCCTGCGCAACGACGTGCGCGGAGACGCCTCGCCGGTGATGGCGGCCGTCGGCCCCATGCAGTTCGAGGTCGTCTCGGCGCGGATGAAAGCCGAGTACAACGTCGAACCGCGGATCGAACCGCTCGGCTACGCGCTGGCCCGCCGCACCGACGCCGCCTCGCGGGACGAACTGAACCGGCAGCGCGGCGTCGAGGTGTTCACCCGGTCCGACGGGGTGCTGCTTGCGCTGGTCAGCGACAAGTGGCGGCTGCAGTACATCCGGAAGGAACTGCCGGATCTGACGCTGGAGCCGCTGGTCGCCACCACCGACTGAGGTTGTTGCAGCGGTAGTGCATGTGACTCCGATTACTGGTATTTTCCTGCCGTCGAGCTGACGCTGGCTCGGGGGATTTTCAGGAGCTGTGGATGAACGACGACACCTCGGCCGTCGGGCCGGGCGGGAGACCCGCGCGCGCCCGCACCGGTTCCGTCAAGCGGAACGATTCGCCGAAGCGCTCGGGGACCTTCATCTATCCGCTGCCCAGCACGCCGCTCCCGAGCAGCACCCCGATGACGAGCAGCCCCGGCCCGCACGCCGAGGTCAGTCATGCATCCGATCGCAACCCGGCCGGCGGGGTGGGCGCCGGCACCACTACGGAAGGGACATCCCCGGTGAGCAGCACCAGCACGAACGGCACGAGCAGCAACGGCATCGGCGCAACGCCGGCCACCACGACCGAACTCGGCAGCCTGCCGACGGGCGGGCCGGCGGTCGGCCCGGCACGCCGCAACTCGATGGGGCAGGCGTCGGTACGGATCGCCGCGCGGCTCGCGCACGGCGAGCTGGCCACCCGGACCCACCGCAGTCACGCCTCGGACCCGACCGTCGACAACGACGAACTGCTGAGCCTGCTCGGTGAGTACCTGCTCGCCGGTGGTCTCGAGAAGCCGGAGATCCATGCCACCCTCGGCGGGCAGCCGATCGTCGTGGACCTGCAGGCACCGCAGCGCCCCACGCGCTGAACGAACTCCCGCCTCCGGGTGGCTGAATCGACTCCTGCCTCCGGGTGACGGAGGCAGTCACCCGGGGGTCAGTCCTCGAAGAGCGCGGCGATCCTCGCGGGGTCGATGTCTTCGATGGTCTTCGGCGACCACGACGGGTTGCGGTCCTTGTCGACGAGCACGGCCCGCACCCCCTCCGCGAAGTCCGGTTCGCCGCAGATCCGGACGGCGACGTCGAGCTCCCGCGCGAAGCATTCGCTCAGGGTGCTCTCGGCGCCGCGGCGCAGAAGTTCGGCGGTTGCGTACAGGCTCGTCGGCGACAGCGCCCGCAGCGCGTCGCGGGTCTGCATGGCCCAGGCGGGGTCACCGAGCGTGTCGTCGTCGAGTCGCGTAACGATGTCGGCGACGGTGCCGTCGCCGAATACCTGCTCGATGTCGGTGAACCGGTCGGCGAGCTCCGACTCGGGGGCCGGCTCGGCGAACTCGTCGAGAGCGTCCTGCCATTCGCCCGCGCGGATGCGGTCGGCGAGCGCACCGATGCGGTCGCTGGGCACGAAGTGCGTGGCCAACCCGACCGCGAGGGCGTCTCCGGCGGACACGCGGGCGCCGCTCAATCCCAGGTACATGCCGACGGCGTCGCAACGTGCCGTGGTTCCGCGCAGCCGCGGAAGGAAGTGGCTCGCGCCGACGTCGGGGATGAATCCGATCGCGGTCTCGGGCATCGCGAGCATCGCGTTCTCCGACACCACCCGCACCGCGCCGTGGACGGAGATGCCCAGCCCGCCGCCCATGGTGACGCCGTCGAGCAGCGCCAGGTACGGCTTGGGGTAGGTGGCGACGAGCTCGTCCAGCCGGTACTCCTCGGCGAAGTACGCCCGGACCCGATCGGTGTCGCCGGCCAGCGCCGCGTCCCGCACCGACTTGATGTCCCCACCCGCACAGAACGCGCGGTCGGAGGCGCTGGTCACCAGTACCGCCGTGACCTGCGGGTCGTCGCGCCACTCCGACAGCGGCGCGTACAGGTCACGGATCATCGAACTGTCCAGGGCGTTGAGCGCCGAGGGCCGATCGAGCACCACCTCGCCGACGCCGTTGGCGACGCGGGCACGAATGAAGGACGACTCTGTCACGGGCGGGAGCCTACCGGGCGAGGTCGTCACCGGCCGGACACACGGTGTTCGCGCGCTACGGGGTGTCGCCGGTGGGGTTGCCCGTGACCGGACCGACGAGCAGCCAGCGGTGCCCGAACGGGTCGAGCAGCGTCGCGTTGCGGTTGCCGTGGCTTTCGGTGATCCAGCGTTCGACGGTGCCGCCGGCGCCGCGGGCACGGGCCAGGACGGCATCGGTGTCGTCGACCGGCAGCATCAGGCTCACCGACGTCGAACCCGCCTCGGCGGCGGTCAGCCCCATCTCCGGGAACTCCTCGGCGACATACACCATGCCGGTGGGGAAGATCAGTTCCGCATGACCGATCCGGCCGTCGTCCATCACGACCGGGTCACCTGCGAGCTGCGCATCGAAAACCTTTGTGTACCAGTCGATTGCCGTGCGAGCCTCGGAGACCGTGAGATACGGCAACGCTCCCGGTCTCGGGAAGTCGATCCCGTCGAACGTCATGATGCGCGCGGAACCTCCAGCAGATCCCAGCGGTTGGAGGTGAGCCGGAAACTCGGCAGGTCGTCGAGGGAAACGACTGTCTCCCAGTTCCGTTCGTAGGAGGTGTGCGAGATGCGCCATTTCCCGTCGTCGCACAGCGCGTACCGGTCGTGGTAGTACGCGGAACCGCGCAGCAGCATCCCGTCCTCGGGCACGACGACGGTGTCCGCGAGCAGCCACACCCCGGTGGCGGTCTTCCCGTCGGGGGCGACGTCGATCTCGGGGTGGCTGCAGTGGTGCTCGGTGACGACGTGGGCGCCGAGCGTGTTCGCGAGAAAACCCACGAACGCGTCCCGGGATTCGAAACTGAGATGCTCGCCGTAGACGGCGGTGGCCTCCGGAGTCAGTGTGTCCGCGAACTCGACCCATTCCTTGGTGTCGAGCGCGCGAGCATAGCGGTACTTGACCCGCTCGATCGCACTGACGGCCTCCCGATCCATCGCCGACCTCCCGAGCCCGTACGACCTTTTGGTACCTGACAGCCAGGCTATCCCGGATTCCGGTCGGGGGGTATCGGTTTCGGAGGCTCGCCGGGCAATTCGATTGCAGTTCGGTTACGTCGCCGTCGTTGTCGCCCGTTCACCGCGTCCGGTCCGTGTCGCCGTGCTATCGGTTCGGCCGCGGCGGGGCCAGTGCCAGGATGGTCGCGTCGACGATGGTCTCCGCGTACGCCTCGTCCTCGGCTGCGGTGGCCGGGGTCCCGAGGGCGAACAGCACGTGACTGAGCACCGCCCCGGTGACCATCTCGAGCAGCAGGGTCACGGACGTGTCGGCGCGCAGTTCACCGCGGGCGACCGCGCGGTGCACGATGGTGCGCGCCGCGAGCACCCGGCTGCGGTTGAGCGTGTCGGTGAGCCGGGCGAGCAGCTCCGGATGGGCGCGCGCGTCGAGCGCGACACGCAGGCTCACCAGCCCGGAGGTGGTGCGGTAACCGCGGAGCAGCTGACCGGCGAGCTCGACCAGGTCCGCGCGCAGGCTGCCGGTGTCGATCGGGTCCGGCAGCGGGCTGCGGGCCTCGAGGGCCTGCACGAGCAGATCGTCCTTCGAATCCCATCGCCGGTACAGGGCGGCGCGGCCGACGCGGGCCCGGCGGCCCACGGCGTCGAGGGTGAAGCCGCGCCAGCTCGTCTCGGAGTAGACCTCGAGCACGGCGTCGAACACGCGGTCCTCGAGGTCGGCGTCGCGCGGCCGGCCACGGCGTCGGGGTGATGCTTCGGTCACACCGGCAGTGTGCCAGACCTCGGAATTATTTACAGACTGGATCAGTCCGTATTACTCTTCGGTCAGTTCAACACCGCGTCTTCCCTAAGGACAGTGATGGCAGACCCCACCCGTGTACCGGTCGTGATCGGTGTCGGCGACCTCCGATCCGGTCGTGCCGGCTCCCCCGCCGACCCCCGCGAACCGCTCGACCTGATCCACGAGGCCACCACCGCGGCCCTCGCCGACACCGGCGTCGCCGACTCCGCGGCCCTCGCCGCCCGGGTCGACACGATCCGCGCCGTCAAGACCGCGAGCTGGGCGTACGACGACCTGCCGGGCCTGCTCGCCGACCGCCTGGGAGCAAACCCCGACCGCACCTCGACCACGCCGATCGGTGGGCACTGGCCCGCGGCGCTGCTCGACCGGATCGCCCACGACATCGCCGCAGGCACGAGCTCGATCGCGCTGCTCGTCGGCGGTGAAGCGCAGGCGTCGGTCACCGGTGCGGCCAAGTCCGGCACCGACCCCGCCGCACTCGGCTGGACCACCGCGCCCGGCGGCCCGCCCGCGTTCGACCCGGACGACCTGGGCAGCCTCGCCATGCAGCGCGCCGCGATGATCGCCCCGACCCGGGTCTATCCCCTGTTCGAGAACCGGCTCAGCTTCGAGGCCGGGCACGGGCACGACGAATCCGTCGCCTGGTCCGCCCGGCTGTACGCGGCGTTCTCCGAGATCGCCGCCACCAACCCGGCCGCGTGGAACCCGGACCTGCGCACCGCCGAGGACATCGCCACCCCCGGTCCCCGCAACCGGATGGTGACCGATCCGTACCCGCTGCTGATGAACGCGATGCCGTTCGTCGACCAGGCCGCCGCGGTCGTGGTCACGTCCCTCGCCGCCGCCCGTGACCTCGGCATCGACGAGGACAGGATCGTGTACGTGTGGGGCGGCGCCGGCGCCACCGAACCCGCCGACGTGCTCGCCCGCGCCGAGTTCGGCCGCTCGGCCGCGCTCGCCGACGCCCTGGCCCGCACCCTGTCCCGCGCCGACATCAAGGCCCGCGACCTCGACATCGTCGACGCCTACAGCTGCTTCCCTGTGGTACCGAAGCTGCTCGTCGAACACCTCGGGCTGCCGCGCGAGACCGTGCCCAGCGTCACCGGCGGGCACTCGTTCTTCGGCGGACCGCTCAACAGCTACACGCTGCACTCGATCGTCGCGGTCGCGCGACGGCTGCGCACCGACGGCGAGCTCGCCCTCGTGCACGGCAACGGCGGTTACCTGACGTACCAGCACACCGTCATCCTCGCCGCGGCGCCGCACACCGACGGCTACATCGGCGATCCGGAACCGGTACTGCTGCCGGCGACCGCACCCGAAGCCGCCCGCGACTACGAGGGTGAGGTCGAAGTCGTCACCGCCACAGCCGAATACGGACGTGACGGCAATCCGGCCACCGGCTTCCTCATCGGCCTCACCCCCGACGGCCGCCGCGTCGCCGGGCACACCGACGCCGCGGGCGCCGCGATCCTCGCGACCGGCCCCGCACTCATCGGGCAGACCCTCCGCGTCGCCGACGCCGGCGGCGCGCTCACCATCACTCTCGTCGATCAACCCTCCGAGGAGTCCGCATCGTGACCGAACCGGTCGTTCTCGTCGAGCAGCGGGACCACACCCTGCTCGTCACCATCAACCGTCCCCGCGCCGCCAACAGCATCAACGCGGAGGTGCACCAGGGCCTCGGCGAGGCGTGGGAGCGCGCCGACGAAGACAACAGCGTGCGGGTGGTCGTGCTCACCGGTGCCGGCGACAGCGTGTTCTGCGGCGGCGCCGACCTCAAGGCCCTCGGCACCTCCGGACCCGACGGCGTCACCCCGCCCGAGACCGCGCACTGGGGCTTCGCCGGTGTGGTCAAGCACCACATCCGCAAGCCGGTGATCGCCGCGGTGAACGGCACCGCGCTCGGTGGCGGCACCGAACTCGCGCTGGCGAGCGATCTCGTCGTCGCCGCGGACAGCGCCGAATTCGGTCTGCCCGAGGTGCATCGCGGGCTCATCGCCGGTGCCGGCGGCGTGTTCCGCATCGGCCAGGCCATCCCGCGCGCGGTCGCGATGGAGCTGATCCTCACGGGCAAGCCGATGTCCGCGCAGGACGCGCTGCGGTGGGGCCTCGTCAACCGCGTGGTGCCGCAGACGGACGTGCTGTCCACCGCCCTGGCGCTCGCCGAGGACGTCGCGGCCGGCGCTCCCCTGGCCGTGCAGGCCAGCAAGACCGTCGCCCGCGGCATCGTCGACGGCAACATCGCCGCCGAGGATCAGTCCTGGGAACTCACCGACAAAGCGCTCGCGCGTCTCACCACCAGCGCCGACACCCTCGAAGGCGTCATGGCCTTCATGCAGAAGCGCGCACCCGTCTGGAAGGGCGAATAACCGTGACCACCACCGAAATCCTGCGCTGGGACACCGACGAGCGGAAGGCGCTGCGGCAGCTCGCCGCCGACTTCACGCGCAAGGAGATCGTCCCCCACATCGACACCTGGGAACGTGAGGGCGCGATTCCGCGGGAGCTGCACCGCAAGGCCGCCGACGCGGGCCTGCTGGGCGCGTCCGTCGCCGAGGAGCACGGCGGCTCCGGCGGCAACCCGCTCGACATGCTCGCGATCCTCGAGGAGATCATCCTCGCGGGCGGCTCGTCCGGATTGATCTCGGCCCTGTTCAGCCACGGCATCGCGACTCCGCACATCGTCGCGTCGGGCAACACCGATCTCATCGACCGGTTCGCCCGTCCCGCGCTCGAGGGCCGGCTCATCGGATCGCTCGCGATCACCGAGCCCAGCGGCGGCTCCGACGTGGCGAACATCCGCACCACCGCGCGCCGCGACGGCGACGAGTACGTGATCAACGGCTCGAAGCTGTACATCACCTCCGGTACCCGCGCCGACTTCGTCACCACCGCGGTGCGCACCGGCGACGCCGGTGCCGGCGGTATTTCGCTGATCGTCGTGCCCACGGACACACCGGGATTCACGGTGTCCCGCAAGCTCGACAAGATGGGCTGGCTGTGCTCGGACACCGCCGAGCTGTTCTACGACGACGTGCGCGTGCCCGTGGAAAACCTTGTCGGCGTCGAGAACTCGGCGTTCGGCCAGATCGCGCAGCAGTTCCAGGGTGAGCGGCTGTCGCTCGCGTTCCAGGCGGTCGCGACCGCTCAGCGCTGCTTCGACCTGACGGTCGAGTGGGTCAAGTCCCGCGAGACGATGGGCCGCCCGCTGTCCAAGCGTCAGGTGGTGCGTCACCGCCTGGCCGACCTGGCCACCGAAATCACTGCGGCGCATACGTTCTGCCGTTCCGTCGCGGAGCGCTGGGTCAACGGCGAGGGCATGCTGCTCGAAACGTCGATGGCGAAGAACAACGCAGTGAAGGTCTGCGACAAGGCCGTGATGGAGGCCGTTCAGCTCGCCGGCGGTATCGGTCTGATGCGCGAGAGCGAGGTCGAGCGGCACTTCCGCGACGCCCGCGTCCTCGGTATCGGTGGCGGCACCACCGAGATCATGAACGAGATCATCAGCAAGCTGCTGGGGCTGTAAGCAGTCGGGCGCCGGTGCGTCCTTCGGGCCGATGGGGGCTCGAAGGACGCACTCGGCGTTTCAGCGCACTTTTTCGAGCGCGACGACGGCGACGACGGCGATCACCACGTGCATAAGGGTGAGCGTCACGGTGCTGGCCGTGTCGAAGTCCGCCGAGAGCGTGCCCGCGATCGTGGCGAGCGGCAGCAACGCGCCCACCACCTGGGCGATCCGCAGGAATCCTCGCCACCACAGACCGAGCAGGACCGCGACCGTGAGTCCGATGCCCAGGGGCACCACGGTCATGAGTACGACGCCGCCGGGTGCGGCACTGACGGTCGCGCCGGCGTCGGTGTGCTCGAACGAACCACCCGCAGCCAGGCCGATCAGCCACAGGACGAGGTTGAGCACGAGCGCTCCCGCGACCGCGGCGACCACGACGACAGGCCGCCCGGTCGTCCACGATCGGCGCAGAACTGTTGAGGAACTGGATGTTTCGGTTGTGGACATCGATCCTCCTGATGAGTGTTGTCTGCTGACACGACTCATCGTGCGACCTCGAGTCGACTCGAGGTCAAGAGGCGGCTGCGCCGCCCGTGTGCCTTTGTGGCGGCTCCCACCGCCACAAAGGCACACCGGGGCGTCAGCCCAGCTCTTCGGCGAGCTCCATCCACTGCTCCTCGGCGGCTTCCTTCTCCGCGACCACCTGGCGCAGTTCGGCGTCGAGCTTCTGGAGGCGATCGGGATCGGTTGCCGCCTCGGCGAGCTGGTGGTGCAGCTTCTCCTCGCGTTCGGCGAACTTCGCGACCGCCCGTTCCAGCCGGGCGAGTTCCTTGCGGGCCGCGCGCTCGGCGGCGCCGTCGCGCTTGGGAGCCGTCGTCGCACCCGCCGTGCCGGACTGCTTGACCGTCGACGCGACGGACGGCGCGCCGCCGGTGCCGAGTTCCGCACGCCGGCGCAGGTATTCGTCGATGCCGCCGGGCAGGTTGGTGAGCTTGCCGTCGCCGAACAGCGCCCACGTCGAATCACAGATGCGTTCGATCAGGTACCGGTCGTGACTGATGACGACCAGCGTCCCGGCCCAGCCGTCGAGCAGATCCTCGAGCTGCTGCAGGGTGTCGATGTCGAGGTCGTTGGTGGGCTCGTCGAGCAGCAGCACATTCGGCTCCGCCATGAGAACCCGGGTCAGCTGCAGGCGGCGACGCTCACCACCGGACAGATCGCCGACGGGGGTGCGCTGCTTGGCGGGCGTGAAGCCGAGCCGCTCCGCGAGCTGGCCGGCGGAGATCTCCTTGTCGCCCAGGGTGATTCGCTCGGCCACGTCCTTGACCGCCTCGAGCACGCGCATGTCGGCGGGCAGGTCGTCGAGTTCCTGCCGCAGCCAGCCGATCTCGACGGTCTGACCCTGTACCCGGCGACCCGACGCCGGTTCGAGTTCCCCGGCGAGGGTGCGCAGCAGGGTCGTCTTGCCGGAGCCGTTGACCCCGACCAGACCGATCCGCTCCCCCGGCCCGAGACGCCACGTCAGGTCGCGCACCAGCTCGCGCCCGTCGGGGGTGGTCAGAGTCGCGTCCTCGAGTTCGATCACGATGCGGCCGAGCCGGCGCTTGGCGAACGACGCCAGCGCCACCGAGTCGCGCGGCGGCGGCACGTTCGCGATCAGCGCCTCGGCGGCCTCGATCCGGTACTTCGGCTTGGAGGTGCGCGCCGGGGCACCGCGGCGCAGCCACGCCAGTTCCTTGCGGGCGAGGTTGCGGCGCCGCTCCTCCATGGCGTCGGCCTGGCGGGCCCGTTCGGCCCGCGCGAAGATCCAGTCGTTGTAGCCGCCGTCGTAGCTTTCGACCTTGCCGCCGACGACCTCCCACGTGCGGGTCGCGACGGTGTCGAGGAACCAGCGGTCGTGGGTGACCACGACGAGTGCGCTGCGCCGCGACAGCAGATGCTCGGCCAGCCACTGCACTCCCTCGACGTCGAGGTGGTTGGTCGGCTCGTCGAGCACCAGCAGGTCGAGCTCCTGCACGAGCGCGGCGGCGAGCGCGACCCGGCGGCGTTCACCGCCGGACAGCCCGTCGACGACCGCGTCGAGCCCGAGATTGTCGATGCCGATGCCCGCGAGCACCGAGCGGATGCGGGCATCGCCCGCCCATTCGTGTTCGGCGACGCCGAGCGGCCCGAGCACCACCTCGCCGACGGTGGAACCGGCCGGCAGCACGCCACGCTGGGTGACCACGGCCATGCGCAGGCCGCCGACGCGGCTGACGCGCCCGGAGTCCGGTTCCTCGAGCCCGGCCAGCACCTCGAGCATCGTCGTCTTGCCGCCGCCGTTGAGGCCGACGACACCGATGCGCTCGCCTTCCTCCACGCCGAGGGACACCGAGTCCAGCAACGGCTTGATGCCGAAGGACTTCGAGACCTGTTCGAGATTGATCAGATTCGCCACGCGGAGCAGTGCCTTCCGGTTTTCGGGGTTCGAGAGGGTCAGGGGGTGGAGGTGCCGACGACGCGGGCGCCGTGCACCGGACCGGACGCGACGCGCACCGTGCGGCACACGCCCGCACCGGCGAGCTCGGCGCTCACGGTGACCGCGGCGCGCTCGTCGGCGCACAGGAACGCGCAGGTCGGGCCGGAGCCGGACACGATTCCGGCCAGTGCGCCGGCCTCGACACCGGCACGCAGGGTGCGACGCAGCGCCGGGTTCAGCGACAGTGCCGCCGCCTGCAGGTCGTTGCCGAGCAGCGGGGCGAGCACGTGCGGATCGCCGCCGGCGAGCGCATGCAGCAGCTCGTCGGTGCCGCCGACGCGGCGCGGGTCTCCCTCGGCGCGGAGCCGGTCGAGTTCGCGGAACACCACCGGCGTGGACAGTCCCTCCTTGGCGAGCGCGAGGACCCAGTGGAAGGTGTGCCGGGACAGTACGGGCACGAGGTGCTCGCCGCGTCCGGTGCCGATGGCGATGCCGCCGTGCAGGCAGAACGGCACGTCGCTGCCGAGTTCGGCGGCGAGTGCGTGGAGTTCCTCCCGCCCGAGCCCCAGGCTCCACAGCGCGTCGAGCGCCACGAGCGTGGCGGCGGCGTCGGCACTGCCGCCGGCCATGCCGCCCGCGACGGGAATGCCCTTGTCGATCGTGATCGCGACCTCGGGCCGGCGGCCGGCCCGCGCGGCGACGAGTTCAGCGGCCCGCCACGCCAGGTTGGTGGAGTCGGCGGGCACCAGCGCGGCGTCGGCGCCGCGCACCCGCACGCCGAGACCGTCGGCCGGCACCACCGAGACCTCGTCGCTCAGCGACAGGGCCATGAACACGGTGCGCAGCTCGTGATAGCCGTCCTCGCGCAGGTCACCGACCGCAAGATGCAGGTTGACCTTGGACGGGGCCCGCACCGTGACGGGCGACGGAACGACGGAAAGCACGAGAACAGAGCTTACCCGGACGGTGCCGACCCCAAGCTCCGGCAGCCGTCGCCGATCAGGACCGAACTCGTCCGCAATCCGTGGGATCGTCGTCGCATGCGCGAAACCTCCGCCCGCCTGCTGCGGCTGCTGGCCCTGCTGCAGACCCGCCGGGACTGGTCCGGCGCCGAACTCGCCGAGCGGTTGTCGATCACCACCCGGACGGTCCGGCGCGATGTCGACAAGCTGCGGGACCTCGGGTATCCGGTGGACGCGACCGTCGGGGTCGGCGGCGGCTACCGGCTCGGGGCGGGCGCCGAGATGCCGCCGCTGCTGCTCGACGACGAGGAGGTCGTCGCCGTCGCGTTCGCGCTGCAGGCCGGTGCGAACGACTCGGTCACCGGGATCGGTGAGGCCGCGACCCGGGCCCTGGCCAAGCTGCGGCAGGTGATGCCGTCGCGGTTGCGGCACCGGCTCGAGGCGCTGGAGGTGGATGTGGTGGACCGGCGGCCGGCGGCGTCGGCGGTGGACGCGGCGCTGCTGAGCACGGTCGCTGCGGTGTGTCACACCCACGAGCGGCTGCGCTTCGACTATCGCACGCACGACGGGGAATCCGCGCGGCGCGAGGTCGAGCCGTATCGCCTGGTGCGGTCGCGGTTGCGGTGGTACCTGGTCGCCTGGGACGTCGACAGGGAGGACTGGCGCACGTTCCGCGTCGACCGGATGGATCCGAAGATCCCCACGGGTCCGCGGTTCACGCCCCGGGAGCTGCCGCCGGGCGGTGCGGCCGAGTTCGTGGCGCGCGGGATCCGGCGCGGCGCCGCACAGGTGCAGGCCCGGGTGCTGCTGCACGCGCCCTTCGACGAGATCGCGCCGAAGGTCGACGACGACTGGGGCAGTGTCGAACTCGTCGACGACAGCAGTTGCGCGGTGGTACTCGAGGGCCGGTCGCTCGAGTCGATCGCGGGCTGGCTGCACGCGTTCGACGTCGATTTCACGGTGCTGGATCCGCCCGAACTGCGCGACGCGTGTCGGGACCTGGCCGAGCGGCACACGCTGCTCGCCGCCCGGTACGGGCGCGCCTGACGCGAAAAGCGGGACACCGCAACGGTTTGCAGCACGAAACCCCGGAACTCGTTGTGAGTTCCGGGGTTTCGTGGAGGTATCGGGTATCAGCCGATGACGGTGACGCCGGTGGCCTGCGGGCCCTTCTGGCCCTGGCCGATCTCGAAGCTCACGCGCTGGTTCTCCTCGAGGGTGCGGAAGCCGCGGCCCTGGATCTCGGAGAAGTGCACGAAGACGTCAGCCGAACCGTCGGCCGGAGCGATGAAGCCGAAGCCCTTTTCGCCGTTGAACCACTTCACGGTACCTTCAGCCATGTTGTTTCCTAACTGCTGTGGGGTGGCGGTCGCCTCCCCGTCGTCGGACGGCTGAACACCGTCCGGGTCTGTCACTCGACGGCTGAAACGATTTCCGTGGTGGCTATCGCATCCGCTCGCAACCAGAAATGTGCGAGGGTTAACCACAAACACACTACCTAACGACCGTGGACAAGTAGATCACACACTTCGCGAGTCCGCAACTGTTGAGCGAATCGCCTTGGCAGGCAACGGCGCCGGCGGTCACTCGACGTTTGCGAGCCGCACGAACGCTGCGGCATCGAGCTTTTCACCACGCATCGACGGGTCGATACCCGCCGCGACCAGGCGTCGTTCCGCTTCGGCCGGCGAACCCGCCCAGCCGCTCAGCGCCGCGCGCAGCGTCTTGCGGCGTTGCGCGAACGCGGCATCCACGACCGCGAAGACACGGCGGCGGAACTCCGCATCCATGGGCCACGGCGGTTCGGTGTAGCGATCGACGCGCACGAGACCGGATTCGACCTGCGGCACGGGCCAGAACACCGCGCGCCCGACCGCACCCGCGCGACGCACCTCCCCGAAGAAGCAGGCCTTCACGCTGGGCACCCCGTACACCTTGCTGCCCGGCTGCGCGGCGAGCCGGTCGGCGACCTCGGACTGGACCATCACCAACGCGGTGCGCAGCGAGGGGAACTCGGCGAACAGGTGCAGCAGCACCGGCACCGCGACGTTGTAGGGCAGGTTCGCGACGAGCGCGGTCGGGGTGACCGGCAACTCGTCCGGCATCACCTTCATCGCGTCCTGCAGCACGACGTCGAGGTTTCCGGCGAGCTCGGGTGCTCGCTGCCCGACGGTTTCGGGCAGCCGCGCGGCGAGCTTCGGATCGATCTCGACCGCGACCACCCGGTCCACGACGTCGAGCAGAGCGAGGGTCAGCGATCCGAGACCGGGGCCGACCTCGAGCACCACGTCGTCGCGGCCCACGCCGGCGACCGACACGATGCGGCGCACGGTGTTGGCGTCGTGCACGAAGTTCTGGCCGAGTTGCTTGGTCGGGCGAACGCCGAACTCCTCGGCGAGCGTCCGGACCTCGGCAGGTCCGAGCAGTGCCGCCTGGCCGCGGGGAGAGTCGTCTGACACGTCCTGAACCTAGCGCACACCCAGGCTGCCGGAGCACGACGGCCACGCACCCCAGCCCTGCGCCTGCTGGGTGAGGCCGGCGATCGCGATCTGCTCCTCGCGGGTCGCGAGGTCGGGGCGCGGTGCGTAACGGAGCCCGCCCTGCCGTTCCCAGGTGCTCAGGTCGAACTGCACGCCGCCGTAGTAGCCGTTGCCGGTGTTGATCGCCCAGTTGCCGCCGGCCTCGCACTCGGCCAGCGCGTCCCAGATGTCGCCGTCCTCGACGGGCGGGACCTCGGTGCCCGGTTTGGCGCCGACCCGCACGATCGACGGCCGAGCCTCGGTGACGACGACCGTGCCGGTGGCTTCGCGGCCGGTCTCGACCCCGTCGACGGTGCTGACGGCGAACGTCACTTCCTGCACTCCGGGGGTGCCCGGGTCCTCGACGACGGTGCGGCTCATGTTCATCGTCTCGTCCTCGATGCGCCGGACGGGTGGTTCGAGCGGCAGCGTCTCGGTGACTTCGCGGACCCGCTTGCGGGTGACGCCGATTTCGAGACCGTCCGTGAGCGGGGTGTCGGCCGGCGGGTTCACCTCGTCGGCCTGCTCGAGCGGGACGCCGTGCGCGGCGAGGAATTCACCGACCGTGGGGGCGGCGAGCCGGACCGGGACGGAGGGGGCACTGCCGTCGGCGAGCCGCACGTTGCGCGGGGTCACGACGTCCAGGTCGAGGCCTTCGATCGGCAGCCGGTGCGAGCGCGACGCCGACACGTACACGTCCGAGGCCAGATCGAGCTGGGCGAGCGCTTCCTCGACCGTCAGCGCGGTGGTCCAGATGCTGCGCTCGGTGCCGTCGATGGTCAGCTGGACCTCGCGGGCCCGGCGCAGCACCACGGTGTCGCCGTCGGAGACGGACGCGTCGGCATCCGGTGCCACGACGTCGTGCTGTACGATGCCGTATCCGGCATCGGACAGCACGCCGCGCACGTCGGTGCGCATGGTGGCGAGTGCGACGAGCTCGCCGTCGACGTTCACCGTGATCGTCTTGTGCCGCGCCACCGCGGTCGCTGCCCCGGCGATCAACGTCAGCAACAGGGCTCCCACCACCGCATACAGCAGCGTGGACCGGGAACTGTTGATCTTCGACAGCGCAGACACAAGTTCCAGTTCTTACCTCAGGCCGAGCTTGCTGGTGCATGCAGGCCAGGCACCCCAGCCCTGTGCCGCCTGCACCTTCTCGGCGACCGCGATCTGCTGCTCGCGGGTGGCCAGATCGGCGCGCGGGGCGTACTGAGTGCCACCGAAGGCGGCCCACGTCTGCTGGGTGAACTGCAGGCCGCCGTAGAAGCCGTTGCCGGTGTTGATGGCCCAGTTGCCGGTGGCCTCGCACTGTGCGATCGAATCCCAGGTGGATGCGCGACCGGAGGCGGGCACGGCGGGCTTCGGCTTGGTTCCGACGCGGACGGTCGTGGCGACGGGCTCGGTGATCACGGTCGATGCCTTCTCGGTGCGGCCGACCTCGACGCCGTTGACGGTGTGCACGTCGAAGGTGACGGAGCGCTCACCCGGGACACCCGGGTTGTCGACGGCGGTCTCACCCTCGGTCATGTTCGGGTCGTCGACGCGGTGCTCGGCCGGCGGGACGGGCAGGTTCTCGACGCGGGACTCGATGCGGTCGCGGGTGACGACGATGTTCAGGCCCTCGGTGAGCGGAGCGTCGGCGGCGGGCGTCACGGAGTCGCCCTGCTCGAGCTTCGTGCCGTTGGCGGCGAGGAACTCACCGACCGTGGGGGCGGCGATCCGGACCGGGACCGCGGGCGCGGCGCCGTCGGTGAACTGGACGTTGCGCGGGTTCACGACGTCCAGGTCGATGCCTTCGAGCGGCAGGCGGTGCGACCGCGAGGCCGAGACGTGGACGTCGGAGGAGAGCTGGAACTGGGCCAGCGCCTCGTCGACGGTGAGCGCGGTGGTCCACACCGAGCGCTGCTCGCCGTCGACGGTCAGGTTGACCTCGCGGGCGCGGCGCAGGACGACGGTGTCGCCGTCGGAGACGGTCGCGTCGGCGGCCGGAGCGACGACGTCGTGCTCGCCGATTTCGTATCCGGCGTCGGCCAGGATGTCGCTCACGGTGGAGCTCATGGTGCCGAAGGCACGCTGCTCACCGTCGACGTCGAGGGTCAGTTCCTTGTGCTTGACGAGGGCGAAGATTCCGCCGGTGATGAGCGTCACGAAAAGGGCCGCGACGACCGAGTACAGCACGGGGGATTTGGCTCGATTGAGCTTGGCAAAAGGTGACACAACAATTCCAAACGGACGACAACTGTGATCACAGCACGGTAACGAACCGGCTTTGATACGGCAACTGCACCCGTCTGAACTGCGGATTCAATTGTAAATGCTTGGTGACATTTCGTGATTTTCGATCACTTCGCCGAGACCGGGGAAAGTGGTACGGACGTGCGATTCTCACCCCGAATTACGAGCATGTGATTCCGGACGAAACGCCGTTCGAAAGGATGGTCGAAAGAAGGCGGAAATTCACGGCCCGACCCGGCCGTTCGCACACACGAGAACCCGGCCGCGCGGTGTGCCTTTCCGGCGGTTCCAGCCGCCACAAAGGCACACGGGCGGCGCCAGCCGCAGATTACGCGCGCGCCATGAAGGGCACCTTCGGCGCGATGAAGCGGTCGAGGCTGTACGCCCCCGCCCCGACCGCGGCGAGCAGCAGCGACCCGAGGCCGAGCGCGCCGACGAGTTCCCACCCGCCGTCGTTGACGTAGACGCCGTTACCCATGTGGACGAACAGGTAGGCGCCGAGCATGTCCAGGAACAACAACACCCCGAACACGGGGACGAGCAGACCCAGGATCAGGGAGACGCCGCCGAGGATCTCCACCCACGTGGCGATGAACGCGCTGACCGGCGGCGCGGGGACCTCCATGCTCTCGAAGCCGGCCTTGGTGCCGGAGTAGCCGTTGACGATGAGCTTCTGCAACCCGTGCACCAGGAAGATGACGCCGATACCCAGTCGAGCCAGCAGAATCGCGATGTCGCGGAAGAACGTGCTGTTCATGGGGAACCTCTCATCGACGAAACGGAAGGTTCACGCACATCGGTGATGCACGTCACACTCAATGTATCGCACCGCGGGAAATTGGTTGACTGCGCAACGATATGGTTTACGCTCAGGTAGTTGAACACGCAACGAACTGTGAGGAGCGAATCGTGAGCACCACCACCGACCGGGAACCCGACCGGTTCGAAGCCCAGCGCGAACGTCTCCGCACGCAGTACCTGCTGCCCGCCGACCGGCGGCCCGCCTCCACCGCCCGCGGGCTCCACCACACCGCGCTGCTCAGCAGCGACGTGGAGACGACGATCCGCTTCTACCAGGACCTCCTCGGATTCCCACTCACCGAACTGATCGAGAACCGCGACTACCCGGGCTCGACGCACTTCTTCTTCGACATCGGCAACGGAAACCTGCTGGCATTCTTCGACTTCCCCGGGCTCGACGTCGGCCCCTACCGGGAGGTCCTGGGCGGACTGCACCACATCGCGATCAGCGTCGCCCCCGACCACTGGGAACGGTTGCGGTCGGCACTCGCCGACGCCGGTGTCGCCACCGAGGAACACAGCGGGACGTCGCTGTACTTCCGCGACCCCGACGGCGCCCGCGTCGAACTCATCGCCGATCCGCTCGGCGAGATGTACGGGAACCAGGTGCTCTGACGGTCAGACCGGCCGCACGCCCTCGAACGCCTCGCCGAGCACCCGGCGCACCCCGACCCGCGTGATCTCCCGCGGGTTCGGGTACCTCCGCTCCGTCGCCAGGTGCGCGGCCTCGTCGAGGTCGCCCTCGCGCATCCCCAACTCGGCGAGGGTGGTCGGCCCACCCGCGGCGGCGACCAGGTCGAACACGCCCGCGGGCGCGGACTCGGTGCCGAGCACGTCCGCGATACGGGCCATCACGCCGGGCACCGCCTCCGCGTTGTACGCCATGACGTGCGGCAACATCACCGCGTGCGTCGCCGCGTGCGGCAGTTCGAACGAGCCGCCGAGCACGTGGCACAGCTTGTGGTGCAGGCCCATGCCGACGGCACCGAGGCACGTTCCCGCCAGCCACGCCGCGAGCAGCAACTCCGATCTGCCTCCGTGGTCGACGGCGTCGGCGCCGATCGCCGGCAGTCCCCGGCCGATCGCGGCGATGGCCTGCAGCGCCAGCGCATCGACGATCGGATTGGCCTGCTCGGCGTACAGGGCCTCGACGGCATGCGCCATCGCGTTCAACGCGCTGTTCACGGCCATGGGTACCGGCATCGACAGCGTGAACTCGACGTCGTAGATCACCGTCTCCGGCAGGATCTCCGGCGAGGATCGCGTCGTCTTGACCCCGTCCGCGGTCTCCCCCAGCACCGGGGTCACCTCGGACCCGGCGTAGGTCGTCGGCACGATCACCTGGTCGATCCCGGTGCGCACGGCCAGCGCCTTCGCCAGACCGGTCGTCGAACCACCGCCGACCGCGACGACCGCGTCGACGTCGTGCTCCTTGACGACCTGCAGCACCCGTTCCGTGACGGCGACCGGGGTGTGCATGACGGCACCGTCGAACCGGGCGACCCGCAGGCTGCCCAGGACGTCCTCGACGAAACCCGCCTGCTTGCGCACGTGATCGCCGCCGAGCAGCAACACTCGCGAGCGGCCGAGCTTCTCGACCTCGTCGGCCACGCGCGCGGCCGTTCCCGCTCCGAACACCACCCGGGCCGGCTGTGCCGTGTAGACGAAGTTGTACATGCCTCCGATTGTTGCGGTTCCGGCGCGCGTACCCGGGCGGTTCGGGATCAGATCGCCGGGAAGCCGTAGACCCGTTCGGCGTTCGCGGTGGTCGCGGCCGCAAGTTCGAGCGGATCCTCCCCGCGCACCTCGGCGAGCGCCCGCAGCGTGTACGGCAGGCAGTACGACTCGTTGGGGGCGCCCCGGAACGGATGCGGGGTCAGGAACGGCGCGTCCGTCTCCACCAGCACCTGCTCGCGCGGCACCAGCGGCGCCGCTTCGCGCAGCGCCTTCGCGTTCCTGAAGCTGACGGTCCCGGAGAAGCTCAGCACGTAGCCGGCGTCGACGCAGGCCCGCGCCATGTCCGCGTCCGACGAGAAGCAGTGGAAGATCACTGTCTCGGGAGCGCCTTCGTCGTGCAGGACCCGCAGCAGCTCGGCGTCCGCGTCGCGGTTGTGGATCATCAGCGTCTTGCCGAGGCGCTTGGCGAGGTCGATGTGCCAGCGGAAACCGTCCTCCTGCTCGACGGGGTCGGCACAGCCGTCGAGTTTGCCCGGCCAGTACAGGTCCAGGCCGGTCTCCCCCACCGCGACGCACCGCGGGTCCGCGGCGAGGCGTTCGACCTCCGCGCGGGTCTGCTCGTCGAGGACGTTCGCGCGGGTCGGGTGGATCGCGACGGCCGCGTAAACACGGTCGTCCCAGTGCGCCGCCTGCACCGCGAACCGTGCCGCGTCGAGATCGTCGGCGACCGTGACGACCCGGCCCACACCGACCGCGGCGGCCCGATCGACGATCGCCGCAACCGATTCGGGATCCTCCGCGCCGCACGCGTCGAGATGCGTGTGGGCGTCGACGAGGGGTGCGAGGGGTTCGGGGGGCTCGGGCGCGGGACGGGCTTTGCTCACGGGTTATACAGTAGGGCCACCATGACTGCGCCCATTTCCGCCCGCCCGCCGTTCTATCTGACCACCGCGATCGCCTACCCGAACGGTGCCCCGCACATCGGGCACGCCTACGAGTACATCTCGTCGGACGCGATCGCACGGTTCAAGCGTCTCGACGGCTTCGACGTGTTCTTCATGACCGGCACCGACGAGCACGGCCTCAAGATGCAGCAGACGGCCGTCAAGGAAGGGCTGCCGGTCGAGGAGCTCGCCGCGCGCAACTCGAGCGTGTTCGAGGCCATGGACAAGGCCCTGAACATCTCGTACGACCGGTTCATCCGCACCACCGACGCGGACCACATCGAGGCCAGCAAAGCCATCTGGCAGCGCATGGTCGATTCCGGCGACATCTACCTCGACACCTACTCGGGCTGGTACTCGGTGCGCGACGAGGCGTTCTACGCCGAGGCCGAGACGACGCTGCAGGAGGACGGCTCCCGGATCTCCACCGAGACGGGGACCCCGGTGGAGTGGACCGAGGAGTCCACCTACTTCTTCCGGTTGTCCGCCTACCAGGACAAGCTGCTCGCGCTGTACGAGGAGCAGCCGGACTTCATCGCCCCCGCGACCCGCCGCAACGAGATCGTCAGCTTCGTCTCCGGTGGCCTGAAGGACCTGTCGATCTCGCGCACCACGTTCGACTGGGGTGTTCCGGTGCCGGAGCATCCCGACCACGTGATGTACGTGTGGGTGGACGCGCTCACGAACTACCTCACCGGTGTCGGATTCCCGGACACCGAGTCCGACGCGTTCCGGAAGTTCTGGCCCGCGAACCTGCACATCATCGGCAAGGACATCACCCGTTTCCACACGGTGTACTGGCCGGCGTTCCTGATGTCGGCGGGCATCGAACTGCCCCGGCGGGTGTTCGTGCACGGCTTCCTCTTCAACAAGGGCGAGAAGATGTCGAAGTCGGTGGGCAACGTCGTCAACCCGCTCGAGATGGTCGAGAAGTACGGTCTGGACCAGCTGCGGTTCTTCCTGCTGCGCGAGATCTCCTACGGCCAGGACGGCAGCTACAGCCACGAGGCGATCGCCACCCGGATCAACGCGGATCTGGCGAACGAACTGGGCAACCTGGCGCAGCGGTCGCTGACGATGGTCGCGAAGAATCTCGACGGGCTCGCGCCGACGCCGGGCGAGTTCACCGAGGACGACCTGGCGCTGCTGGCGCAGGCCGACAGCCTGCTCGAGAAGGTGCGCGCCGAGTTCGACGTGCAGGCCCTGCACCTGGCGCTCGAGGCGATCTGGCACGTGCTCGGCGAGACGAACCGGTACTTCTCCGCGCAGGAACCGTGGGTGCTGCGCAAGACCGATCCGGCGCGCATGGCCACGGTCCTGTACGTGACGCTCGAGGTCGTGCGCATCGTCGGCATCCTCGTCCAGCCGGTGATGCCGGATTCGGGGACCAAGATCCTCGACCTGCTCGGCCAGGACACGGATGCCCGCACGTTCGCGGACCTCGCGACGCGTCTGGTGCCGGGCACCGCGCTGCCGGCACCGTCGCCGGTGTTCCCGCGGTTCGTCGACGACGCCGAATAGTCGGCATCCCGGGTTCGTGTCGGTGCCTTCCGTCACACTGCCCACATGGGGAGCACTAGAACATACATTCGAGAAGAAGACCTCGGCGCCCAGGCGCTGCTCGACGAGCTGACCTGGGCGTACGAGCGGGGATGGCAACCCGCGGACGTGCTGCACGTGACGGCGCGTTCCGGCGACCTCTCGGACGTGCCGCTCGGCGCGGCCGCGGTGCTGTTCGACGCGCACCGCAGCCGCGCCGAGGACCGGGCCCCGGAAGGCTGGCTCCGGCAGATCCGCACCGTCGCGGACCACCATCCGCACCTCGCCGCACTCGCGACGCGGATCCCGCCCGGCGATCGGGGTCCGCTGTTCGGCGCCGCCCTGCAGCGCGCGTTGCCGGACGTCACGCGGTTCCAGGTGACCGGCCTCGCGTTCACCTGGAAGTACCTGCCGCGCTTCACCGTTCTGGCCCCGCCGCCGTCGCAGTGGCCGCCGCTGCGCACCGCCTCCTCGGCGGATACGGTCCCGGATCCGCGGATCCTCGACCGGATCCGCGGGCTCCTGTCGAAAGCCGAGTCCACCGACTTCCCCGAGGAAGCCGAGGCGCTGACCGCGAAGGCCCAGGAACTCGTGACCCGCTACGCGGTGAGCGCGGCCCTGCTCGCCGGGAAGGACGAGTCGTCCGGCATCCGCGGGATGCGGGTGCACCTGGACAATCCGTACGCCAAGGAGAAGGTGCTGCTGCTCACCGCGATCGGGAGCGCGAACCGGGCGCGCACGGTGTGGTTCGCGAAGGTCGGTATCGCCACGGTCGTCGGCGGTGACGTCGAACTGCGCCAGATCGAGGTGCTGTTCGGGTCGCTGCTCGTGCAGGCGACCCGCGCGATGGCCGCGGCCGGAACCGGCGGCCGGGTCGGCGGCGGGGCCACCGCGTTCCGGCGCGCGTTCCTCGCCGGTTACGCCGGGCGGATCGGGGAACGGTTGCGGGAGGCCGACGCTCGTGCCACGGTCGACGCCGCCGCCGACGCGCACCTGCCGATGACGACGCTCGCGCCGATCCTGGCTCGCCGCTCCGAGGCGGTCGACGAGGAATTCCGCCGCCTGTTCCCCGCGACCCGGTCGTCGCGTGCCCGCACCGTCGACGCCGAGGGCTGGCACGCCGGACGGGAAGCAGCCGAGAACGCCTTCCTCACCTCACCGTCAACGTCCGGCCCGCAGTGACGGGCCGCGAATCACGAGTCGGCGAAGCCGAGTTCGGTCGCCAGGGTCAGGCCCTGCTCGACGGTGTCGACGCTGTACGTCAGGATCAGACCCGTCTTCCGGTCGATCGTTTCGAATCCGGAACTGTACGTGTCGTCCGTGGCGTAGTTGACGATGCGATCACCCGAGGAGTGCACGCGACTGGCGTATCCGGACAGGGTTCGGTCCCGGTACCGGATGAAATTCGAGCGGGCGTACTGGTCGTCGCGCCAGGCGGTGACCCACTGGTCGTCGTCCTCCGCCAACCGCATCGCCTTGCCGACACTCGAATCGGCGATCACCACACACCGCAGCTGCAACGCACCCTCGTAACTGAATCCGGACTTGTCGCACGAGGACGACGAGGTGATCAGCTTGCCGGGCAGCAACGGCAGAACGTCCTCGGACACCTCGCTGATGTATGCCGAGTCCGAGGTCGCAGGGGGTGCGCCGGCCGGGGTGGCGGCCGCGTCGATGGTGGATGCCGCGGCGGTCGCGGGGGTCTCGCCACCGTCGACGGCGAAGTAGACGCCTGCCGCGGCGAGCACCGTGGCGAGCGCAGCCCCGGCGATCACGAACGGTGTGCGCGACCGCCCGGACACCGGAGCCGGTTCCGGTACGGGAACACCGGTGAAACTCGGCGCGGGAATGGGCGTGCGCGGCGGCTGCGCGGGCTCGCGGCGGACAGGCTCGGTCGCGCGCCATGGGGCAGGGTCGGTGGCGCGTCCGCCGGCGACGAACCCGGCCGCGCCCTTGGCGACGACGGTTTTCGGGTCGTCGAGGGTGGCGATCGGGCCGAGTTCGGCCAGGCGCCGGTGCACATACGGGATCCGGGAGG